>JAAXZS010000085.1 GCA_012719745.1 Clostridiales bacterium | reverse complement strand
GCCCGGTGCGGTCCAGCCGGCGCAGGGCCGCATCGGCGCCCGGCGGCCGCGCAGCTCCCGCAGCCGGCGACTGCGCCCCGCCGCCCTCGGCGGGCGCCGCCGGCCAGCGGTTTGACCGGAAGCAGATTGAATACACCCAGCACAAGCTGCGCCCCAGAGAACAGATAAAGCACTTCCGCTTTACATCCTATCCAGGCAAAAAGTAGTGCCCACACCAGATTGCACACCGGGCCTGCCGCTGCCGCCAGCATTTCATCCCCATAGGAAAGCTGCCGGCGGTTGTCGATGCGGATCTCCGCCCCAAAAACAGAGATATAAAGGGAACCGATTTTAGCACCAATGCGGCGAAGAACTAAATAATGACCCAGCTCATGGAAGAGAGCCGCCAGCAAAATGGCGCACAGCAGCACCTCCGAGGAGCACAGCACAAAGAGAGCCATCAGTAAAAAGATGGCAGGTGACACGCGTATTTTAGTTTTATGTAAGTTTGACATAATAAATCGGGTCCAGATAGGTTGTGTTGAGGTGAATTTCAAAATGAAGATGGGGGCCGGTGGCGTTGCCGGTCTGGCCCGCTTCAGCAATGGGATCGCCCAGGCGCACCGTCTGACCGGCGGAGGCCAGTATCCGACTGCAATGGCCGTAGAGAGTGACAATTCCCCCCGCGTGCTGTACTGTCAGATACCTGCCCAGCTCGCTGCTCTCCCCTACCACCGTGACGGTGCCGTCGGCGAAGCAGTCATTGACGGTGCCCAGATCCACACCCAGATCCACGCCATAATGGAATTTTTCGGAGTTGTCGGTGGTTATCTCCCGCAATCCGAAGGGGGATGTCAACACGCCGAAAACGGGCGAGGTATAGGCAAAGCCCAGAATCTGCTGGGTCAGGCGCACATTGGCCGGCAGGTTTTCCTGAGAATACACAACCGGCACTGTCAGCTAGTCAGTGCCGGTTGTGCCGTCGGTGTGGGAAGCCGTCTGTTCCACCGATGTGCTGTCGGCGGCCGCCGTATTACCGGCCTTTTGGTTGGAGGCAGGACCGAATACCGCCACATAGGCATCATTGAGCGCCTCCCCCACTTTGCCGCTGCCGGATACGGCCTTGCCTACAGAAGAAAATGCCTCCACAAAATTGGTGTCCTGCCCCATAAGCGTTGACAGCTTGTCGCCGATCTGTGACATGACCTGAGGTGCTGTCAGCTTCAGCGCTACGGCCAGTACCAAGATGGCGGCGCTGAGGATCAGCTGCACCATCCAGCGCTTTTCCCGAGCGCTGGCAGGCTGCGGCTTGCCTCGCGGACTGTGGCGCGGCGGTGAGCGGCGCGCGGTATAAGGTGCGGCACCGGATGGGTTTCGTTCATATCCCGCAGACATACCCTGCCCCCTTTCGTTTATCCTCATCTATATGAGGTACCAAATGTGGATATGACAGGGATTTTCCCACTTGACACAGAGCTGCGAAACACATATAATAAATAAGCTGTCATCGGGGCGTGGCGAAGTTTGGTATCGCGCTTGGTTCGGGACCAAGAGGCCGCGGGTTCGAATCCCGCCGCTCCGACCAGAAAAAGCCAGCAAAAAAGATTTTTGGCCCAAAAAGCCAGAGTCTATGCGGCTTGTGAGGGTTTCTACACAAGAAAGTAGAAGCCCTCATTTCTTTGATTTATCAGCCCTCCTGCTTCACTCTGGCAGGAGTCGAACGCGCAAGCGGGCAGAACGACAGAATCAACCATAAAAAACAGCAATTAATACGAAAACAATGAGGCGCCCTTTTTGAAACGGCAGAAATGCCCTTAGAAAAGTGGCGCCCTTTTTTATATAAAGCCCGGAAACCCTTGATATCACTGTGGCGCCCTTTTTTGAAGCCCATAGAAGCCCCTGTTTTTTGCCGAGGTTTTATCATTAAACCCCCGGCTTTTTTGCGCCCAAAATTCATCAGAAACGAGGTAGTTCAAATGAGTGAAAGGTATTACAAAGAACTGGCCCGAATCCTTGCCAGAAACGGCATTGAATCGGCATCGCCGGAAAAGAACACGCTTCCGGTCCTGCTGAACGGCAGTTCCGCCTGCCGTGTGGAACCCAGCGGGGATGTGTGCATCTTCCCCGGCGATCTCCGCTCCCCCGAGGCCGACGAGCTGTATCACAGAGTGGCGCCCTTTTCCCGGATGGTCAAGGAATACATGACGGCCATAGAAAGGGCGCCACTTTTGAAAGCCACCGCGCTGGACGAAGATTACAAGCTGCTGGCGGAATTTAACGGCGCCGTGCTTGCCGGACGGGAAACAGAACACGGATATATGTTTGTCACCTGGGCGCGCGACTATGAGGGCACCGGTGTAATCTGCGGCGGGTACTATCTGGACGCATACGAGGCGGCCAAGCGGGACTTTGCCGTCCGCGCCGGCCTGATCGAAAAGCAGCTTCTTTTTTCCAACGATCAGCTCCTGAACATCTACCCGAGCATCCACGACACCTTTGGAGCCGGATACGAGCTGACGCAGGAGGATGAGAAAAACCTTGCCGGCATCCAGGAACAGATTGAGGATATCCTCCCGGATGTCAATGAGCGGATCGCCGCGATCCAGCAGAAAGCCTTTGATACCATGCAGGGACAGTCCATGTAAAGTAGCGCCCTTTTTCAACACCATCGAAAAAAGAAAATGAAAACACCTGAAAGCCGGAGAACCGAGGCGCGATAGTGCCTCCATTCTCCGGCTTTTTTTGTTTTCGGAAAGGAACGAACATGCTCGTATATTACAGGAGAAACAAAAAAACAGCCGTATATGATTCCGATCAGTTACAGACCGTAGGCAGACCCGATCCTCCCGAGCCGCTCCGCAGACCTTTTGCGAGCTGTGGGAACTGCACCTATCCAGCCCACGGCTTTCAATGCTATACGACCGAGGGCGACTGCTTAAGAACCCATTTGCAAATACTCAGAAATCTGAGAAAGGCGGAAAAATCATGATACGAACGCTTCTCAAAAACCGCCAGCGGCCTGATCTGCCGCCGGTATCGGTTGAATTCCCGATCACCAAGTATGAAGAAGTATATGACAAACTGGAATCCATTGAACTCGGACATATTGCGATTAGTGATTGCTATGTTGCGGAAATCGGCGGCGGCTATCCCATACTCAAGAGGTTGGAGGAAACCGAAATCAACGTGGACGAAATGGACTACCTTGCCAGACGGCTGGAGAGTTTTGATCCCTATGAGGTCGCACAGTTTCAGAGTGCCGCCGTCAGCCACGACTTCTCCAATATGTTGGATTTTATCAACCTGACCTTCTGCTGCCAGGAAGTAACGGTCGTTCAGGATTTCACTGACCTGACCGCCATTGGTCGGAAGCATTATATGGATCTCCACGGCGGTCTCACCGAGGAAGAACTCAAATCGGTAGATTTCCGCAAAACCGCGCTCACCCTCCTCCTTACCGAGGAAGGGAAAATCACGCCCTACGGTGTTCTCTACGACAACGGAATGAAACTGGAGCTTTGCTATGACGGACTCTATTTCCCCGATTATCGATACAGCGGAGATACCCTGCTGACCATTGCGGCCACGGATGAGCATCTCCCGCAGGACACCAAGGATATCGTGTGGCTGTACCTGCCGATGGAGGAATGCCAAATCAAACGCGCCCTGATGCACGCGGGAATACAGACCGACGAAATGCGGCTGTGCATCGAGGAAAACGAACTGCCGGAAGCCTTGTCCGCACTGGTGGAAATTGATGATGTTTTCGCGCTGAACAGGCTGTGCGCATGTATTCAGAAGCTGAGCCGCAATGAATATCCCAAGCTCGAAGCGGCGTTCCTGCTGGCGAAGCCCGCAGACGTAACGGAAGCCAGACACCTTGCGGAACAGCTTGATCTGTTCGATTACATCCCCGGCATTTCCACCCCCGCAGAATACGGGCGGCACATGATCACACAGTCCGGCCACTTTGTATACGACTATAATTTGAATGAATTTTATGATTATGAAAAGTACGGCAAGTGGCGTATGGACCAGGAACAAGGGCAGTTTGTCGCCGGCGGCTACGTTAGCTATCACGGCTTTATTTCCTTGGAGGAAGTGCTGTCCGGCAGCCAAAGCGAACGTCTGGAATTGACGATGGGAGGAATGTGACATGCTCAAACTGCAGATTACACGTGATGGCGCCTATGATGACGAGTATCTGGAACTCCCGGCAACCCCGGCAGATGTCGGCGAGGTGTGGTGTCGGCTGGATGAAACAAGCACCGACGTGGCTTCCACCCGCATCTGCGGCACCATCAGCGATATCTGGAACATCGGAAACTACCTGAAGCGCGCGGACGTGAACGATCCCATACAATTAAAAAAACTGACCCGCATCGGAGAACTGACGCGAGGACTGAGCCGGGACGAGTGCCTTTTATTTCAGGGAGGGCTGGATTCCGAATCCATCAACGGCCTGGATGATGTGATCGACGTTGGGGAGCATCTTGACCGCTATCTGCTTGTCCGTCACGTAACGAGCGATAGAGAGCTTGGAATCTGCCTTGTGACCAATGGCATCAAACCCTTTGACGAGAGCGTCCAGCCCTATCTGGATTACAGCAAGATCGGCATCGAATACTACGCCAACCACGGTGGCACCTACACCTCCGGGGGCTATGTGCTCAGACGGGACAGCGCGGAACAGACCTTGCGAGACATCGGCGATGCCCGAAATAACCGGCAGGCGTTCGGCACCATGAGAATGGAATAGCCCCGGAGGTGAACCGTGGAAACAGAGCTAACCAAACGGATCAAGGTGCTGACCCATCATTACCGGCCGAAGCTGAACACCAACATGAGAACCATTCGTTGGGCCGACGAGGTGTGGACGCCCACGGGGATCGTGGACAGCATCCGCTTCGAAGACTACTATGCGGAGGAAGAATACCTCTGCAAGCTGCTGGATATCACTCGATTCTCCGAGGCAGATCGGCGCGCGACAGAAGCTATGCACGAAACTGGAAAGTGCTTCCGGGACGGGAGCGCGGAAAAGAATGACCGGAAATGCCATGGCTGCGTTTTGCGATGCCACAACTGGAAGGTCGGCATGATGGTCACCTGTTTTGAGGTCAAAATCACCTACTCCGATTTCCGAGGCGTCAACGGCCATAACTTCCATGGGAATGAAAATTACTATTGTGTGCCAAAGGATCTCGCTCCCAAAATCGCAGGCGAGATACCGGACGACATCGGCATTCTGGCCTATTACGAGGGGGAACGCCAGTACGGGCTGCGGCAGTTCAAGCCGTCCGGCTGGCGGGACGTTACCGACCAGACCAAGGTAGAGCTGCTGTATAACGCGATGAAAAAATGGTGCGATGGGGCGGTCTTTATATAAATGCCCCTATAAACCTTTAGTTTCTTCATGCTCCCGTATCTCCCTGAACAACTGCTCAACAGGACAATCGGATTGCTGCCCGCACATGAACAACCGCTTTGGTTTATATGAGCCGCATGCAAGCGTGACATCATTTTTCGCGTTTTTCTTATACTTGCAATCATTACAAAGAGAATGAGGCTCTTCTTTTATGTTACTTGCAATAACGATCAACACCGCCAATATAACGAATAAGCCAATGAATAAAGTTATTTCCAATTCTCTTTCTGCTGCCCATTGATAAAGCTCAAAACCACCAACTATGATAATTACCTCCTAATGTTTTGCCGTCATTTCAGATGGAACTAAAAGCATCAACAATTAATATATACTCCATGTGCATATTATAGCGCAAAATGAAGACACTGAGGATATACCAAAGACGATAATGTATACTTTGTGAACACGGAATGCCTCGTTATGTGTATTAGAATTATACACAAGGAGGATGAAACAAAATGAAAGAGAATGACAGACACGAATACGAATCGCTGTTGATACGGCAATTAGAAAAATTCAGAGCAGCCAAGGGCATCTCTCAAAGGGAAATGTCTTTATCCCTCGGCCAATCAGCCGGATATATCGCCAAGCTGACAAGCGGGCACAATCTTCCGAGCATGATTGCTTTCTTTTGGATATGCGATTATTTTCATATTCACCCCAAAGATTTTTTCAATGAAGAAATCGCTGGAAATCCAGCTTTGATCGATTCTATCGTCAAGGGCCTGTATAAGCTCAGCAATGACCAGCTCAATTACATTTTAGCTCTCGTACAGGATTTGAGCAAAAAATCATAAGGGAGCCTACAATAAAGGCTTCGGACTAAATTGAAAAAACAGCATAACGCATCGGGACATCAGATATGCCCCGATGCGTTTTTATTTCTGGACTTCCAAATCGTGTTACGGTATTGTGTTCCCTGCAAATCAAGAAAATAAATCTCGCCAGTGTGAAATACAAGTAAAGCGCCCTGGCATCGAGCCATATTGACAACTTCGTAAGGAAAGGAAAATGCGTATGACAAATAAGGAAATCGGCGAAATGTTCAGCCGCCACAATCTGGTCAGAGGGTACGTCTTCCCCTATGAGGGCTACCGGAGCGAATACTGGTTTGAGGAATCGCCCTCCAACATCGCAAACTTTATCATGCAGCACAGGGATGCGCGGGAGATCATCCTCACCGATACCATGGACTGCAAAATTCTGAATACCATCGGGGAGTTTATCGACCACTGCCCGGATCAGGCGCTGTTGCGGCAGATTCTGCCGCACCTCATTCCCATGCAGAAGGGAAAAACACAGCCCCAGGAATTCCCTGTGGCCACAGACGCGCAGGTCGAGGCATATTTCAGCGGGCGCGGCGCGATGGAACAGCGCATGTAATCAATTTATCGGAGGTGATCAAAATGAGAGTAAACGCCAGAAAAGAAGAATTTGAGCATGTAGAGCTGTTCGGGAAACCGGCGCTTTACACCAGCTCCAGAATCGACCGTTCCACGGTCCCGAAAGGCTTTTACTGCTATGACCTGCGCGGCTCCGACTGCGACCCAGGCAAGCCGGTAAGATTGGAAAACTGGGTTGTCGCCAATCATGCGGGCACAGTGGTGACTGCAAAGCCTATTACCATCCCCAAAAGCGGGGCCAAACAACTGAGCGGCAAGCTCAACTTTCTCGGTGAGAGCCTGACACTGGCCGGCTTTTGCGGGGAACACGGACTGGAGCTTCCTCACGACAACCGAAAATTTATCCCGCGCCCCGCTCTCCCTGAAGAAGCGGGGCTTTTCTTCGCCCTTCCGGAAGAACAGGACGCGGCGCTTGGCGCGATAGGCCACATCAGGATTGATTTCGGCAGAGGCGGCGATGAGTTCTGGCATACCTGGCATCCCCGCGGCGATGAGGAACTGAACAGTCCTGCATTCAAAGCGGAGCTGACCGAGGTGATGAACGAGCTGCGGGAATTTGGGCCGCTGGGCAACCTTGCCGCCATGTACCGCTACTGCGGCGAGCATGACGGTAAAATCGAGGGCGGCTGGCGGCAGAATTACGGATATGTTGTGGAAACAGAGCATTACCGCTACTGCCTACGGTGCAGCCCCGGCCAGGGCGACTACCACGCCTATCTGACCGCATTTGATCTGCAGGTGCAGAAAATGGACATGAAACTGAAAGCTTCAGAACAGAAATTCGGCTTGACCGATCTTGGCAAACAGATGCTTCGAAACGCCGCAGACAACACGCTGCCGCACAGCTACAGTTGGTTCGTCTTTCGGGACATCAACCAGCCCGGCGAGGTACTCACCGGTGATCTCACACTGCCGGAGGCGATTCGCTTGTACAACGAAATGGACAGCGATAATAAGCGTATTGGCGTAACCAAAGACGAAATTGCCACCGTGGATTTTGTAATCATGGTGGACGGCAAGCAGTGGTTTTCGGACGATTATACCAAGCTCGCCAGTTTTTCCAGCGATGAGAGTGTTGTCGCGGCAGTTGAAACACTGAAGAACGAAATCACGGAACAGTCGCCCGGACAGGGCATGACAATGGGAGGTATGAACTTATGAAGCAGCATCCGAAATGGGTGGAATTCATGCGGGAGCAGTACCCGCTCGGAACGCGCATCCGGCTCACAGAAATGCGCGACCCTTACGCCCCCGTGCCGCCCGGCACCGAGGGAACAGTGATTCATATTGACGACGCGTGCCAGTTCCACATGAAGTGGGACAATGGCCGGACCCTCGCCCTCATCCCCGGCGTGGATCATTTTTCCGTCATCCCCCAACCGCTCCAGACGCTGAAGCTGTATATGCCGCTCACTGTCACCACTTATGAGCGCAACAAATGGGGCGATCTTGAAGATGATCCTATCGAGCTGGACAACCGCGAAATTCTGAAATGTGCCGATAACATTCTCGCAGGTTTAGTGCGGGAGCGCAGACCGGAAGAAGCCGAACGCGGCCTCATGACGTATTACGGAGATGAGGACAGCATGAGTCGCAAGGTACAATCCTACGTTTTTATTGTCGAGAAGATAAACGGCAGGCTGATGGGCGTAGCCGAGTGTCAGATCAGAGGTGAGTTGACTGAAAAGGAACTCGGTTGGCTCAAGGAAAATATATCCGGTCAGGCGTCCGATGGTTTCGGTGAAGGGCTGGAACAGCGCCCGATCAAAACTGATGATGGCGAGATCTACGTCAGCCTCTGGAGCAGTGATAAGAGATGGAGCATCATGACGCAGGACGAGCTGGCGCAGAGTCAGCGGATGGGAGGTATGACACTTGAATAATAACAGAAAAAGCATGAATCTGCCTAAGAAATGCTACGCCGTCCTCCCATATGAGGACAGGCTGGTCATCATAACCCAGGGTAAGCCTGGCTATGAAAGATCGCCGCTTGACTGCGGTGACAAGCATCGAAACAGAGTCATCGCGGATGAGAGAAATACAGAGCTTGGCGGTGTTACGCCGGAGCAGGAAAAAGCCATGGTCAGGGGCGCTATATTCGGCTGGAAGTCCGTCAGCCCGTCCGAGCAGAAATCTGAGCCGGCAGAGGCGGTCTTTGAACTGGAAATTAGCCGCCCCGGTTCCTTTGGTGCGGATACCTCATCCACTCTTTCGCTCCCCGCTACTCCATATGAGATCATGGACGCGCTGGACAAGGCGCGCGTGACCGATGACCGCGTCATTTATTCCATTGAAATCACCGATTGCAAGCTGGACTATCTGCCGCAGCTTATCCCGCAGAGCGCCAATCTCTATGAGCTAAACAACTTGGCCGCGCAACTGGCGCGCATGAGCGAATGGGAGCTGGATTGCTTCACGGGGCTGACCATGATGGATACAATTCATTCGGATTACTCGCCCATCGCTGTGGAACGCCTCATTAACATGACCCACAGCTTGGAATCCTGTCAGATTGCCTACGAAGCGCACGATGATGAATCTCTCGGAAAATTTTATGCGGATAACGGCTTCGTCCCCGATCTATACGGATTGCCGGAAAACGTCTACGCCTGGCTGGATTACGGTAAGATCGGCAAGGAAATGCATGACGGCGAGGGAGGCGTCTTTACCCCCAACGGCTATGTGGTACACAACGGAGAAATTGCGCAGGTGTACCACAGTGGCGATGCGATCCCCGCGGAAAAGCCGGATTATGCGGTGCTTTTAAAAGTGACCAAGGGATGCTTCGATGATCCTGAATACGACAATGATTTGATTACTTTCCTAAAGCTGCCCGGTAACAGCAAAACAATTGATCAGGCAGTGGCGGAGGTTGAAGCGGCAACGAAAGAAGAATGTGCGTTTGTAACTGCCGACTGCGTCATTCCTCAATTAACCGAAATGATATCCGATGTGCTGGATGATGTTAAATTAGACCTGGTGGGCGAGTTGGCGACACAGCTTCAGAAGCTTGATGACTCGGGAGGCATACCCACCCTCAAGGCCATGCTGGAGTCGGCCCCCAGGGACACCTCTCTGGAGGACGTTCTTGACCTTGCCTACCAAGCCGGTGAGTTCCGGCTTCTGCGGGAGGTTGGCTCTCCAGCAGACTACGCGAAAGCGGAGCTTGCCAAATGTGATATCCCCCTCAAGGATGAACTGCTCCAGAGCCAGAATCTCTACCGTTACGGGGAAAAGCTCATGGAGATGAACCGGGCGGTCAGCACCGATTACGGTATCCTTTATTCCCCCGAGGGCCGGACCGTGGATCAGTGCCTCGCCCGTCCCGGTCAGCATATGCAGATGGGAGGACAGTCATGAACAGCGAAGATATGCAGGCCGCCTATATTGAGCGGCTGAATATGCTCCTGAAAACCGTGGACTTTACCCGGCTGGATCGTTCCTGCAATTCAAAAGGCGACGCATATGCCAGAGAAATCCTGAAACAGATGCATGATCTTTTTACAGAGGTCTATCAGACCGACAGCCTCGATTATGAATATGAGTTCGTGGATGTACCAGCGGTTATCCGTGGGCGCAATACCGGACACCTCTGCCTTGGTCTGGTAACCCTTGACCTCCAGTCCTCCGGCGAACACTTCGGCACCTGGTTTTTTACCCCGAGAGGTGTAATTGACCAGGGCTTCGAGAAAATGCGGCCCGAAGATGAACTGTATCTCAAAGCCGTCTACATCCCCTACGATTACTGGTACACCGTATATATTCAGCGGGATCATCATGTGGATTTCGATCACGTCCCTGAAAAGGTTGCGGCGATGCTGAACGCCTGCTATCCCGAGCAGCAGGAGCAAAAGCAGGACGCAGGGCGATCAGAACAAGAAATGAGGTGAAATTACATGAAAGACTATCCGTATCCCTATCCCTGGAAGGAGCTGCCCGGCACCGATAAGGAAATGCGGTTTCTTGCCGCGCGATTTGAAACAATGTCCGTGAAAGAGCGCTATCTTCTGGAGGGCGCATCCCAGCTCCAATCCATCCAAACCGCCGCCGACATGATCAATCTCACAGAACAGCTCCACTGCTTTACCTATTATCACGGCGCAACGAACGACGAAGAGCTCGGCAGGTACGACGCCGAATACCAATCAAAGGTTTCGCCCGACCTGCTGCCGTTCCTGAATCTGGCGCGATGGGGACGCGATTTGCAGGAGATGCACGGCGGCGTATATGTATCAGGCGGCTTCGTGGAACAGTCTTCCCCCTATGAGGAGGTCTATAACGGCACGAATCTCAGCAGCCTGACGGGCGGCGATTACAGCGTAAGGCTCAAGCTCTCCTCCGAATATTGTCCCGAGGGAGTGTGGGTAAGGCTCCCCGACTATGAGCTCATGACGGGAGAACCGGACGCGCTGGCGGTCGCGCTGGCCGAGGCGGTGCCGCTGCGCTTAAATAAGCTGAGCCAAGTGACCCTGCTGGAGGCAAAGTGCTGCCTCGACAATATCCCCGATCTCGCCAGCCAGTACGAGTCTCTGGAGCAGTTCATTCGCGACGGAAATAACCTGGGCTATGTTTTGGATGAACGGGGCCAGGGTATGCCCTGCTTTGAGGAACGGTTCAGGGCGGCAATGGAGCTGGAAAACTGCACCCGGCTGGATCACGCGCTGGATATCTCGCAGAACCTCGGCTGCTATGATTTTATCCCCGCAGCGCAAAAGTGGGAACGCTACGGGCGGTATCTTGCAGACCAAAATGGGCTCGCACACCTGAACGGTCCTGCCGGCAGATATTTTGATCCCTACGCATACTGCTCTCAGGAAATAAAACGGCTTGGGCTACACCCCTGCGCGCAGGGGTATATCGCCAGAAACGACCGGGAATTCCTCTATGAGTTCAGCAGCCAGCCCAGGCAGGGCCCGGAACTGACGATGTAATTCGCGTCTATTGCCGCTGAGGTGCGGTATTGTGGTGTAGTGACAGGAGGTGAGGCAAATGGACGATAAAATCAAGGAACTGCTGGAGCAGGGCTTCGTGGAACGGTCACAGATTGCTTTTACGCGGATGCGCGAAGCCGTTCCCCGGTTTGACGAGTTGGTAAATGAGCTGGTGTCCCTAAGTGAGGAAGTGGAACATTGTGCGGGGATTTCGGAAGGAGCCAGAGAGCAGGTGCGGCAGTTTTTATCCCGATCCAGCGAGGTCGACGCCGAATTTCAAAAGTATCTCTACATTCAGGGCGCCAGGGACTGCGTGGAAATGCTGCGCGAGCTTGGCGTAATCCGATAGCACGGGCAAAAGCGTCTGTGCTTTTTAGACTCAATATAAACAGGGCCGTTTTCCCGAGGGACAAGCGACCCTGTTTTTTTTGCGCCCCTTCTTCGGGAAAGCGCCCGAGAAAGGAGGTGGTTTCATGCCGGACAAACAGATTGCCGACTACCTGCGAGACTATTGCAAAGGCGAAAGCCGGGCCGTCACCAGCCGGGAGCTGGGAGCCGTTTTCGGCGTCCGAGGCAGTGAGCTGCGCGGAATCGTGAACCGTCTGCGCTGCGGCGGCATCACAATTTGCAGCTCCGAGTTCGGCTATTTTTACGCTGGAAACGAGCAGGAGTTGAGCAGGACCATCCGACAGCTAACCAGCCGCATCAAAAAGATCGCTGCGGCGAGGCGCGGCCTCATCAGTGCGCAAACCCTTTATACCGACGGCGGACAGATCAGCTTGCCGCTGGAGGGGGGTGATTCCTCTTGAACAGCTTTATGTCCTGGATAGGAGGCAAAATGGCGCTGCGGGACATCATCGTGCCGCTGTTCCCGCTGTATTACGAACGGTACATCGAGGTGTTCGGCGGCGGCGGCTGGGTGCTTTTTCACAAAAATCCCGGCAACGACTTTGAAGTCTACAACGACTTTAACGAGCTGCTGGTAAACCTGTATCGCTGCGTTCGAGATAAGCCGGATGAACTAATCCGAGAATTGCGCTATGTCCTCAACGCCCGCGCGGATTTTAACCAAGTGCGGCACATTCTTGACTGTGGCAGTCCCGCATTAGATGTGCAGAGAGCAGCGTGGTTTTACCAGCTCATTCGTTACAGCTACGCCTCTGGCCTCACCAGCTACGGCAGCCAGCCACATGACATGTGGGCCAATTTTCCTCTCATTGAGCAGGCCCACCGGCGCCTTGCCAAGGTGGTCATTGAGAACAAGGACTTCGAGAAGCTGATTAAGCAGTACGACCGCCCGGTCAGCTTCTTTTATTGTGACCCTCCCTATTTTGAAACCGAAAGTTATTACAAAAATGTGGGCGAGAACGGCTTCCAGCGCGAGGATCATATCCGTCTGCGCGATGCTCTGCTGGGCATCGAGGGCAAATTTCTGCTCTCATATAACGACAGCGACTTCATCCGAGAGCTGTATAACGCACCGGGTATTTACATCATAGCCGTTACCCGTCTCAACAACATCAAGCAGCGGTATGCGAACGGCGCACAGTTCCCCGAAATTCTCATCGCCAATTATGATCCTTGGGAGCGCAGCCGGGCGGAACCGCAGCAATTAAACCTGTTTCAGATCGGAGGAATGGAGGACTGACAATCCCTTGCGCACAAACGCAAACACTGCCCCATGATGGGGCCAATATTTTTAAGGAGGATCACCTCATGAAAAAGGAAAAAACCAATCCCGATATCCTACTCCCCGAGTCGGCATGTGAGCTCTGCGGCTTTACCGGCGAGGAAAAGCTGGAGCTCCACGCGGCCGAGGATACCCTTGTAATCGTAAAGACGAAAATGACCGCGATGGAACTGGTGCATGTCATTGATACGCTCAGCGAAATTGCCTCCGCACTGACCGTTCACCTGGCCCATGCCTGCGGCTCCTGCAACAACTGCGGCGACAGCCCCGACCTCTGCGGAAGCTGCGCGGCAAAGCAGAACGAAAAGGCCAAAAGCACCGGGGGCGGCCCTGTGGAATGGGTGAAGAACTGCGAGCTCTGCCAGAGTCTTCTGGAGGCCGACAAGGAAATCCAACTGCCCGACTATCTTCTGAGTGAAGCGGGAATCCCCAA
Source organism: Clostridiales bacterium (assembly GCA_012719745.1). Lineage (GTDB taxonomy): Bacteria > Bacillota > Clostridia > Oscillospirales > Oscillospiraceae > Vescimonas. The sequence continues at coordinate 30,080 of JAAXZS010000085.1, read as the reverse complement.
GGACGCCAAACTGGAGGCTTACGCGGATGAGGACAGCGGTGAGATCACGGTGGTCGAGGCCGAAAACCAGTACGACATCAGCGACGTCCCGCCCGGCCTTCGCGCGGTGCTGGCAATGAGTGGCATCTGCCTGATGGAGCTGGACGAGCTGATCATGCTGGAGGAAACCGTCTATGGCGATGACTGATTTTCCGTATGTCTACCCCTATTCCAGCGAGGAAGCGCGGCGCTTGAACCAGATTCCCATGTGGAGGGAAAGCTTCAGGGCCAATATCGCCTGCAAAAATGCCATCGAGCAGGCTGTTCGCCGGGACTTCGACGGGATGCATCTCAAGGCCGACTGCGCCGGGAGTGTCATCGCGGAATACGGCCATCGGCGTGTGTCGTGGGTACTGGCGAATACCGTCCAGCAGAAATCATGGGACGGGCGCTTCTCTCGCGATAACAAGGAGTGGGCCAAGGGAACCTATATCCCGCCCGATAAGCACGACCGCAATCTGGAGTATGTGGTGGAGAGCCACCCCGCCGTACTGGACGGCTTTGTGAATCAGTACCGCAAAGCGTATCAGGCCCTCGGGCTGTTCGATTATACCCACTGCGAGCCGGATACCAACAATCAGGATTTTACGGGCAAGGTGCTGGTCATGTCAACGGACAATTTGAAGGAGAGTTGCTGGAGCCAGCGGGACCAGCTCTGGCTGGCGACCGGGGGCTTCGGATGCCGCGCGAACAGCTCGGGCCGCGCGGTGTTCGCAACTTGCCTGAGCGACGGCGAGGACACCCGCTTTAACCGCACGGATTTCGTGGGCATTCTCAAGGAAGAGCTCCTGCCCGGTTGGGCGCGGGAAAGGCTGATTGAGCTCCAGGAACAGCGCCCGTCCGATGGCGGGACTCCCGGAATGGGAGGGATAGAAATGAAGTAAGGAGGGATTAAAATGCCGGGCATCACCATGCAAAACGGCCGGATTTCCTATTACGGAAACCCTGCCGGATACACAGAAAAGAACAAAGCCGTGGTAGACCGGATCTTTCAGAGCGACGATCTGTCTGCGTGGCTGCGGGGCCGCGGCCTCGCGGCCGAATGGACGGATGGCGTGATGGAACGGCTGATCGCGGGAGAAAAGTTGGGCGCCGAAACCACCACACCGCTCAAAAACGTCCGCATCTGGCAGCTTCACCCGGAGGTTGACGTGCGGATGAAATTCATCAGCTATGCGGACATGGCGCGGCAGTTCGGTGAGCCTTGCCCGGAGGATTACCATATCGCTTACGACGGCCAGCTCGACACCAACGATCTGGAAGCCATCTACGACCGATTTGATACCCATCCGCCCGCCGGATTTTCCGGTCAGGCGCTGGCAATGTCGGACGTGGTCGAGCTCTACGACGGGAACGGCGGCGATTTTTATTACACCGACCGCCGCGGCTTCCAGAAAATCGACTTTTCCCCGCGGGAGCAGACCCAGGACATGAAGATGACTATGTGAACAGCGGCGGGCCGGGCGCCCGCCGCAACCTTTTGAAAGGAGCAATCACCATGACAAAGAATGTGAAGGAAGCCCCTCCCAAGTACGATGTGAAAATCCACTCCATCCACCCGGAGGGCACCATGCGCGCCAACGCGTCGGTCAACATTTACGGCGACTTCGCCGTCCGCGGTGTAAAGGTTATGGAGGGCGCCAAGGGATTGTTTGTATCCATGCCCAGCTATAAGGCGGGCAACGGCGAGTACCGCGACATCTGCTTCCCCTGCACCAAGGAGGCCAAGGCCGAATTTGACAGCGCCGTGATCTCCGCTTACCAGCAGACGTTGGCTCAGGGGCAGAGTACGGCGAAGCGTCAGGAGGCCGCCGCCCCCAAGCAGGAGCAGAGCAAGGGCCAGTCCATGGCCGGAATATAAGGAGGATGCGGGGATGAAAGTTAAAATGAAAAAATGCCTGAGCGTTTTCCTGACGATATGCCTGATTTTGTCTCTTTGCTTGGGCAGCGCCTACGCCGCCAACCGCATATTTTCCGACAGCGCCGGACATTGGGCGGAGGACATTATTCAGGAGCTTGCCGAACGCGGCGTGATCGCGGGTTACCCGGACGGGACGGTCAAGCCGGACAATATCATCACGCGGGGCGAATTTTGCGCCCTGCTTGCCCGGTACCTGAAAATCGACACAACGAGCGCAGAAAAAGAAACACCGACCTTCTCGGATATCGACGGAAACTGGTCGGAGGTAAATATTGAAGCCCTGGTGGATGCCGGGATCATCGACCCCGGCGACTACGACGGCAGCTTCCGGCCCTGCGAGCCCATCACCAGGATCGAGATCATCCGCATGATGGTGCGCTCCATCGGCAAGGACGACGCGGCGAAATCCTATACGGGCGATACCGGGTTTACTGATGACAGCGAACTTGATGGAGCCGACAAAGGCTATGCCCACTACGCCGATGATTACGGTCTCGTGAAAGGCTATCCCGACAACACCATCCGGCCGGATGACGAGAGTACCCGTGCCGAGGCGTTCGCCTTGCTGGAACGGCAGAAAGACGCCGCGGACAAAGCCGCTGAGGAAGCCAAGAAAAATCAGGAAGGCTCCGGATCTGGCAGTAGCTCGGGCAGCGGTTCGGTCTGCTATCCCAAAGCGCAGGTGTCCTTCGAGCTGCCGGCAACGGTGCACACCGACACCGCGGTTACTGTTGCCGCCACAACGCAATACGCAAAATCCATCACATGGTCGCTCACCAAAGCAACTGCAGACGATGGACAGGAACCCTTGTCTCTCTCGGATGCCGTCAGCGGCTCCCTGACCGACGGCGGCGGAAGCATCACCTTTCAAAGCAGCGGCAGCTACACACTGACCGCGACGGCAGTCAACAGCGCTGGGCGTGAAACCGTCTATTCGCAGACGGTCATGGTTTACCCCGTGATCGACGTGAGCTTTGACCTGCCGGAAACCACCCACACCGACAAAACGATGACCATCGCCGAGTCAGCCGAGCTTGGGACCCTAAGCATCGCTTGGTCGGTCACCAAGGACGGCGCCGCGGCTGAGCTGGACAGCGTCATGAGCGGTAGCCTTGGCAACGACGGCGGTACCATCCAGTTTGCGGATAAGGGCAGTTATACTATGACCGCCACAGTGACCGATGAAACCGGGCGGAGCTTTACGCATAGTGAAACGGTCACGGTCTACCCGGTGCCGGACGTCGCGTTTGAACTCCCAGCGACGGCACACACCGATACCACCATCGAACTCGGGACAACCCTGACGGAGATGGATGGCCTGACCGTAGAATGGAGCTTGACCCGCGGTGGCGAGGCGGTTGCGCTGAGCGATTATATCGACGGCGCACTCACCAACGACGGTGGCTCCATCCGATTTATGGACAGGGGCGTGTATACGCTGACCGCCACAGTCACCGACGCTGCGGGGCGAACCTTTGAAACCTCGTCCAGTGTCACCGTGTACCCCGTGGGCGCGGTGGGCTTCTACCTGCCCGAGATCGTCCATACCGATGAAGCCGTCGCGGTGGAGGCAACCTTCACCAATATTGATACGGCCACGGCGGAATGGACGTTGACCCGAAACGGCGCAGCGGCTACCCTCGGCGATTATGTCGATGGTACGCTGACAAACGACGGCGGCAGTATCCGGTTTACGCAAAAGGGCGAATATGTCCTGACCGCATCCTTCGCCGATGGAGCTGGCCGGAGCTATAGCTACAGCCAGGCCGTCACGGTTTATCCCGTGCCGGCGCTGACCTTCAGCCTCCCGGAATCCGTGCATACCGATACGGACGTTGCTGTTGACGCGGTATCCACGGATATGAACGGGCTGACCGTAGAATGGCTGGTTGACAACACCTATGGCTTTCAGAACTGGAATACCTACATCAGCGGCAGCCTGACAAATGATGGCGGCACGATCCGCTTCAAGCACGCCGGCGTTTACGAGTTGGTTGCAAGAGTGACCGACGCCACCGACCGGGTGTTCCTTTATGAGCCCGGCGACAAAATTGAGGTGCTTCCGGTTCTCACGATCAAGTTCGAGCTGCCGGAAACCACCTACCCCGACCGGACGGTCGATCTTCGTACCACAGGAAACAACAATGTGCTGCCGGTGGAGTGGTCATTGACCAAAGACGGCAAAAGCGTAACCCTATCCACGTATATCAATGGCACACTGAACGCCCAGGGCGGCAAAATCCAGTTTACGGATGATGGCGAATATGTCCTCACGGCCACCATGACCGACGCTCTGGGCAGGAGCTACTCATGTAGCGACAGCATCACTGTATATCCGATTCCTGAGATCGAGTTGACTCTGCCGCAGACCGGATATGCCGGAGAATCGGCGGTCGCATCCGTCAGCGGAACCGTGCTGGACAACCTGACCGCCGTCTGGACAATTTCTAAGGACAGCGGCGAGGCGGCGCCATATTCCGATTTTGCCAGCGGAGAGCTTGCCAAAGACGGGGGCAGCATCGCGTTTCTTGCAAAAGGCAGCTACACGCTGACCGTTACCATGACCGACGCGCTGGGAAGAACATTTGCGGACAGCGCGGCCATCACAGTTTATCCCATCCCCAAAATAGAACTGACCCTGCTGCAGACCGGGTATGCCGGTGAATCAGCGTCAGTTGCCATCAGCGGTACTGATCTGGATAACCTGACAACCGCGTGGACAATCTCCAAGGACGGCGGCACGGCCAAGAACTACACCGATTACACCAGCGGAACCTTAGCGGCTGACGGCGGGAGCATCGCGTTCGGCAGCAAGGGCAGCTATACGCTGACCGTCACTATGACCGATGCGCTGGGCAGGAGCTTCGCGGACAGCGCGGCAATCATGGTTTACCCGATCCCTGATATCGCGCTGAGCTTGCCGCAGACCGGGTACGTCGGCGAAGCAGCCACAGTATCCGTCAGCGGTACCGATCTGGATAACCTCACCGCCGTGTGGACGATCTCCAAAGACGGCGGTACTGCCAAGAACTATACTGAATACACCAGCGGAACCCTGGCGGCCGACGGCGGCAACATCACATTCAGCGACAAAGGCAGCTATACGCTGACCGTCACCATGACCGACGCGCTGGACAGAACCTTCTCCGAGAGTTCGGCGATCACCGTATATCCCATCCCTGATATGCAGATCACCCTGCCGGCCCTCAATTACAGCACAGAATCCATTGCGGTCGGCGTCACGGGAACCGAATTGGGCGGACTGGACATCTCATGGAGCATATCCATCAACGGCGGCAACCCGGTTCCGTATACCAGTCTCGCGGCCGGAACCCTGACGGCTGACGGCGGCACAATCACGCTCAGTACCAGCACGACCGCCACCGTGCAGCTCATCGCAACGGGAACCGACGCGCTTGGGCGTTCCTTTACCTTTAAATCCAACACGGCAACGCTTAAACCAATCGCGGCGTGCGGCTTCACCCTCCCGTCCTCCATTCACATCGGCCAGACAGCAGCCATAACCATGACGGACACCTCCGGCATGGAGAGCAACAGCATCGTGTGGTCGCTCACCAAGGACGGCAGCACCGCAAGCTACACCGGAATCCTCTCCAACAGCGGCGGCAGTATCACCATCAGCGCCACCGGAACCTATAAACTGACGGCCACGGTCACGGACAGCGAGGGCCGGGTATTCATCCACTCCGAGAGCATCACCGTCACCAACACCGCGCCGAACGCCCCAACCGCCAGCGCCACCCCGACCCGGACAACCAGCAACGGAAAATTCCTCGTAAACTTCTCCGCTTCCTCGACTGACCCGGACGGTGACGCGGTGACTTATGAGTGGGACGGTACAAGTACCGATGGCTACTACGCCGCTGGAACGTACACCGTCAAAGTCCGTGCCAAGGATGCCTGGGGCCTGTATTCCGGCTGGACGGAAGTGAAGTTCACCGTTTCCAACTCCGCGCCCACAACGCCGGTCATCACGCGCTCTCCCAGCGGTAACAGCGTCAGCCCTGGTACGGCGGTCACAATCACGGCATCCTCCACCGACCCGGACGGCGACGCCATCACCTATTTGTGGGACGGCAGGCTTGCGGAAACCAGCACCGCCTATCCCTTGGGCAAGAATATCGTCAAGGTCAAGGCGGTGGACGCCTCCGGCGCCGAATCCTCCTGGGCCGCAATCATATTTTTTGTAGCGGATTCTTCCCATGGCGGCGGTATGACGCTCACCGGGCCTGAATCGACCATTATTGAAGACGGCGTGGAAGGCGCGACCATCACGAAATGGACATTCACCGTTCCGCAGGTCAGCGGTCACAACGCAAACTACGACTACGGTCAGGTCAGGGGCTATAACATCCAAACCGGCCAGTGGGAGCAGCTTCAAAACGTGTCCTTCGACGCTTCCATCGGCAACTCGTTTAAGGCTACCGACGGCAACACGGGGCGCGTTTACAGCAACAACGGCGTCTATATGTACGGCACGCTGACGCCCGGCGTATATTCGAAGCTCGAATTTTATTATTACACCCCGCATACGTGCATGTATAACAAATCCAACATCACCTATTCCGTGGAGTTTTACTGGTCCGCGAATTAAAAGCGCTGCCATCCCGCAGAGCCTCATAGCGAGGCGGCATAAAAAGAAACCTTCCGCAGCGGCACAACCACTGCGGAAGGTTTCTTTATCTATAAAAATTAGGAGGAATTTTATCATGAAAAATCTGTTTACCAAACTCAAGGGCAAGGCTGTGAAAGCCGTCGCGTCCGCGAAAATCGCCCTGATCACCATGGTTGTATTGGGCAGACGATCCCATAAGGTTCTTGCCAACAACCGCGCCGAGGGCTATATCGATACGGCAATTAAGATTTTAATTGCCGTGGTTTTAGGTGCCCTGCTCCTGGCTGGACTGTACGCTTTGTTCGGAAATACAGTTCTGCCCACGCTGGTCGACCGGATCAAAGAAATGTTCAATTATGCAGGATAACGGCGTCATACAGGCGGCGTTTTTTTGCTGCCTGCTCCTCGCGGCCTCCGTATGGGATCTCCGAAAGCGGATTGTCCCCGACACGCTCTGCATTCTTATTTTCTGCCTTGGCCTGCCATCGCTTACGCCTGACAAACTATCCGGTATCCTGCTGGCGCTTCCACTTCTCATCGCCGCCCTCATAAAAGAGGACGGCATGGGCGGCGGGGATATCAAGATCACAGCCGCGGCGGGCTTTGTTTTAGGGCTTCCCGCGGGGACTGCGGGGCTGATTCTCGGCCTCACGGCTGTGTTGGGGTACGACCTGCTCTGCAAGGGCATTCGAAAACTGAAGAAAAGCAAAGCGCCGGTGGCAGGAGAACGCGTCCTGCCGCTGGCGCCCTTTTTATCCGCAGGCTTTATTGCCGCGTACTTTATGAACTTGGGAGGTTTGATCCTATGAATATATTCAAGAACCGCTCCGTGGTGGGTGTTCTCTGCATTTTGCTTTCGCTGCTCATCTGCTTCGGCGTGACACCGCTTTTTAACAGAGCCGTCAGCGAAAAGACGGAGATCGTGCGCGTGGTGAAGGAAATCAAGGTCGGCGACGAAATCACGGATGATATGGTGCAGACCGTGGAGGTGGGCGGTTACGGCCTGCCGGACAACGTCCTTCGCCAGACCGATACCGTCATCGGCAAATATGCCGCCGCAGACCTTTCCGTTGGCGATTACGTCCTCAGCACCAAGCTGACGGATACTCCCGCCGCAGATAACGCCTATCTGTACAACCTCGATGGCACCAAGCAGGCCATATCCGTCACCATCAAGAGCTTCGCGGAGGGCTTGTCCGGCAAGCTCCAGAGCGGAGATATCGTATCCGTAATCGCCCCCGACTATAACGGGCAGGGCTCCACTGTGATTCCCGCCGAGCTGAAATATGTGGAAGTCATCGGCGTGACCGCGTCCTCCGGTGCCGACGTTGACGCCGCGAAGGATACCGGCGACGAGGATCAGGAGCTGCCCTCCACTGTGACACTGCTGGTAACGCCAGAACAGAGTAAGGTGCTGGCAAGTCTGGAGGCGGACGGCACCATTCACCTGGCGCTCGTCTACCGCGGTACGGCTGAAAACGCCGCCAAATTCATCGCGGCACAGGAGGAAACACTGGCGGCACTTTATCCCGTGAAGGATACCGGCAACGCACAGGAAACGGAGGATGTCTCCGAAACTAATCAGATCACTGAGGTGGAAAGTGGGGCTGAATGATGTTGAATTTCAAGAAAAGCAGTATCTTCACCCGCAATGCCGGAGCAGATGACATGCCGCCCGAGCCGGAAGCGCAGGGCGGCATTCTCGCGGTTTGGGGCTCCCCCGGCAGCGGCAAGACCACAACGGCGCTCGAGATCGCTAAACACCTTGCCGATCAGAAGCGCAACACCGTTCTGGTGCTCTGCGATATGACCGCGCCCATGCTGCCCTGTATCTGCCCACCCTCGGAGCTGGAATGCGACCATTCCCTGGGCAGCATCCTCGCAGCCGCTCATGTGTCTGATCCGCTCATCAAGCACAATCTCGTAACGCTGAAGAAACACAGCCATCTTACCATTCTCGGCATGAAGAAGGGGGAAAACGAGTACACCTACCCACCGTATTCTGAGGTGCAGGCCAAGGAATTGCTGGACGGGCTGCGAGAAATCGCGCCCTTTATTGTGGTCGACTGCGGCAGCTACATCGCCAACGACATCCTCTCGGCTGTCGCTCTGATGGAGGCCGACAGCGTCATACGGCTGTCAAACGCGGATCTCAAATCCGTGAGCTATTTCTCCAGCCAGCTTCCGCTCCTGCGGGACGGCAAATGGGACGCGGACAAGCAGTATAAGGTGGCTTCCAACGTCAAACCCTGGCAGGCCGGAGAGCAGATCGGGCAGGCACTCGGCGCGGTGGCTTTCACGCTTTCGTATTCACGGGAGCTGGAGGATCAGTATCTCGCCGGAAACCTGCTGGCTGATTTAGCCCTTAAGGACAGCCGCCCGTTCCGCAGGGAGATCGAAAAAATCGCAAAGGAGGTATTCGGATGCTGAAGAAAAAGAAGCGCGCCCTGAGCTTTTTCAGGAAAAACCGCGCGCCGGAGGAAACGCCGCACAAGCCGTCCGAGGTCAGACAGGAGCATGAGCAACCGCAGATCAACCGGGCGGTGGAATTTTCCGCTTCGGGACGGGCGCATTCTCTGTTCTTTACCCCGGAGAGCGAGGGCAAGGACTTCTCCTCCGTGCTGGCCGATGTGCAGGCGTATATCTCAGCCAATTACAGCACCCTCATCAACGGAGAGCTTGCCGACGCCAAGGCACAGATGAAGCGTTACATCACCAAGTATATTCAGGACCGCCGCATCGCGGTAAACGGTATAAGCGGCGAAAAGTTGGTGGACGCCCTCTATACGGAAATGGCCGAGTTCGGATTCCTCACCAAGTATATCCACGGCATCGGGATCGAGGAAATCGACGTCAACTCATGGAAGGACATTGAGGTGCAGTATTCGGATGGCAGGACGGTAAAGCTGGACGAGCGCTTCGACAGTCCCGAGCACGCCATCAATGTCATACGCAGAATGCTCCATGTCAGCGGCATGGTTCTGGATAACGCCAGCCCCATCGTGCTGGGGCACCTCTCCAAAAACATCCGCATCGCGGTACTGAAAAATCCCATTGTGGACGAGGACGTGGGTGTCGCGGCCAGCATCCGTATCGTTAACCCGCAAAGCATGAAGAAAGCGGATTTCGTCCGGGGCGGCACGGCAACGGAGCCGATGCTGGACTTTTTGTCCCTGTGTGTCCGGTACGGGATTTCCGTCTGTGTGGCAGGAGCCACCAGCTCAGGCAAAACCACCGTGGACGGCTGGGTACTTACAACCGTCCCCGACAACAAGCGCATCTATACCATAGAAAACGGCTCCCGTGAGCTGGCGCTGGTGCGGGAACAGGACGGCCGGGTAGTTAATTCGGTCATTCACACGCTCACCCGCGACAGCGATATCGACCGCCAGCGGATCGATCAAATTAGTTTGCTGGACATGGCGCTCCGCTTCAACCCCGACATCATCGTGGTTGGTGAGATGCGCGGCGCCGAGGCAAACGCGGCGCAGGAGGCCGCCCGCACCGGCGTGGCGGTGCTGACCACCATCCATTCCAACTCCTGCGAGGCAACCTACCGACGCATGGTATCCCTGTGCAAGCGCGCGGTGGACATGTCGGATCAGACCCTCATGGACTACGTCACAGAGGCGTATCCCATCGTGGTATTCTGCAAGCAATTGGAGAACAAGCAGCGGCGCATGATGGAGATTCAGGAGTGCGAAATCCTGCCGGACGGCTCCCGCCGCTTCCGTCCGCTCTTCCAGTACATCATCACGGAAAACCGGATGGAGGACGGGAAATTTATTATCGAGGGTCACCATGAGCAGGTCAACGTCATTTCGGACAGCCTCGCCAAGCGGCTGCTGGAAAACGGAATGTCCCAGCCGCTGATCGAGCAGCTTCAGGGGAAGGAGGCGGCAAGCGCGTGACAACCGTACTACTGATCGCCTGCATTGGCATGATAACAGGCTTTTTTCTGATTCTCGGCCTTTCCCCGATGAGCTTCACCGGGGAAATCTTTTCCCGGCTTACTGACAAGCCAAAATCTATCCGCGATGAGGTCAAGGAGGAAACCCACCGTAAGAAGCAGTCCTATCTGCGCCGGCAGATCGCGGAGGCGCAATCCATCCTTAAGGTAACCGGCCGAGAGAAACGCTTTCCTATACTCTGCGCCATATCACTGGCACTCTTCGCCGCAGGAGCCTCAATCGCGATTGTTATGAGCAACTTTTTTCTTGTTCCCGTGATGGCGGTGGGAATGATGTTCCTGCCGTTTTGGTATGTGAAGCTGACGCAGACCCACTTTAAAAAGAACATCGCGGCCGAGCTGGAAACCGCCCTGAGCATTATCACCACTGCGTACCTCCGCAACGAGGACATCCTCACGGCCATTGAAGAAAACCTGGCATATTTGAACCCGCCCGTACTGTCGGTGTTCCGGGGCTTTGTAAACCGCGTAAGGCTGGTCGATCCCGACGTGGAAGCGGCCCTGCGCGATCTCCGGGAACAGATTGACAATCCGGTCTTCCGGGAGTGGTGCGACGCCTTATGCGACTGCCAGTACGACCGCAGCCTGAAAACCACGCTGACGCCCATTGTGACCAAGCTCAGCGACATGCGCGTGGTCAACGGCGAGCTGGAAAACATGGTGTTTGAGCCGCGCAAGGAATATATCGTCATGGTGGTGCTTGTGGTGGGCAACATCCCGCTGATGCGCATGCTGAATCAGGACTGGTACCAGACGCTGATGCACACTGCGCCCGGTCAAATCATCCTGGCGGTCTGTGCCGCCGTCATCTTTATGACGACAGCGTTTGTGATCCGGCTGACCCAGCCCATTGAGTATCGGAGGTGACGGCATGACGGGTGCAATTTTTTTATTTGGAGTCCTGCTGGCGACGGGATTCTTTTTTATCGCCGCAGATCTCCTGCGGCTGCCCAGCCTTGCCGCGCAAAAGGCGATGCTGGCGGCGGGCAAACAATCGAAAACCAAGCCCAAAACCATTGACACGCTGCTTCAGAGCGCCGCCGTCCGGCTCTCCCGCCTGATCCGCATGGATGAGTATAAGCGGGGACGGATGAAAAATGTCCTGTCGGCGGCGGGGCTAAACATGACCCCGGAGCTGTTCACAGCCTCGGCCATCGTTAAGGCGGCGTCCGTGGCGCTGCTTGCCATCCCTTGTATTTTCGTTTTGCCGCTGCTGGCACTGGTGGCTCTGTTCCTCGCCGTTCTCATTTATTTCAAGGAAATTCGCAAGGCGGACGAGGCACTCTCAGCCAAGCGGAGCAGGATCGAACAGGAGCTTCCCCGGTTTGTGGCGACCATCACACAGGAGCTCAAGGCCAGCCGAGACGTGCTGGCGATGCTGGAAAGCTTCAAGAATAATGCCGGCGCGGATTTCGGTGCGGAACTGGACATCCTCACGGCAGACATGCGCTCCTCCAGCTATGAGGCGGCGCTGACCCGCTTCGAGGCAAGGTTCAATTCGCCCATGCTATCGGACATCACGCGGGGGCTGATCGGCGTCCTGCGCGGCGATGACGGGGCGGTGTATTTCCAGATGCTCAGCCATGACATGAAGCAGTTGGAGCTCCAGCGGCTCAAGGCCCAGGCCATGAAGATACCGCCGAAAATCCGGGTCTGCTCCTTTTTTATGCTCATGTGCTTCCTGCTGACCTATATGGTAATCATCGTCTATGAAATCATTACATCCCTCGGCGGGATGTTCTAAGGAGGAAACCGCTATGGAAAACAAATATCAGGTTCTGCTTTTTGATCGGATTCAGGAAAACTACGCCGCCTTCGCAGGTCAGTGGTCGGCAATGACCCCGCCCGAGCTGATTGAAAAGGCGGAGGAAATCTACGCGGCCCAAATGGTCAGGGAGCATCTCATGAGAAGCGTGGACGAGCAGCAGGCCGAATGGTTCCTGCGGTTTGAAAATCCGCTGGAAATCATGCGGAACAAATGGATCAATGAAAATGGTATGGAGATGGTGCATGACGAGGATTTTAGCCACGCGGTGTGGGCGGTCATGGACTGCCAGGACACCGAAAGTCTTTATCCGCTGGCGCCCGGCATGGAGCCGACGCCCGACCGGGATGCGCCGGTCATCGTGCGGAAATTTATCGAGCGGCATCCGGGCGCTTCCTTCGACATGATGACGCCCGGCGGCTTCGTGTACCTGACACCTGAGCGCGCCAAGCTGTTGCTTGCCGGCCAGAGCGTGAAGGGACATCCCGGAGAAATTGAGTATGCCATGGAAATCACCGCGGATGACCTGCTGAATCAAGAAGTTCTCAACGCGAATTTCAGCGGCAATGAATGGCATATGATCAGCAACGAAATCCATGAGATGACACAGAAACCGCCCTCTATGGATCAGGGGGTGACCATGTGTTGATCCGCGTCTTAAAAAATAGACGGGGCGAGGGCTATATCGACGTGGCGGTGCTGGTGCTCTGCGCCATGCTGGTCATCGCCCTCGCCGTGCAGGTCTTTCCCGCCTACATCGCCAAGCAGCAGGTGGACACCTTCGCCTCGGAGCTGATCCGGGAGGCGGAGATTGCCGGGCGCGTAGGCAGCGAAACCACCACTCAGGAGCAGCTCCTGCGGGAGCGCACCGGGCTGGAGCCGGAGGTAATCTGGTCGAAGACGGGAAAAATCCAGCTTAACGAGGAAGTCACGGTAACGGTGACCTATGAGATGAATATCGGTCTTTTCGCGGGCTTCGGCTCTTTCCCTGTCACACTGCAGGCTCAGGCCACCGGGAAGTCCGAAGTCTACTGGAAGTAGGTAGACGGATGAGACGAATCAAAATAATTTTATTAGACAAAAGTGGCTCCTCTTTTCCGCTGATAGTCGCAGTGACACTCGCCCTGGCGCTCATTTTTTGCGGCGTATCCGAGTATTTCCGGCTGATGGTGATCGCCCAGGGAGTCCGGGACGCAGTGCAGAGCGCCGTGATCTCCACCGTCAACGACAACTACGACGATGTGTACCACGGCGTTCGGGAGGGCTATTCGGGCGCCTATCAGCCAACTGCCGATGACTTTGAGGAATCATTGGATTACGGAGATATTTACAGCCGGCTGGACAGTCTGCTCGGGCTTTCCTCCAGCGGCGGCTACCATGAAAAACGCAATTTCGATGGCGAGCTGGAGTTCCGAATCTGGAGTCTGTCGGTGGATATTGATAATGCCCCGCTTGCTTCCGGCGACCAGGCGTCGAACCGATTTGAGGCGGACTGCACCATTGAACTGGAGGTTCCCGTATCCTTCGGAGGGAAGCTCTTGCCGTCCATGCGCATCACAGTCAAGACTACGGCAGGATTTGTTCCCAGGTTTTGACTTTCTATTCAAAGTATTTTATAATATTGATAGACTTCCAAAAGCCTTTGTGGTAGGGTGTGGCTTGAAGAAAGCTATCCATAACGAACAGGAGGACGCACTGATGAAAAACATGAGCGATAAAACAAAAAAACGGCTCGTCATAGGCGTGAGCCTTGCGGTCTGCGCCGTGCTTGTCGTGCTGATCGGAAGCCGTTTCATGACCGAGCCGCAGACAGATGATCCGATCCCCTCGCAGAACTCCCAGCCGTCCGATGTGACGGGGGATACCGATACAGAAAAAAAGAGTGAGGTGGTGGTCGCCACGCCCGACGTTTCCGACGCGGTCGGCACAAACAGCGATACCACAACGGGCAGCGGCGCGGATGACAGCGGCACCAAGCAGACCATCCAACCGGATGTGACCAAGCCGGAATATACCGATGAGCAGCTCACCGATCCCTCGCAGAAGCCCAACGGCGAAGCGGTCACAGAATCCAACAAGCCTGCAGAAAGTAATGTAAATACATCCACATCTGGCGACCAGCCTCAAGGCGGGGACACAAAAGACGGCAAAATTTATGTCCCTGGATTCGGCTGGATCGACGATATTGGGGAAGGACAAGGTGAAACGGTCGATGGAGATGGCGACATTAACAAACAGGTCGGTACCATGGATTGAATCGAATAACCTCTCAAGCACGGTTGAAAAACACCGTGCTTTTTATTTTGGAAGGAGGAACAGATGAAAAAACTATGCTATATAACAGTAAGCCTGCTGCTTGTCCTCTGTCTGTTTTGTCCTATAACGGTACTCGCAGATACTGGCGGCAGCGGAAATATTGATGGAGGCGGAGGTGGAATGGGTAGCGGCACAAGCTCAAATTACTGGAATCCCGGCAATGAAGGTGTACGGGTAACTGTCGTAAGAGCAAGCGACCATGCCGTGGTTACTACTCCTATGGATTTTACGAATATTAGTCCAACTAACGTAAGATTACACTTTGGGAGCGCCTGTAAGATTAGCTACACAAGTGGAAAAACACTCACCCCCAGCGGCACAAGCTATACCTTTGTAAACCCAGGACAAACCATGCCTCGGATTATTAGCACCGATGGTACAACCAACATTGATGCAATAAAAAAGTATTTCTGTTCAGAGTATGTGGTAAAGAGAATTGCAGAGGTTACCGGCATGAATTATGATGTTTTGATTGGCGGCGATTACAAAATCCTTTTGGAACCGATTGCCTATTACACCTTTCAGGGCGTCATGGTCGCTACAACCGCTACTGAAGCGGCTCTCTATGACCGACAGGTCAACGGACTGCTCAGGAGCTGGATGCAATCCCTCACACACAAGAACCTCCCCCTCGCCATGTTTTTGGAGGTGTCGGATCTTGGCTATCCCGCTTGGAGCGGCTCCAGAACTACCGCCGCGTCCAATGCGGACATCATTTCATCTCTGGGACTTGGCATCGTGCGATTTAATGAAGAAACCGAGCCCGTCGAGGTGGACACCATCGACTATGAGTACCGGGTCAATACCGAGGTGATCACGGCGGTCACGGTCAGCGGAGGCCA
Source organism: Clostridiales bacterium (assembly GCA_012719745.1). Lineage (GTDB taxonomy): Bacteria > Bacillota > Clostridia > Oscillospirales > Oscillospiraceae > Vescimonas. The sequence goes on along the minus strand of JAAXZS010000085.1, from coordinate 14,591 downwards.
GTCCGATCCGGATAATCCGGTAAGCGTCAAATTCAACATTAAAGGTACAATCTACACCGTGAGCAACGTGTACTACCCGTCAGGTGACAGCCAACTTGCGTGGATAAAATGGACAACGCCCAGCACGGAGCAGGATATGGTGATCACGGTCACGGTGACAGGCTCCGGCAGAACTTCCAACTCAACCATCAACGTCAGAATCGTGGATTTGGATAAAAACGAGCCGCCCAATCCGGTGGCAGACGACCGTAATAACAGTTTTTCCTATTCCTCGGTGCCCAGCCGGGCGGAACAGAGCTCGGCGAGCTGGGGTGTATGGAGTCCATGGTGGCATGAGAATTGGGTATGGTACGGCGACGATGAGGATGGGTATTGGGCCGACGAGGGTTGGTGGGAGTTTGATTATAACAGCTACACAGCCAAGCTGACGTCCTCCATGAGCATCGTGTGTGACAGCAAGAATCCCACCGCCAGCGGGAATACGATGAAGTCGGGCTATGGGATCAACGAGGCCGTCACAGGAAAAGTCACCACCGCGCTAAGCACGGCGGTGACGCAGCCGCAGACAGCAGTCAGCTACTTCCCGGAATTCGGTTACGAAACTTATTGGCGGCTTCTGGAGCAGACGAGCTCGGGAAAATTCGAATTTCAGAAGAACCCGTACTCTACGTATAAGAACCGCACCCACTTCACGCCGATATGGATGCCGGACGGTGCCTATACCGTCAACACATGGCTCATCGACGCATGGACGCCGGCGGGCATGCTTTCCTCAAATCTTACAGATTCGCTAACGATCAGCGGTAATTTGTGGCAGGACTGGCATATCGCGCCCCTGAAGCCATAACAAACTAAATCCAGAAAAGACAAGGCTGCGGGATTATTTCCGCAGCCTTGCGTGATTTCTAAAGTTGAAAGGTGGTTCCTATGAAAAAAGTCAAGAAAATAACGCTCATTCTCTGCCTTGCCCTTGCGGTATCTCTCCTGCTCGGCACAACGGCTTTTGCCAGCGGCGACGTGGCCGGCGCGATTGAAGGTACATGGAATGATGCCTCAGATCAGATTAAGACGGTCGTAAACAATGTTGTATTTCCTGCAATCGACCTGATTCTGGCGGTATTTTTCTTCGCAAAATTGGCTACAAGTTATTTTGATTACCGCAAGCACGGACAGTTTGAATGGGCCGCGCCCGCGATTCTGTTCGCCTGCCTTGTGTTTGCGCTGACGTGTCCGCTGTACATCTGGTCCATCTTGGGGATGTAAGCAAAAGAGCAGGCTGTTTTCTAAGAGTAAGAAATCGGCCTGCTCAACAAATTGGAATTTTGCGCTGGGTTTTCATCGTTCTCAATGGGACATGCGTTTCTTTTTATTCTGCTCATAGAACAAAACGCCATTCCTTATGTCCGGTTTAATAACAAAGTTGCGGAACAGGAGGTTGCCCTTGACAATATCATGACCGTAAAAACGAATATCAGCCGATCGTTTTCTCTCAACCAGCTTTATTTCACCGCCAACAGCTTCCTTCGTCTTGGAATCAAGTGCTTTCTCTGAGCCGTAAATTTTCGTGTTGCCACACAGGGCAAATCCCGCTTTGCTCATCATAGCTCCCGTTTTCCCCAACATCTGCCCCATTGCCCCTATACTGTTGCAATAGACCACTGGCACACCGAAGGCTTTTATATACGCTCCGCAGAAAAAGTCAAGCGTTGCCCTTTCCTGATCCTGGTGCTTAGGGTCTGACGGTTCACCATGTGGAAAAAGAATCAATGAAATAGCTCGTGCACTTATTGCGTCGTAAAAATGCTTTCTACGAGAATCATAACAGATGCCAACTGCCACATTCCCGAAAGGCGTTTCAATTATGCAAGGGAAATCGCCACGTTTGAAGATGAACGATTCGCCTTCCGATTTGTAGACCTTACCAAAAATTCGTTTACTGTCTGCGATCATGTACGCATTGTAATAATCGCCGTCCTTTGCTTCAAGATAACCAGCACTGATAATTGTATGGTATTTTTCGGCCATCCGAATAGCCCATGAAGCCGTGCGCTGACCATCCTGATCGGCATATTGCCAGATATCCGTATTGCCTATATAGCTTAGCTGTGAAAGTTCAGGCAGTACGACCAATTCAGGAACGTCAAGCCGACTAATAAGGGATTCTATGTATTCTTCACGTTCATCGAGGCCGCGAATATCATTGTTGAGTTGGAGCGCAAAAATACGCACTTTTTTCACCTCGCTGTTATATCTAATCACTGCTTGAAATCCCTGTTTATCGCTATCATACCATACGCCGCCAAGTATTTCCACCGCCCTTATGCAAGTATTGCCTGGTCTGTGCTGGGTATGTAGTTTAAGGAAAATTTGCTTATGGTCATGGGCGGTCGGCTGTGAAAGCCGACTGCCCATCCGCATCATGCGACAATCAACACAAGTAAAAGATGGTCAGTCACTTAAATCATATTTACCATCATTATTTTTAATATTGGCTGGGCTATTCTTGGGATGCGGAAAAGTAAGACGTCCGGTCACATGCGCTGTGACCGCAGTGGAATAGAGCTTTATTTTCTGATAAATACGCCTCCCTCATGGTGGAAATATACCGCGCAAAATGGTATACTGAAAAGCAATTTAACAGAAGGGAGGCCGCTTATCCTGTATGCCAATTACCGAAGTTATAGAAACCTCCAATTCTCCGCCGCTGCCCTGCAGGGTTTATCCGGTTAAAAAAAGCACTTACACGCTCATTTCACAAATCGCTTACTTAATAGGAGTTCCCCGGCGCATTTTTGAAAATATACACGAACCGCCCAAGTTGGCTATATACACAGAGCTTGAACAAAACAAAAATGCCCGCATCATCCGCAATCTGTGCTGTCTGCGTATGGCGATCATACTGAATTACCAAGAGATCAGTATACGGATGAAGTTTGACAATAAGCCGCTGTTCGCAATGCCGGATTTAGTGCCGGAGGAACATATCAGCCAACTCCGAAAAGACAGTATCGACTTCATTAAAATCAATAAACCTCTCATTTGGCATCAGATTGAAATCAACCGACTTATTTCAGACCGTATCAATAACTGTAAGGAGTTGTTTCCGCTATGGATTAATTGGTCATACCTGCGAAATTTATTTATCATGCCTGACGGCCTTTCTGAGGATGGCAATGAACAGGCCGCCCAGCTCTATTATGCAAACAAAAAGTATTACCCCTATCAGATCTATGTTAACTGGAACCCGGCGGATGAGGGGAATATCCTGTATTCCGACGCAAAGCTTACGGCGCTGCTGTACCAATGGAACGGGGACCGTTTTTCCGACAGCAGCAAGGTCACGGATATCGGCGAAGATACAAGGACCGGCATTTATGATTTTATCCGCGCCAGCGGGAAAACGGTCCTCATGGTGGACTGTGAGAACTCCGATGTGTACAAGCTTTGCGCTGCCCTGCGGACGATGGCAGAGGACGTGCTGGGCAAGATTGAGAAGGTCATCCTGTTTGATGATGTCCATACCACCGATACATGGGACATGTTGGATGGCTGCTTCAAAATTCCCGTTGAGCACCTTGTCATTGAACGTGTCAAGCAGGATAAGTCGCTTGTCGATATCCGGCTTACCGGTGGAACCTTCCGGGAGTTTTACCAGAACCATGTGGACTCCTTTATCCTTGCTACCAGCGATTCGGATTACTGGGGCCTGATTTCCGCGCTGCCGGAAGCCCGCTTTTTAGTACTGGCGGAGCGCGAAAAATGCGGTGTCGGAATTCGGGAGGCGCTTTCGGAATCGGATATTTTCTATTGCTATCTGGACGATTTTTACTCCGGTGGTGCGGAGAACCTGAAGGTGGCCGCCCTCGTCCGGGATATCCGCGGCCGGCTTGACCGGGCTGTTCAGTTGAATGTTATCAGCTTGGTGGAATCGGCCTGCCGCTCCACCCGCGTCCAGATGTCGGAACTGGAAAAACAGCAGTTTTTTAACCGCTATATAAAGCCAATGCACATAGAAATTGAAAATGACGGAAGCGTCCGCATTGAACTGCAGAAAAAATAATGATAAGGGAGGTTTTATCATGAAGAAGTATACAATATACCGCATTTATGGAGTCAAGGACGAAAACAGCCCCAAACGGAAAAAGGAGCTTGCCGCCGTTGAATACGGCGCGGATTTTTTAGCGGTCACCCCAGCACTCGTTAAGGCCGTTTATGCAGACATTGCGGGTATGGCCGAGTACGACGGGTGCGAAATTGCTGTTTATGAACCGGACGTGGCTCATTATGACCGGGAGTTTGAATATAAAATGCTCGCTGCCGTCGCCGCGCCAAACGCCGCTGAGAACACCCTGATTCACTATTTTATCCAAGAGAGAGACAACGACACAGACGAATAATTAAAAAATAAAGTAAAAAGAAAAGAGCAGCAACTCGGTGCTGCTCTCTCTGCCGATTCCCATTACGGAGTATCGGACAGGCTGTCCATCAGAAGTTGAAACATCTGCTTGCTGGTTTCCTGATCGCGAGAGATGAGTCTGTTAAGCAGGTCATCGGTCAGCCCCTGCGCAAACACCACCGCCAGCGGAGCTATCAGAAACCGCTGCTTGAGCCGTAGATTGAGTTCCTCCATCATTGCCTCGCCGGCAAGAAGGGAAATCTGGTTGTATAGCTCCTGCAAGCGGATTTCATCAACTACACCGTTGAGCGCTGCATCCTTATCCTCCACAAACCGAGCGGTATTGTATGCCACCAGTTCATCCGCCAGCGAGAAAAAGAGCAGGCAAAGCTGTGTGTAACGATCCTGGTAAGGAACCGCCCCCTCCCATTCGGCGTAAGCCTCTTTTACCCTATGGTAAAACGGATGTTCCTTTTTTGGCTCGGTGTTGTCCAGCACGTTAAAGCAAAGGGCCTGAAGCTCGCCACCGGATTGAAAGCCCTCATCGGCGGCATCGTAAGCCAGCGCACTTGCCACCCCCTCGAAAAAGAGAGAGAGGTAGCAGTCCAGCAGGTATCCCTGTTTGCCCATCCGCTGCCGGATCTGCGTTGCCAACTGAAAAAGCGACAGCAGAGAGCCACCCGTTACCTCGTCATTGAAACTGCCGAAAAAGCTTGCCTTGTGTTCAAAAATGTTCATTTGATCCCGACCTTTCTGAAAATGGTCGGGAATTTCCCGTATCGTTAAAAGCGCATGCAAAGGCGGGGGCCTGCTGCCCCAAAACCCATGCACGCGCCGATTATTACTACTTGTGCCGCCACGATAAACGCGGTATAATTTCCTTGTCGTGGTGCCGCTTTTGCGGTTGTGCAGGGTGCCGGTTCACCTTAGCGCAGGGCTGCTGTGTTAGCAGCACAGCAGTCTGCCATGACATTTTTTATTGTCGGGGAAACCCCGCCAATGGTATATAAACTCTGAAAAGAGAACTTGTCAACAGCCTTCCGAAATTATTCGGAGGGCTGTTTTCGTTTCTAACAGCAGAAGAAACAAGATCAATTATTCATTAATGAAGGAGGCCAGCACAATGAAGCACACCATATCATTCAGGATCGGAGGGATGGCCCCGTGAACACCACCTACGCCGGCATTTTTTCCTATTTCTCCCCGGAGTACGGGGAATATTTCGATCTGGCCGTCAAGGTAGAGGCCGACGACCGCTACGAGGCGAGGGAGAAGCTGTGGCTGGAGCTGGAGAAACGCCCCGAGCAGCATTTTTCCGACCAACCGGCAAAAGACATTCGTCTCTGCGGCGTAAATTGGCAGGGCTCCCGCATCGACATGCAGGATTATTTTGACGCCATGGCCGAGAGCTGCAAAACCGAGATCAACCGTATGAACAACGTGGATATCCCCAATGAACGCAAGCGCACACCTCCGAACGAGGAACAGATGGCGTACAAAAAGGGCGAACTGTCCGGCGAGTGGAGCCAGCTTCACCTCGTCGACTGCATCGCCAGGGATTTATATCAGGCCCACGGCATCATTCCTCCGAGCATCCATACGGAGCTGTACTACGCGCAGAAGATGACCGACGATCTGTACCGGCAGAAAGAATATGATCTTGTTGGTGAGCTGGATCAGCGAATGTGGAACGCCTCCCAATGGGGTGATGAGAAGCGTTTAATACAGGATCTGTTCCGTGAACAGTACATTTATTTTAAAGGCAACTATCACGGAATGGAGAAGCACTTCGCTCGGGACGGCTGTTTTCCCGTCCATACGGATACCGAATACACGCCTGAGCAGGCGCAGGCGTATGCTCTGAGGATGGAAATGGGCGGCATGTCCTGAGGTGCCGCCCATGAATTTATAGTGGAGGTGATAAACGAAAATGTTCATATGGGATTTTGTACTCGATACGGTGATGGATCAGCTCCTCGATTGGCTGTACGGCCAGATTATCGGCTTTCTCGGGAACTTCTTTTCACAGATGGGTAACATGGGCGCCGAGCTGTTCGATATGAGCTGGGTACAGTCCATCGTCCTGTTTTTTTCTTATCTGGCTTGGGCACTCTATGGCACCGGCCTTGTGGTGGCGGCATTCGAAACCGGCATCGAATACCAAAGCGGCCGCGGCAGTATCAAGGACACCGCCTTAAACGCCATCAAGGGTTTTATGGCGGTGTCGCTTTTCACGACGGTACCCGTGGAGCTGTATAAGCTCTCGGCCAGTCTGCAGAGCAGCCTCACGGCGGGGATCACGGGCTATGGGGAAAGCTTCGGAGAAGCGGCAAACAACATCCTCTCTGAGCTCGGAAGCACCGGCGCGAGTGATGCCATGACCTCCGGCGCGTTCGGAGGATTGGCCGATATCACCAGCATCGTCATGCTGCTGTTTATTCTCATCATGATGGGCTACGCGGTAATCAAGGTTTTCTTCGCCAATCTCAAGCGCGGCGGCATTTTGCTGATTCAAATTGCGGTCGGTTCGCTATATATGTTTTCCGTACCTCGCGGCTACCTCGACGGATTCACGCAGTGGTGCAAGCAGATCATCGGCCTCTGCCTGACCACTTTTCTGCAGGCAACCATCCTCACGGCGGGGCTGATGGTGCTGAAGGATCACGCCCTGCTTGGCTTGGGACTGATGCTGGCCGCGGGCGAGGTGCCGCGGATCGCCGGAGCCTTTGGGCTGGACACCAGCACAAAGGCGAACCTGATGAGCGCGGTATACACCGCACAGGCCGCCGTAAACACCACCCGCACGGTCGTGCAGGCGGTGGCGAAATAATGGAGAAAGGATAGGCTTATGAAAATCATCTATGTGGCGTCCCCCTACGCCGGGGACGTAAAAAAGAATACCGAATTTGCCAAGCAAGCGTGCCGTTACGTTCTGGAACAGGGGCACGCTTTTTTTGCGCCCCATTTGCTGTACCCACAGTTACTCTATGACGAAAGCCCGTGGGAACGTCAGGCAGGACTGGATATGGGGGTTGCCATACTCTCACGATGCGACGAGCTGTATGTGTGCGGCGACCAGATCAGCCCAGGCATGGCACAGGAGATCGACCAGGCGAACACGCTCGGAATGCCGATCCGGTACTTATCCACGGAGCAAATTCTGAGTGGGCAGAAATCCACCTACGCAATATGGGCAAAAGCGACGCCGGTCAGTTCTCTCTCGGGACAGTCCGGCTTTTTATGTGAGAACAGGAAACGTCTCAGCTTTCCATCGTGGCAGGAAGCCGCGTCCAGACTCCAGGATATTCAGGGCTTGTGCTCATCCGCTGCGGAATTAAAATTGGTGACGTATCCGGGAGAATATGCGTCAGATCGGAACATGCACCTTGAAACGCTCAAAAATTTGATTCTGGAAACTGATTCCGGGCAGGACGGCCGTACCGAAGTCGAAAAGGCTCCCGGTCAGAGAGGGCTGGATGTGCCCGGCATGACAGGTCTGCGATAATGCTGACCATGGGGAGCCTCTTCGATGGGATTGGGGGCTTCCCGCTGGCGGCAGTCCACAACGGCATCACGCCGCTGTGGGCAAGCGAAATTGAGTCCTTCCCCATCGAAGTGACGAAAATCCGATTCCCCGAAATGGTGCATGTCGGGGATATTACGAAGCTCGACGGAGCAAAGCTACAGCCCGTGGACGTCCTCTGCGGGGGCTCACCCTGTCAGGATCTGTCCATAGCAGGCCCTCGTTTCGGCTTGGCGGGCGAACGCTCCGGCCTTTTTATGCATCAAGTCCGCATCGCAAAGGAGATGAGAAAAGCAGATGAACAGCGAGGGATACCAGCTCACCTTATTCGACCTCGATTCCTCGTTTGGGAGAATGTCCCCGGAGCCTTCTCCGGCGCCGAGGGCGAAGACTTCCGTGCGGTACTTGAGGAAATTGTCCGAATTACGGACAGCTCCGCTCATGTGCCTCGACCTGACGCCGGGGCATGGCAACCTGCTGGGGTTATCGTATTGGGAGATGAGTTCAGCTTGGCTTGGCGAGTGCTGGACGCTCAATACTGGCCCCGCACCCCTCAGAGAAGAAAACGTATATACCTTGTCGCAGATTTTGGAGGATCATGTGCCCCAGCGATACTATTTAAGCAAGACAGCATGCTTGGGGATTCTGCGCCGGGCGGAGGCCCGTGGAAAGGAACTGCCGCCCCAACTCAAAGAGGCGCTGATGATCCAGGCGGGGCTTGCCTGACACCAGATGATAGAGAGATAAACGTCAAAACAGAGAAAAAAACGGCTGTGGCCTTCGCCGCCAACCAGCGGGATGAGGTACGCGACCTGAATGACGTTGCCGGCGCCCTGGGCGCGCAGCCGGGAATGAAACAGCAGACCTTCGTCGCGGATACCGGTTGCTTGAATAGCTGGGATACCCAGCAGAGCCGAGTGTTCATGCCGGAGGGCGTGGCACCGACAATGACCGGCGCGGACGGTGGCGGAGGACGCAACCCGGTCGGACTGCTGCTGGCTGCTGGATTTTGCGCCGGAGCAGGACCGGCCGCGGGCGGCATAGGCTATCAGGAGGAATGCGCACCGACCCTCAAGGCGTCCGAAAGCGGCACCAACATGGTGCCGGCCATCCTCTGCATTAACGATGAGGGCGGAAAACGAATCGACCTCTCGCATAATATCAGCGGTACGCTCCGCGCCGATGAGCACGGACACCAACCGCTGGTCATGGCGACGCAACAGGGCGGCGCGGAAATCGCCGAGGGCGTCTGTCCAACCATCACCTCGGCGGCGGGAACCTCCGGTAACAACCAGCCCGTCTTGTTCGAAAACCACGGGATCGACAGCCGCTACACCGGCCCCCACAAGGTGGCGCCCACCATGTCTGCCCGTTACGGGACCGGCGGTAATAATCAGCCGCTCATCGCCCAGCCTGATGAGGTCATCTGTATTTCAGGCAACACCATCGACCGGGAGCCGGAAAACGGCGGCAACGGACTCGGTTGTCAGGCGGACATCGCCTATACCCTGACAGGGGCCGACCGCCATGCCGTGTTCAGCCGCCAGCGCAGCGACATATTCCTGGAAAACAACGTGACCGCCACCCAAAGCGCTCGGCAGCACAAGGACGCGACCGACCTTGTGTGCGATGTGGCTGGCCTCGATTGCCGCAACGGGAACGAAAACGGCGATCTGTGCGGTACACTGCAATCCAAAACCACGGGCGGATACAGTCTGAATAACGTGCATCCGGTTCGCACTGGAAAACTGATCCGCCGCCTGACCCCGCTGGAATGCGAACGGCTCCAGGGCTACCCGGACGGCTGGACGAATATCCCCGGCGCATCGGACAGCGTGCGGTACAAGGCGCTGGGCAACAGTGTGGCGATTCCCTGTGTGGATTTTGTCCTCCGGGGCATCGCTTATTTTTTACGCATCATCAAAAATGAAAAGGAGGAAAACAAATCATGGGATGCTGGGGAATAACAGCGTTCGAATCCGACGATGGATTGGACGCGCTGAGTTTGATCAGGCACAATCTGCCGGAGGACGGGAAACTGGAGCTTGAAAAAATCGCCGAAGCCATGCGTGAGGATGAGTGGAGCGTACCCAACGTCACGGACGGTCTCTCACATACCGGACCCATGGCATTGGCCGAAATCATCGTTAAGTTCGAGGATCGGGATATCGGCGATCTGGACTACGACGAGGAATGGGCAGCGCATGATAATAAATTCAGCGCCGTCAAATCCTTTACCGTGACCAAAGAATCTGTTCAGTGGCTTCGGGATTATCTCTCAGACACATTCAAATACGCGAAGGAAAACGCGGCATTCAGAGCAGAACACGGAAATGACGAATGGGATCAGCGGGGCGGCTGGCGCGAGGAAAAAGATTGGCTCGGCTGGCAAAACCATTTGTCGACTCTTGTTGACCGAATGAACGCACTTCTCGCGTCCCCGGAAAGTCAAATGGAACTGATCCCTCTCCAGGAGCAGACGAGCGGTCCCATCATGGGAGGGCAGTCTATATGAGCGGCTATCTGGATCAGCCAACCGTAGAAGCGCGGCTGGCGGCCTACCAGGAATCCGAGGATCTGGAGCTGGATATCGACCGGCTCCGCAACGAGTATCAGCAGAACGACTGGATCGTACCGCCTCGGGAGGAACTAAGGGAGGAAGCGATCAAGCAACAGCGGGAATGGCTGGAAAACCTGGCGCTCTGTGAAACCGAGGGGCATCTGCTTGAAGAAACCGCCGACTGCGAGAATGGGACAAGCGACCTTTATTGCGACCGCTGCGGCTTTTCGCAGCACATCCAATGGTAGGAGGAATCGATTATGTATTTATATCCTGACAACCTGAAAGCAAAGGCCACACTGTGGCTGTGGGAACTGCGTGACATCGGAATCATCGGCGTCGGTCTTTTGATTTCTGTGTTTGCGCTGGCGCAGCTCCGATTTTTGCCGCCCATCGTCATCACGGCGCTCTACGCCTTTTTATCGATCCGCTTCGAGAATACCAGCATTCTCGATTTTATAAGGTACGCATTCGCGTATTTTATTGGGCGGCAGCAGGTCTACCGATGGTATAAATGCCGCCGCAACGAAACGTAACATTGTGCTTCGTTTCCATAAGAATCATTGTTGGTGTTGGTAATAGCTATTGCCCAAGCATTCCAATATACTTGGCTTGCAAAACACAGGAAAGGAGAAATGCAAAATGGCTGAACTGCGTGGCATCACCGTAAAAGTGCCGGCCGACCTGCACGACAAGGTCAAAGCGGAGCAGGAACTGCTGCAACAGACGATGAACCAATATATCCAGATGGTACTCGAAGAACACTTCAATCCAAAAATAAATAAGAAAGGTGGAACAGATATGAACAGCAACAACAGAACCCTGGCGTTTCAGGTGTCGGAGGAATTCTTTCAGCGGGTAAAGGATTATCTTACCAAGCACCCTCAGCTCAAACAGAGAGAATTTGTTGTCGGTCTGATCGAGCAGGAGCTGGACAGATTTGAGACGCAGGAGGCGCAGCCGGAACAGACGGATGCCTCTTCTGAGAACAGCAATGAGCCAAACAGCGGAAACGCCGCCGAATAACATTCTGACGTAAGTCCCGCAGGTTTAACTTGCGGGACTTATCATTTTTGGAGGGTTTGCTAATATGAACAGAAAAAGAAAACAGGCGGCAAAGGAAAAAGCCTCTACCCGCCAGCTCATGAATATTATTGATATTACCGATTACAGTCTGGCGACCAGCCATGGAAAGCTGGTGTTTTTTGTGATAAAACCGACGAATATCAGCGTCCTGTCCGACGCCAGCGTTGGGGCGCGGATCTATGCCCTGATGAACGTTCTCAAGGGTATCGCGGAGATCGAAATGCTCTGTCTGAATTCCCGAGAGAACTTTGAGGACAACAAAGGTTTTCTGCGGCGCCGCACGGATGCTGAGCAGAACCCTGTCATCCGAAAATTGCTACAGCAGGACGCGGCAAACCTGGACCGGATGCAGGTGCAGATGGCAACCGCACGGGAATTCCTCATTGTCATCCGTCTGCGCGACGAAAAAGAAACCGATGTATTGCCGTATCTCTCCCGGATTGAAAAAAGCCTGAAGGATCAGGGCTTTACCGCAAGGCGGGCAAACGAAGCGGACATCAAACGGCTGCTGGGTGTTTACTATGAGCAGAATGTCACCACAGAACAGTATGAGGATTTTGACGGTGAGCGATGGGTGATTCTCGGAGAGTGAGCACTCAATCGACCGTGAGCCAACGCAGTTTATAATACTGACGGGCAAAAGACACCAAATGTTATTTATCCGTCAGATATAGATTCGAATATTTTCCCATCTATCCTGATTATTTCATCAATGGGGATCGCCGTGCCATCGGTCATAACAACAATCCGTTCGTATTCATCTATCTTTTTCACCGTGCCGATAGCAGTAACGTAAGCGCCGCCACTCTTCTTCATGTCCGGTTGAAAGTAAGTGATTGAGACTTCCGGACGCTCTTTTATTTGGCTCAATATGATTTGAAGCCTCTTGCTCAAAGTGTCCTTCATGGATTCGTCCAGTTCCAATTTTTTATCAGTCAATCTCGCTGTTTCTTTGATGGCGGCATCATAGCCAGTCAGTGCGGCGAAAGGAGAAAACTGAGCCGCACGGTCACCAGCCGTCATATGAGGGCGTGTCGCAGAGACATGATGCGGCAGATGGATGATATCATCATATGGTCCTGTCATGCTTTATGCCCTCCGATCTGTTTGTTCCGGTCAATTGTGGTTGCGCCTTCTTCCAGATTCATGCCCCGTAGAATGGCGTTCTTGCCGTGTTTTTTCTTTATCTCCAGCATTGCTTTCTGCATCTTTTTTTCTCGTGCAAGCTCGGCTTCCTCAGCCTCTTTTTTCGCCTGAACGACCGCGTAATCTGTAAAGAGGTCGAGCTGTTCAAAGCTATTCGTCTTCTGAACGGTTCCTTCATCCACCACATGATTCACCGTGATGTTGATTCTTCTAACCAGAAGATTTTTATCCACAATACGCTCAAACAGCTCTGTAACGGCATCTAAAATGAGCTTTGTAGAGGATGTCTGTCTGCCGAGGTTTGTCGTACCATGTGCGGATTTCGGAACGGCGCGCCCATAACGGTCGGTGGTAACCGCCCCGCGGTATAGTGTCTTAATCTTCGAATCGGTCAGATTTTCAATATCATAGCCGACAGTCAAAACAAGCTGGTCGGTCACAAGCCTTTTATCAACCAAATCAAGCACCAGCAAATCGGTCATTTCCCGCACAATCAGTTTGGCTTTATCAAAGGAATAGGGATGTTGCAGCACCTGCCCCGATCCAATGCTGTTTGTGCTTGGCTTGTACGCTTTAATATCGGAGATGGTACAGGGCTCCCATCCCCACGCATGATCAATCAAAAGCTCAGCATTAATGCCGAACAGCTTGTATAGTAAATCCTCGTTGTAATGATCGGTGGGCTTACCGAGAGAGCATCTTGCAATATCCCCCATCGTAAAGAGCCCATGTTCCTCCAGTTTCTTGGCATATCCTCTTCCGACGCGCCAAAAATCTGTAAGAGGCCGGTGCGACCACAGCAAGCGCCGGTAGCTCATTTCGTCCAACACGGCAATCCGCATGCCGTTTTTGTCAGCCGGTATGTGCTTTGCCTGAATATCCATTGCGATCTTGGCAAGGTACAGGTTTGTGCCGATTCCGGCAGTCGCTGTAACACCTGTCTTGCTTAAAACATCCAGAATCATTTCCGTGGCAAGCTCACAGGCTGAAATCTTGTAGGTGTTCAGGTAATCGGTGGCATCAATGAATACCTCGTCAATGGAGTAGACGTGGCTATCCTCGGGCGCAATATACTTCAAATAAATATTGTAAATGCGTGTACTGTACTCCATATAGAGCGCCATTTGCGGCGGCGCAATAATATAGTCCAGAGAAATGCCCGGCGAGGATTTCAATTCCGTATCGCTGAAGGAAGCCCCGGAAAAGACTCTCCCCGGCGCCGTGCGCAGCCGTGCGGCGTTGACTTCCTTAACCTTCTGCACGACTTCGAATAATCTTGCCCTGCCAGCAATGCCGTAGGCTTTGAGGGAGGGAGAAACGGCAAGACAGATGGTTTTTTCGGTACGGCTTGCGTCAGCGACAACAAGATTGGTGGTCAGCGGGTCAAGCCCCCGCTCCATACACTCGACCGAAGCATAGAAGGATTTTAAATCAATTGCGATATAGGTTCTGTTCTTCATGTTCTTCGGTCGCCTCCTTAAAATAATTATCCGCCCGACAAATTGAAGCTTGCCAGCTTCACACCATGCTCATGATGAGACGTCTATCAATAGCCATAATCTCCGTTTATAAAAATCACTTTAATCCGATCCTTTGAAAATTGCCGTGCTATCAGGACGAAATCATTGCAGATGCGCTGTTCATGCTTGCAGTCGATGCACCTGCCAAGTTTTACACACGGAGTATTCTTGTTAAGCCTTTTAGCATCCAGCGGTGCTGCAATTTGTCTTGTTCGCCGGATGGCATCTTCTACGGTATCAACTAATTTATTCATACCAACGACAACAGTGACCTGCTTGGGCCCGTAAATCATAGGAGCAACGCGGCTGCCGTTTCCGTCGATGTTAAACAGCTTTCCATCCACGGTGACAGCGTTTGTC
>JAAXZS010000108.1 GCA_012719745.1 Clostridiales bacterium | reverse complement strand
CTCCAAACTGCATCTGGGCGACATTGATTCCGGCGATCTGCTGCTTTTGCTGATTCTCTTTTTTCTCTTTCAGGAGGAGGCCGACGAGGAACTGCTCATCGCGCTGGGACTTCTTTTGATTCTGTAAACTACATAAAACAGCGTACCGGGTTTTGTATCCGGCACGCTGTTTTTTTACGCCTGCTTTTTCTTACTGTGCAGGTTCTCTTTGATTTTAAGACCTGTGGGCGATACCGCCAGACCGCCCCAAGCGGTCTCTCGGAACTCCACCGGCAGCCGGCGGCCCACCTCGCCCATGGCGTCAATCACCTCATCCACCGGAATACGGCTCTTGATACCTGCCAAGGCCATATCCGCCGCACTCACCGCGTTGACAGCGCCGATCACATTCCGCTTGACACAGGGCACTTCCACCAGCCCCGCCACCGGGTCACAAATAAGACCCATGAGATTTTTCAGTGCCATGGCTACTGCGTCGCCGATCTGCTTGCCGCTGCCGCCCCGCAGAGCCACCAGCGCACCGGCCGCCATAGCGGAGGCCGTTCCGATCTCTGCTTGACAGCCACCGGAGGCACCGGCGATACCCGCCTTATACGCAATCACCGAGCCGATGCCGCTGGCCACATACAGCGCCTCCAGAATCTGATGCTGATTCAGCTCCTCATATTCGGCATACTTGGACAGAGGCAACAGCACCGCAGGCAGCACACCGCAGGCGCCGGCTGTGGGGGCCGCCACAATGCGGCGCATACAGGCGTTGGACTCTGCCATAGAGAGGGCCTCGGCAATCACATCGCTGACATAGCCGCCGCTCATAGCGTGGCCGCGCTTGGCGTACTGCCGCATTTTCATGCCGTCGCCGCCCACCAGACCACTGACGCGGTGCCGGGTGCCGGTATAGGTATCGGAGGCATCCTTCATAGCCTGCCAGACCACCAGCATCTTGGCCATGGATTCCTCCCGCGTCACCTGGCGCTCCTCCATATCTGCCTCTAGGATTACCTCCCAAAAGGGTTTTTTCCTGGCAGCCATCAGGTTAAAAATATCCTGCATGGAATCAATCGTCATCGCTTGCTTCCCCCTTGTTCTTGTCGTAGTAGGTCACTGACAGAATGCCGGGCAGCTCCGACAAAAAGTCCAGCTGAATGGGCTTTACACTTTCGTCTGTCTCAATGACCATCAGCGCGTCGCCTCCCCGCTTGTGGCGACAAACGCTCATATTGGCCACATTGATGCGGCATTGATTCAGAATAGAGGTGACAGCGGCTACGGAACCGTTTTCATCCCTGTTGCGCACCACCAATGTGTTGTAATCGCCTGTAAAATTCACATCAATCCCATCCAGCTTGTTGACCATAATGCGCCCACCGCCTACGGAGCACGCCTGCATGGTCAGCTTTTTCCCCTTTTCCCCTGTCAGCACAATGACTGCGGTGTTGGGATGCGCGTCACGGAGATTGATCTCGTCAAAGGAATACTGAAAGCCGCATTTTTTTGCCTCTTCAAAAGCGTAGGTCAGCTGCAGGTCATCCGGATGCATTCCCAGGAGACCGCCCACAATGGCGCGGTCCGTACCGTGTCCGCTCCCCGTTTCGGCAAAGGATCCGTGCAGATGAATTTTAGCCGAAACCGGCTTGTCGCCCAGAAGGATGCGAGCCATATTGCCGATTCTGGCCGCACCGGCCGTATGAGAGCTGGAGGGGCCCACCATAATCGGGCCGAGAATATCAAAAATGTCCACCATATCGTGTTACCGTTTCCTTTCATTGCAGCGAAGACATTCTGCTCCTAGTTTTTCCCTATGACGCCGTATCGTATCAATTTTATCCTGATTATATTCTACTATAAAAGAGCGGGAGGAGCAATATATAACTCTCTTTTTCCCACTCAAAATTCTTACAAATTTTTATGCAGACAGACAATTTATTGGGTGAATCTTTTTTTCCCTTCAAAAAGCCGTAGCAAAGTTGTTTTTCCTATGCTATAATAAACGTTGTATCTATTTTTTAAAGCTGAGGTCGTCTTTATGAAACGTACATTTCCCTGTATAGAGATTGATTTGCAAAAAATACGCGACAACGCCGCACAGGTGATCCAACGCTGCAGTGCAACCGGTATTCAGGTCTGCGGGGTGGTCAAGGGCTGCAACGCCCTGCCCGAGGGGGCGTCTGTCTATCGCTCCAGCGGCGCAGCGCAGCTGGGTTCCAGCCGGATTGAACAGATTATCCGTTGCCGGGACTCCGGCATTTCCGGTCCCTATCTCCTGCTGCGGATCCCCATGCTTTCGGAAATCGCGGATGTGGTTCGGTGGTGCGATATATCACTGAATAGTGAAGTTACCGTGCTTGACGCGTTAGAAGCGGAATGTAAGCGTCAGGGGAAAACTCACCAGGTCATTATCATGGCTGATTTAGGTGATCTGCGGGAGGGATTCTGGAATCACGAAGAACTAATAGCCGCTTGCTGCCATGTGGAACAGACGCTTTCTCATCTTCACCTGCTGGGTATCGGCGTAAACCTGGGCTGCTACGGCTCCATTCAGCCCACGCCCGACAAAATGCAGGAACTGGTGGATCTGGCAGAAGAAGTAGAGGCCTGTATCGGCCGGCGGCTGGAGATTATCTCCGGTGGTGCCACCAGCTCCTACACGCTGGTACACTGGGGCACCATGCCGCCTCGCATCAATCACCTGCGCATCGGCGAGGGAGTTTTGCTGGCCAAGGATCTGCAGGTGGACTGGGGCATCCATGATATGGACTATCTTCACATGGACACCATGCGCATTCGCGCCGAAGTCATTGAGATCAAGGATAAGCCCAGCTATCCCGTAGGGGAAATTGCCATCGATGCCTTTGGCCGCCGTCCCACCTACACAGATCGCGGTATTCGCCGGCGTGCGCTGCTGGGAATCGGTCGGGCTGATGTGGGAGATGTAGAACGTCTCATTCCCAAAGATGAGGGAATCGAGGTGCTGGGCGGTGCTTCGGATCACTGCATTCTGGATATTGAGGATTGCCGGCGGGATTTGAAAATAGGCGATATTGTGGATTTCTCCGTTACATACTCCACCATGCTCTATGCCACCGCCAGCGACGGTATTGCCGTTCATTTTATCAATTCATAATAAAAGTAATAGAGATGAGCAAAACGGCGGATAAATCAGGATAGGATTTCATCTGGCCAAGGAATCCCACAAGAAGACAACCGGTGAAGGCAGTACAACAGGACGCAGCTCTTCAACTGCGCCAAAGCAGGGAAAATATTGTGTTTCAGGCTGCCCTCCGCAACGCTTTTCTGCTGCGGCAGGAGTGAATGCCGGTGGTCATTACTGCGGCACAGGCCACCGCCAGCGCCGAAATGTGGGCAAGCGTGTTCAAATTGGCAGCACTTTTCCCGTTTCGTACCCAGAGACGTTCCTGCCCAGTGGCTTTAAAACGGGAATTATAACGCTCACATTCAGTCCGCAATGCATAGAGCCGCTTGAAGTACAGACAGCTGCGGTCAATGGAAAGCCGGTAATCCGTGGGAATGGTCTTGTATTTGGTACAGCCCCGGTTTCTTTTGCCGTTCTTCCAATTCTTGTGGCTGCAAGGGCATCCCCCGGTTTTAGACTGCCGAAAAGGGCAGCAGTATTTCTGGCGGGTACGGCCATTGTCCGTGGTTTTACCGTCCTTGTGCATGGCAAGTCCCGCTTCGCAGATGGGATTGCCCACGGCGAAATTCTTTCCACCCTTTGTGCCGCGCTTTTTGAGCGGGATTACGGCTTCTCCGCTATAGACATCCTTCACTGTATTGTAGATGTTCCGCGCGTCGTAACCCTTGTCGGCAAGAAAGGAACACGCCTGCAGGGAAAGAACCCGGTTGGCAGCGGAGAGAATTTTCGTCGCAACCGTGGAATCCATCATATTTGCGGGCGTGGTCAGCTCATACAGAGGCAGCCCGGAAATGCAGTCCACCAAAACATGACTCTTGTAGCCCCAGTAAAACTCGTATCTCCGCTCATCGTGCTGATTGGAAGCGGAATGGACGCCCAGTGCACAGTCCGGATCGCTTTTCGGGTGATTCTCCTTGGAAAACTTGCTTTTTACAAAGGACTTCGGATTGTTCTGTCTGGTATTTGCACAGATCGGAGTGGAATCCAAGCCAATGAAGGACGCGTCTACAACGCCCAGCTCATAGAGCTTTTTCACTTGCACCGCCATGAGGTCCTTTAGCTGATCGTTGCTCAGATTCCGCAAAAACCGGTCATAGGTCCAGTAAGACGGCAGCGGTTTCATGATGTCGAACCCGCAGTAGTGCGCGATGAGACGGTTGTTTTCCAAGTAGTCCGCCAGATCGCTGATTTGGGAGAAGCCCTCGCATTTCATGACAAGGAACGCACAAAGCATGGCTTCTTTCGGAAAGCCCTTCCTGCCGGTGGCGGCGTGTGGGAGTTCAAAATCAAGGGCGCTAAAGAGTTTGTCGTAGAATACGGCGACACTCTGGGATGTGAACAACGTCACGTCCTGAATAATTTCCTGTCGGTAGATAGCGGCCAGCCCCTTTCGGTTTGGTTTTGTTCCAACTCAATTATACCGCTTAGGGGCTCCGCTTTCTATACAAATGAGTGATTTTCAGGTTCAGCCACGACTGAAAACCATTGATATGACTGCGTTTCTTTCGTTTTGCTCATGGCTGTAAAAGTAAATAACAGGAGGTGTAAGATTTGGATATTTCCGGTATGAGTTCTCTGTCCATTTTCTTCTTCAATGCGGTTATCGCGCTCTTTGCTTTTTTTGGCGTGGCTCCACTGCTGATGAGTGCCGTTTCTGTATTTGGCATTCAGCGCCGCTTTGCCACCATGATGATTGCCGAAGGTGTGATAAAAGAAGAAGATGTCAAAATGATCCAGCCCAAAAAGATGATTGCCGCAGTGGTAATAGCGTTGATCGTGCTGGGTGCCCTCGCTCTTGTTTGCATTCAGTTTCGCCCCTACGGCTATCTCTCCGGTATTATTCCCCTGGTCATTGGTCTTCTGAAATACCAGAAGGTTTGCGAATTTAACAGTCTTACGGTCAAGCGTTTCCGCAATGATTACAAGCTCTACATGAATACAGAAAAATATAACAAGTATGTAGAAAAGAATTTCTGATCTGCCCCAAAATCTCTGACACGCAAGCTTATTGCCCCGCGGTTTTCCGCGGGGCTCTTTTCATAAAAAAAGATCGCTTCATTTCTGAAGCGATCTTTTTTAT
>JAAXZS010000144.1 GCA_012719745.1 Clostridiales bacterium | reverse complement strand
GTAACGGATGCCGCGGTAAAGAGGAGCGTGCCGTGATGGAAACCTTTAGCCAGGTGCTGGATTACCTGAGAGAACTGAATATGGCCTCCATGATGGTGCGCCTGACGCTGGCACTGCTTTTCGGCGGTCTCATCGGCATGGAGCGGGAACGCAAGCGCCGCCCGGCGGGTTTTCGGACCTATATGATCGTATGCCTGGGAGCGGCATTGACCATGGTGCTCAGTCAGTATCTGGCACTGATGCTGACGACCCAGTGGCGGGATGTAGCACAGCAGGTGGGACTGACTACCGATGCCTCCCGTTTCGGCGCACAGGTTATCAACGGTATCGGCTTTCTGGGCGCCGGTACGGTGATCGTCACGGGGCGCCAGGAGGTTAAAGGACTTACCACGGCAGCGGGCCTGTGGACATCGGCCTGCATGGGGCTTGCCATCGGTGCCGGATTTTACGAGTGCGTGGTTCCGGGCTTTATCTTGATTTTTGTCTGTGTCCGCGTTTTCCCACGCATTGAGAACATGGCGATGTCCCGCAGCCGCAATATGAGTATCTATGTGGAGGTACGTTCCATGGAGGACATGGGCAGCGTATTGCAGTACATACGCTCCCGCGATTATAAGATTTTTGATGTGGATCTGGACAGAGGCAGTGAGGCCAGTCTTGGGCGGCCCAATGCTGTCATTGCCATGCGCCTTGCCGGACGGGAAGCCCATACGGCAGTGCTGTCATCCATTTCAAAGCTGGATCATGTCTGTGCCATTGAAGAACTGTAAGGAGGTGCCACCGTGCTGTCATTTTTGGATTCCCTGCGCAATGTTACAACGGCGGCCGTTCTGGTAAGGATGGTGCTGGCCATGGTCTGTGGCGGCCTGATCGGTATCGAGCGCGAACACAAACGCCGACCGGCGGGATTCCGCACCCATATCCTGATCTGTCTGGGCGCGGCTATTACCACGCTGACCAGCCAGTATCTGGCTTTGGAAATGCACTATTTTACCGATATGGCCCGCCTGGGCGCACAGGTCATTGCGGGTATCGGCTTCATCGGCGCCGGAACCATTATTATTACCCGGCGTCGGCGCGTGAAGGGCCTTACCACGGCAGCCGGCCTGTGGACAGCTGCTATCGTGGGTTTGGCGGTAGGCGCCGGTTACTATGAAGCTGCCGTTTACACTACATTTTTGGTGTTGCTGGCGGAGATTGTGTTTTCCCGTCTTGAATACCGGGTCATGAAGAATGTCCGGGACATCTGCCTTTTTATCGAATACATCGGTAACGACTCTCTGGACAACACAATTTCCCTTTTGCGCAATATCAACGGGACAATTACCGATCTGGAAATTACCCGCCCTTCCGGCAGTGAGAAGGAGGACCACTTCTGCGCCGTTATTACGCTGCAGGTGGGCGGCAGGGGACAGGCGGAAAAAATTATCAATGATATTTCCACACTGGACGGCATTGTCTCCGTGGAAGAACTGTAAATAACGCCGCTTACATAACTGAGCCGGCTCCTCAAAGGGAGCCGGCTCAGTTATGTAAGCGGCAAAACAGCGATTATGATTGCAATGGGCATAAGTCCTCTGCTAAAATGGACAAAATACGAGAGGAGGGTTACAAAATGAACGAATGGAAAGAGCAAGCATCCAAAGAAAAGAAATACTGGCGGAAAAACTACCTCTGGTCGCTGGCAGTTCTGGCGGTCCTGGCGGTGTATTTCCTATTTTTCAATCCGGGTGTCACCATCGAACCGGGCACGGACGGCCTGAAGGCCTCCGCCCCTCATCAGGAGACAGTCGCGGTATCCTACGCCGATGTGGAGAGCCTGATACTGACGTCGCAGCCGGATTATGGGGTCTGCCTGTCCGGTGCGGACAAGGGCAGCCACCGCTATGGGCAGTGGCAGAATGAAGCCTGGGGCGACTACCGGCTTTTTGCCTACCGAAAGGTAGATGCCTGCATCGTAATCAAAACGGCGGATCTAACGCTGGTGGTAAACGGGGCCAGCGAGCAGGAAACAGAGTCTTTTTACCAGATGCTGCGGGAGAGCTGTCCTCAGGCGGTCACAGCATCCGCGTGAACAGAAAGATCATCATGAAAAGCAACAGGCCAATGACCGCAATGAGCCAATAACGGCGGAAAACTTTCTCAGGTGACAGGGGCATTTTTCCTTTGCGTGATACCTGATAGCGGTCAAAATAGGCCCCGGCGAAGCCCCGGCGCAATTGTACAAGGGCGGCGGGAATCAACATGGCGGAAAAAACAGCCCACACAAAAAAGGCAGTGGCGGCGGCATTTTGCAGCATTTTTTCGAGGCCGTAGGCATGGGAACGCAGATACGCCGCCACATCGGAGATAATACCGCAGGCGGTGGCGACGGGCATGCAGATAAAACAGATTCGACAAAAGAGAGGCAGCACCGGCTCTTTGGTATATCGCTCATAGCGCTTACGGCGTCGTTCGCTCCAGTGGCGCATGGTGGTGCTGTAGTGGGCGGTCTGCTCATCCACCTTTTTACGCAATTTATTTTTATCCATAGCGGAAACCCTCGATTTCTTTAGAATTGTCCCCCATTGTACGGTATGAGGCCGTAATTCGTCAATCCTGCGGGGGAATATTTTTAGCTCCTTAGTTTTTATTCGACTATTTTCGGCGAAATAACAAAATTGCCCGTTGACTGTCGGATACTTTTATGGTATTATGGGCAAAATTATATAAGACATACACAATAGGGTGTTATGGTTGCAGTATGGCTGAAGCATCGGGTCGGTATGATTCGAGGCTTTGGCCTTTTTCTTTTTTTAGGCCAACACCCGCTAAAGGAGAGGTAGGGGCTTTTCGTTATGGGATATCGCGTAGTAGTGACAGACGACGAACCGATTATTCGGGCGGATTTGTGCCAGATGCTGGAGAGCTGGGGCATGGAGATCGTAGGGGAGGCATCCGACGGCTTTGACGCTGTGGAGCTTTGCCGCCGGGAACGGCCTGATGTGGTGCTGATGGACATCCGGATGCCTTTGTTTGATGGACTGAAGGCGGCTGCCACGCTGGCGGAGGAGCATTTGGCTGCTACGGTCATTATTGTTTCCGCTTTCAGCGATCAGGAACTGATCCAAAAAGCCGGTTTGGCCGGCGTGGGTGCTTATCTGGTCAAGCCCATTGAAGAAAGAGATCTGCTGCCGGCCATTGAAATCAGCATGGCACGCAGTAAAGCAATGGAAAAGCTGCGCCGGGAACTGGCCGAAGGCCGGGAGAAGATGGCGCAGCGTGATTTGATTGACAGCGCCAAGGCTCTTTTGGCCGCGGAGAACGGGACCACGGAGGCGGAGGCGTACCGGGCACTGCAAAAGCTGGCCATGGATAAACGTAAGAGCATGGGTGTCATGGCTGCCAGCATTGTGGAGCAGCACGACCAGCGCGGCGATATAAAAAAGGCCAAGCAGTATCTGATGGAAAAAAAGGGCCTTTCGGAAAAAGAGGCGTACCGTCTGATCTGCGCGGAAGCGGAGAAAAGCGGTTGCACCATGACTGCCGCGGCTGCGGCGCTGTGTGAAGGGAAGGGGACAAAATGACGGAAGAAATCCTTTCCGAGTGGCAAAAAGTAATGATCCCTGGCGCTTACAAACGCCTTTCCGAGACGGTGAACCAGCTGGAATTGATGGCCGACCTTGTGGAGGCGGACATGTTTGTGGACTGCCTGGATGAGTCCGGCACCGCCATTGTAGTGGCACAGGCAAAGCCCCGGTGGGCCTTTTCCAATTATCAAGGTAGCGCCGTGGGCCATATAGCCCTAAGGGAGGACGAGCCGGCCGTTTATCAGGCCTTTGAAGGCTGCATGCCGGTGAAGGACCTCAAAGCTGTGACACAGGAAAAATGCAGTGTGATGCAGGACGTGGTGCCCATCACCTGGGAAGGGCAAACAGTGGGCGTTCTGATTGCGGAGCGTGACATGACTCAGGAGATGCGTCATGAACAAAAACTCAGGGAACTGGAAAACCGGGCGGAGGACGCCAGCGAAGAAACACTGGAAAAGGGCCTTGTCTACCGGGAGATGAATCATCGCATTAAAAACCAGCTACAGCTTCTCAGCAGTACTATGCGAATCCGGGGACGGAGAAGCGCCCAAGCGGAAACCCGGGAGGCTATGATTGAAAACGCAGCAAAGATTGACGCTGTGGCTACAGTATACGACGGAATTGATCCGGGTAAACCCGCCGCTCTGCTACCCATCTTGCAGCGGATCGGCGATCTGACACACAGCGTAGCCGAGGATCGGAAAGTGGATATCTGCGTGCAGGGAGACGCCTGCTCCATTTCCGGCGAGCAGGCGGTAACGGCGGCGATGGTGGTCAGTGAACTGATGATCAACGCGGTGCGCCACGGTTTTCCGGGGCGGGAAACGGGTCAGATCTGTGTGACGCTACAAAACGGAAACGCGCAGTTGACTATGACGGTATGGGACAATGGTATGGGCTTTTCTGCCGACAGGGTGGAGATGCACGGCGGTATGCGCCTTATGACAAGCGTTGTGCGGGAGAAGCTTCGGGGCGACATTCGCTGGCTTTCCGACAGCGACGGAACCACCGTGACGGTCAGTATTCCCAAGAAAGAGTAAGGAGACGGCAGTGGAAGAGATCCTGAGCGTTGGCATTGATATCGGCACCTCCACCACACAGGTGGTATTTGCCCGATTTACCCTTGACAATACAGCCGGATACTTTTCCGCTCCCCATGTCACCATATGCGATAAAAAAATTGTTTACAAAAGTCAGGCTGTCTTTACGCCTCTGAAAACCGCCTCCCTGATTGACGGCGCTGCTGTTCGGGCGATCGTGGACAAAGAGTATGCAAAAGCACAGATTCAACCGACTGAGGTGCAGACCGGCGCGGTCATCATTACAGGTGAATCCGCGCGAAAGGAAAACGCTGCGGAGGTGCTGCGGCAACTCTCCGAATTTGCCGGAGAATTTGTGGTGTCCACGGCGGGCCCCGATCTGGAATCGGTGATTGCCGGCAAGGGCAGCGGTGCCTGGCAGTACAGTATGCGAAACGAGTGCCTGACAGTCAATTTGGATGTGGGAGGCGGCACCACTAATTTGGCTGCCTTCGAGGATGGCGAAACGATTTCAGTGGGCTGCTACGACATCGGCGGCCGCCTTGTCCGGCTTGATAAAGACGGTACCATTTCCTACAGCAGCGAGGCCGCCCGACTGGCGGCGGACACAGTGGGCGTGTCCCTTTCCGTGGGCCGCCGGGTATCGGCGGCGGAGCTGGAACGTGTCACCGACAAAATGGCGGCGCTGCTGGCCCAGAGCGTGGGCCTTCTTCCGGAGGAACCGCTGCTGCGGCGGGTCAAAACAGCCGGCAGTTCGGATTTCCAAACAATTCGGAAACCAAGCCGCTTTTTCTTCTCCGGCGGCGTGGCTGCCTGTATGGAAAATGAGGAGACAAATCCGCTGGCTTTCGGTGACATCGGTGTGCTGCTGGGCCAATCCATCAAAAAAACTTTTTCAGCCCTTTCCGCTCCCTTTCAGCCCGGCGGCGAAACACTGCGGGCCACGGTGGTGGGAGCGGGCAGCTATACAACCTCTCTTTCGGGCAGCACCATTTTCTATACGGAAGGGGTGTTCCCCCTGAAAAATCTGCCGGTCTGCAAGCTGACGGCGGAAGAGGAGACGGACTGCTTTGAAGGTCGGACGGAGAAACTGGGGCAGCGGGTACGCCGCTTTTTACAGCAGAATCAGACGTCTGAACTGGCCCTCTTTTTAGAGGGGAAGAGCGATCCCACTTATAAAGAGCTGCAAAATCTGGCCAATGCTGCCGCCGCGGTGCTGGAACAGGAGGTTCCGGTGCCAAAGCCCCTGCTGGTGTCCGTGCGGCGGGATATGGCCAAGGCACTGGGTCTTGCCATGCATCGCTGCCTGCCTGATCGAAAACTTGCCGTGATTGACAGCGTGCAGGTGGGACAAAACGACTATATCGACGTGGGACGCCCTCTGATGGAGGGATTGGTAGTTCCCGTCATTGTGAAAACACTGCTATTTGGATGAGGGAGAAACCATGACGCTTTTCACTGTACTATCCGGAAAAACCTTCACGTTTTCCTCCATAAAAGATGTGCTGGCCAAGGCCAGTGAAAAGAAATCCGGTGATATTCTGGCCGGTATCGCTGCCGCTTCGGATTTGGAGCGGGTGGCGGCCAAGGTGGTTTTAAGCCGCCTGACGGTACGGGATCTGCGGGAAAACCCGGTGGTTCCTTATGAGGACGACGAGGTGACACGGCTGAACCAGGATTCGCTGGACATGACCGTTTATCAGGAAATTTCCGGCTGGAGCATTGCCCAAGTGCGGGAATACATATTGGATTACAAGACGACAGAGGCCGACATCAAGCGCCTGGGCCGGGGCCTCACCGCCGAAACGGTGGCGGGGGTCTGCAAGCTGATGAGCAATCTGGATCTCATCTACGCCGCCAATAAGGTGCGGGTGATGGCTACCTGCAATACCACCATCGGCCGCCGGGGAACACTGGCCACCCGGCTGCAGCCCAACCATTCCACTGACAGCGTGGAGGGAATCACGGCCTCCCTTTTTGAAGGACTCAGCTACGGCTCCGGTGACGCGCTGCTGGGACTCAACCCGGTGAACGACACGGTGTCCAGCCTGACAGAGGTGCTCAAGCGGTTCGATGAGATCAAGAATCGTTTTGAGATTCCCACCCAGATCTGCGTACTGGGGCACATCACCACCCAGATCGAGGCGGTGAAACGAGGCGCTCCCACGGACCTTATCTTTCAGTCCATTGCCGGCAGCCAGAAGGGTAACACGGCCTTTGGCTTTTCCACCGATACGGTGCGGGAGGCACTCTCACTGTTGAAAGAAAAGGGTACCGGCAAGGGGGAAAACGTTCTCTACTTTGAAACCGGGCAGGGTTCCGAGCTTTCATCCGATGCCCACTACGGCGCCGATCAGGTGACCATGGAAGCCCGTTGCTACGCCTTTGCCCGGGAGTTTCACCCCTTTATGGTGAACACCGTGGTAGGCTTTATCGGCCCCGAATACCTCTACGACAGCAAGCAGGTGATCCGGGCCGGGCTGGAGGATCACTTTATGGGCAAGCTCTCCGGTGTCCCCATGGGATGTGACTGCTGCTATACCAACCACATGCTGGCGGATCAGAACGATATTGAAAACCTGTCACTGCTTTTGGCCAGCGCCGGCGTCAACTATATTCTGGGCGTCCCCGCCGGGGACGACATTATGCTCAACTACCAGACCAACGCCTATCACGACGCCGCGGCGCTGCGGGAGGTGCTGGGGCTGCATCCCATCTGGGAGTTTGAGAAGTGGCTGGAAAAGATGGGAATCATGGAAAACGGCCGCCTGACGGCCAAAGCCGGCGATCCCACGATCTTCACACAGAGGAGGTGACGGGATATGCTGGATGAAGCAACCATTGCCCGCATTGCGGAGGAAGTCATACGGGAGCTGACCAAATATGGCGTTCCCGCCGCTGAACATACAAAGCAGGAAACGGGCGAAGACATTGATTCGCCGGAGAGCAAGCGGGAGACCCTGCTGACCAATCCCCAGGATGGGGAGGCTCTCCAAAAAATGAAGCGGGCCACCACAGCACGGATCGGTGTGGGACGCTGCGGCCCCCGGCTCAACACACGAACCATGCTGACACTGCGGGCCGACCACGCCAAGGCCCGGGATGCGGTCTTCGCGGATGTGACTCCCAACTTTTTAGAGGAGCTGGGCCTTTTCACAGTGCAAACCTGCTGCGGCGATAAAAACACCTATGTGACCCGACCAGATCTGGGACGGAAGCTATGCCCCGAAGCGGTGGAAACGCTGGAACAGAAATGCCGGAAAAGGCCGGATGTGCAGATTTTTGCCGCCGACGGCCTCAGCTCCACAGCGGTGGAGGCCAATCTCTCACGGATACTGCCGGTACTGACGGACAGCCTTACCGATAAGGGATTGACGGTGGGAACGCCCTTTTATGTGCGCTTCGGGCGCGTGGGCGTGGAGGATCATGTGGCGGAGATCCTGGGCGCCAAAGTGGTCTGTGTACTGCTGGGCGAGCGGCCGGGTCTGGCCACTGCCGAGAGCATGAGCGCCTATCTTGTGTATAACGCCCATGTGGGCATGCCGGAATCCAAACGCACTGTGGTGTCCAACATCCACAAAAACGGCCTTGCCGCCGTGGAAGCCGGCGCCTACATTGCGGATGTCATCGGCAAAATGCTGGCGCAGAAGGCTAGCGGCGTGGACTTGAAGAAGGGGTGATGATATGCGTGGCGACCCCATTTTTACAAGAGTCCTCAGCGTGCAGATGCTGCCCAACGCAGACGAGAGCTTGCTGCGGCAGCTGAATGTGCCGGCGGGGCACCGCAGTCTGGGCCTTTTTACAACGGACTGCGACGATGTGTCCTATGCAGCGCTGGACGAAGCCACCAAAAAAGCGGCTGTGAGCGTTGCCTATGCCAGAAGCATGTATGCCGGCTCGTCCAATGCCTCCACGGTTTTGGCGGGAGAGTTCATCGGTATTCTCTCCGGCCTCGATCCGGCAGAGGTGCGCAGCGGTCTTGAAGCGGCGATTCGATTTATGGAAAAGGACGCCAGCTTCTATTCTGCCAACGATCAGGATACTGTGGTCTACTTTGCTCACTGTATCTCCCGGACGGGCTCTTTCCTCTCCCAAGAGGCGGAGGTGCCGGAGGGAACGGCCATGGCCTATCTCATCGCACCGCCTATGGAGGCTATGATGGGACTGGACGCGGCGGTGAAGGCCGCCGATGTGACGCTATCCAAATTTTACGGCCCGCCCACAGAGACCAATTTTGCCGGCGGCCTTTTGACCGGCGATCAGGCGGCATGCAAAGCAGCCTGCGAGGCCTTCGCCGACAAGGTGCGGGCGGTGGCGGAAAATCCTTTAGTGTATTAACCAGGAGGTGGAAACTTGGAATTTGATAAAGATTTATACTCCATTCAGGAAGTCAGAAACCTGATGGTAAGAGCCAAAGCGGCTCAGGAGGAATTTGCCTCCTTTACACAGACCCAGGTGGACGCGGTGGTCAAGAGCATCGCGGAGGCCTGCGAGAAAAATGCAGAAAAACTTGCCAAGATGGCGGTGGAAGAGACCGGTTTCGGTATCTGGCAGGATAAGGTGCTCAAGAATCTGCTGGGCAGCCGCATCACGTATGAAAGCATCCGGGACATGAAGACCGTGGGCGTTTTGCGGGAGGATAAAACCAGGGGACTTGTGGAAATCGGTGTTCCCATGGGCGTGGTGGCAGCACTGATTCCCTCCACCAATCCCACCTCCACGGTAATGTATAAATGCCTTATTTCCCTTAAAGCAGGTAACGCCATCGTCATCAGCCCCCACCCCAATGCAAAAAACTGCATTGTGGAAACCTACAAAGTGGCAGCGCAGGCGGCCAAGGCGGCGGGCGCGCCGGACGGATTGATCGGCTGCGTCACAACCCCCACCATGGCTTCTACCGACGCGCTTTTGAAGCACAAGGATATCGGTATTATCCTGGCCACCGGCGGCGAGCCTATGGTGAGAGCGGCCTATTCCTCCGGTAATCCGGCGTTGGGCGTAGGTCCCGGCAACGGCCCGTCCTACATTGAGAAGTCGGCGGATATCGCAAAGGCCATCGGCCGCATTATCGATAGCAAGACCTTTGACAACGGTACCATCTGCGCCTCCGAACAGAGTATTGTCACCGATCGGTGCATTGCCGATCAGGTGGAGCAGGAGGCCCAGCGGCAGGGCGGTTACTTCCTCACGCCGGAGCAGTCCGACAAGGTGGCGAAGTTCATCCTCCGGGCCAACGGCAGTATGAATCCCCGCATTGTGGGCAAGTCTGCCGCCGCCATTGCCGAGATGGCCGGCATTACCATCCCGGCGGGCACCAAAGTGCTCATTTCCCGCCAGACTACGGTGGGTCATGATAACCCCTATTCAAGAGAGAAGCTGTGTCCTATTCTGGCTTTCTATGTGGAGGACGACTGGCAGAGCGCTTGCCGGCGCTGCATGGAGATCCTTTATAACGAGGGTGCCGGTCACACCATGACCATTCACTCTCAGGACGAGAGCGTGATCCGGGAATTTGCCCTGAAGAAGCCGGTTTCAAGGCTTCTGGTCAATACCCCCGGCTCCCTGGGCGGCACGGGCGTGACGACGGCTCTGGCACCGGCGCTGACACTGGGCTGCGGCGCGGTGGGCGGCAGTGCCTCCTCGGACAACATCACCCCCATGAATCTGCTGAACATCCGCAGGGTAGCCTACGGGCTGCGTGAACTTTCCGATGTGCGTAAGAGCGCGGGACAGAGTGCCTGCTGCCAGGAAACAACGGTGAAGGCAAGCTGTATTGCCAGTCCCGCGGCGGGCGTTACGGCGCTGAGCCGGGAGGATGTGGAGGCGATTACACGGGCGGTTCTGGCACGGATGGGTCAATAAAATCCGTTAAATTTTGTTTAAAATATTTCACAATATTTCAAAAATTTCATGATTGACTGCAAAGGAGAAAAGAATTATGGCAAACTTACAGGCATTGGGAATGATCGAAACAAAGGGCCTTGTGGGCGCAGTGGAGGCAGCCGATGCAATGGTCAAGGCAGCTAACGTGACCCTCATCGGCAAGGTACACGTGGGCGGCGGTCTGGTCACCGTGATGGTGCGCGGCGATGTGGGTGCGGTGAAGGCCGCTACCGACGCAGGTGCCGCGGCAGCTTCCCGTGTGGGCGAGCTGCTTTCCGTCCATGTCATCCCCCGTCCCCACGCAGAGGTGGAGTCCATCCTTCCTACGCTGGAGACTTCCGACCGGTAAAAAAACGATCTTCTCTCTGCCGGCTTAGGCCGGCAGAGAGAAGGGAAGTTTAGCAACAATATTTTCCTACATTTAATATTAAGCGGGTCTTACATTTTAGACAGCCGCGATTTAATAGAGAAAACAGACGGAAATGAGGTGACGGTTTGAAAACAGCGCTTTTAACGGATACCGATCTGCGTGCCGCCTGGGCCAAGGGCGAACGGTCGATTTGTACCGTAGCGGAGGGAACGATCCTGACGCCGACCGCCCGGGATTTTATCCGCGAGCACCGTATGGAGCTTCGTTTTGAGACGGTCACCTACCACTCCATGCCCATGGCCGCCGTACCGAAAAAGGACGGCAAGGCTGTTTATGTAGAGGGGAAAACGGGCAGGGAAATGAACGAAAAGCCCGAGAACATGACTCATCTTCACGGCAATGTCCTGGTGGAGAAAACCCACCCTCGCATCGCCTTTCGGGGAAAGCTGGACTCGCTGGCGGCGGACATCCTCTGTGTGCAGGTCACGGCCCATGAAGCGGGACAACAGAAACTGACAGAGGAGCTGGAAGAACTCAGGGGTGCCGTGCTGACCCTTTTAAGTGACGAGGTATTGGAAAAGGACGCGGAACCGCTGTGCCTTTTCGGTATGGACAGTGAGACCATTCGGTATACGTCCCACCATGTGAAGGAAACCATCGGCGTGGAGCATCTGATGCCCCAGTGGCAGATGGGCAGGCTTCCGGTGGAGCTAAACCGGCTGCGGACGAGAATCCGGGAGACGGAGCTTTGCGCGGCCATGGCCTTTGACGGCGGACATACCGATATCATTGAAGCGCTCAACCGCCTTTCAAGCGCCGCTTACATCCTCTACTGCCGGACGCTGGCAGGATACTACGACGGAGGGAAACCATGAATTACTTAAGTGAAAACGACATCCGTAATATTGTGACAAACGTGCTGGAAAAACAGGGAGGTCAGAACGGCAGCGGCTGCGGGCAGACAGAAAGCCCTGCCTTTCCCGTGGAGGTCTCCGCCCGCCATGTCCACCTGACCACGGAGGCCAGCGAAATCCTCTTCGGCGCGGGTTACACCTTACATAAAAAGAAGGATCTGAGCCAGCCCGGTGAATTCCTTTCGGAGGAGCGGGTCAAGCTGGTGACGCCCAAGGGGGAGATCGACCGCGTGGCGGTGCTGGGCCCTGTCCGCAAGGCGATTCAGGTGGAGCTGTCCGTAACGGACTGCCGCACCCTGGGACTCAAGCCCCGTGTGAATCTCTCCGGTGATCTGACGGGAGCGGCGGATGTGCTGCTCATCGGCCCGGCGGGCTATCTGATGGCCAAGGGCTCCGTGATCGTGGCCAAGGCCCACATCCACATGACCCCCGCCGATGCCCGGCGCTACGGCGCAAAGGACGGGGAGAGCGTGTCGGTGGCGCTGCACACGGCCCGGCCGGTGACGCTGGACGGCGTCAGCGTCCGTGTAAAGGATAATTTCGCCCTGGCCATGCACATCGACTTTGACGAGGCCAATGCCTCTTTGGCGGACGCCTCCGCCACCGGTACCATTATCAAGAGGGGGTAAGGCTATGGGAGAGGTCAATCGGGAAGAACTGATTCGTCTGGTGACGGAGCAGGTGCTTGCCGCCCTCGGCAGTGGGACGGACAGTCCCCAAAACGACGGGAAGCGAAAGATCCTTGTGATCGGAAAAGCTGAAAATGTCCCACCCGCCATTGCCCGGGGCGCTGTGCTGCTGGATATGGAAGACTATAAGCAATATCGGAATATCCTGCGCTACGATGCGGTGCATATCACCCACCTGACCATGACGCAGCTTGCCGACGGGGCCTTGGGGCGGACGGACACGCCGGAGACCTGCGCTCTGGCCCATGCGCTTTTGGAGAACATCCCCGTGACCATGGAAGAAGCGGCGCTGCCTCACCGGAAATATGCGGCCAAGCAGCGGACGGGCCTTTACCATCTGTACGAGAACTACTTACAGCAATTGCAGGTCTTTGGCGTGAAGCTGCTCATTAACCGCCCGCTGGCGGAGGAAAAGGCGGCTAAGCCCGCCAAGTTCCATAGTGCGCCTTCCGGATGTCCTGTCTGCCATGGTGTGAAAAATCCGGAAAAGGTCATTACGGAGGCGCTGGCGCTGCGGTTTTGCGGCGAAGGTGAGGTACATCTGGCGGCGGACGCCATTATCACCCCGGCGGCCCGGGACATCTTCGCACAAAAAGGTGTGAAAGTGGTCAAAGAGTGACGAAAGGAACAACGCCATGATAATT
Source organism: Clostridiales bacterium (assembly GCA_012719745.1). GTDB lineage: Bacteria > Bacillota > Clostridia > Oscillospirales > Oscillospiraceae > Vescimonas. Next base: position 5,172 of record JAAXZS010000144.1, on the reverse strand, counting down.
TGCAAGGTAGTGGGCCATGTGTGGGCCACCAAAAAGGAAGAGCACTTAAACGGCCAGAAGCTGATGGTGGTGCGGGAGACGGAAAACGGCGGCGGCACCTATGTGGCGGCCGATCTGGTGGGCGCCGGCATCGGGGAGCTGGTACTGGTGATCTCCGGCAGTACGGCCCGCATGGCGCTGGGCGGCAACAACACGCCCTCCGACATGGCCATTGTGGGCATTATCGACAACCTGGAGATGGAAACCACTTGAGCAGGAGAATACAATGATGCAATTAGCGGAAAAAATCCGGGAGGCGGGCGTGGTCGGCTGCGGCGGCGCCGGGTTCCCGACTCATATTAAAATAAAGGGTCAGACAGAGTACTTCATTGTTAACGGCGCGGAGTGTGAACCCCTGCTGCGGACAGACCGGTACATTATGACCCATTTTGCCACCCAGCTTATCGAGGCCATGGATGCCATCGGACGGGAAATGTCCGCGGCCCACTGTGTCATTGGGCTGAAGGCGGCGTATCACGAGGAGATTGCGGCACTGGAAAAAGCCATTGCCGAAGCCGACTCCGCCGTGACCCTTTGCAAAATGGAAAGCTTTTACCCAGCCGGTGACGAACAGTCTTTGGTGTATGAGGTAACGGGCCGTGTGGTGCCCCCCGGGGGACTGCCCAGCGCGGCGGGCTGCGTAGTGGACAACATTGCCACCGTTCTGGCAATTTACGACGCCATCCACGGTGCACCGCTGACCCAAAAGTTTCTGACGGTAACGGGAGAGGTAAAGCATCCCACCGTTTTGCGTGTGCCGGTGGGCACCAGCTTTGCCCGCTGCATTGAACTGGCGGGCGGCACCTTGCAGAACAAGTGGTTCTGCGTCAGCGGGGGTCCCATGATGGGAAAGCCCCTGACCATGGAGGAGACGGAGACGGCCGTTGTGACCAAGACCACCTCCGGCATACTGATATTGCCCGAGAACGGATATCATGCCAAGCATAGGGAACTGCGGGTAGATGCCATGCTGCGCCAGGCCTCCTCGGCCTGTATCCAGTGCCGCAGCTGCACGGAACTGTGTCCCCGGCACCTGCTGGGTCATCCGCTGCAGCCCCACAAAATTATGAGAAAGCTGGCGATGAACCGGGATATAGGGGCACTTTTAGCTGATCCCGATATACAAAGAGCACAGCTGTGCTGCGAGTGCGGTATCTGTGAGGTGGTGGCCTGCCCCATGGGCTTACAGCCCCGTACCATTAACCGCCTTGTGAAGCAGAAGCTTTCGGAAGCCAAAATCCGCTGCGACAGCGGTACGGGGCCGTTTATTCCCTCTCCGGAGCGGGATGTGCGGAAGATCCCCACGGGAAAGGCGGCACTACGGCTGGGGCTTTGGGAATATTACCATCTGGAGATCAGAGAGTTACGGGAGGATCAGCCCCAAACGGTGGCAATTCCGCTGAAAATGCACATCGGCGCGCCCGCCGTACCGGTGGTGAAGGCGGGAGACAGGGTATCCCAAAACCAGCTGATCGCCGTATGCCCGCCTGACGCCATGGGCGCGGCCGTCCATGCCAGCATTGGCGGTGTGGTTACGGCGGTGGGCGACAGAATTACCATCAGGGAGGCAAAAGCATGACCAATACCATCGGCTTTCTGGAGCTCAACAGCATTGCCAAGGGCATCGAAGCGGCAGACGCCATTTTAAAGGCGGCGGAGACCCGGCTGATCTTTGCCAAGGCCAGCTGTCCCGGCAAATATTATATTCTCTTTTCCGGCGAGGTGGCGGCTGTGCAGGCCTCTCTGGACGCCGGCATACGCATCGGCGGCAGCCACACGGTGGATTCCTGCGTGATTCCCCGGGTGCATCCCCAGGTATTTCAGGCTATCAATCAATCCAGTATGCCCGAGGAGATGGCGGCGGTAGGCGTGATGGAGTTTTTTTCCGTGACGGCGGCGGTTTACGCCGCGGATGCCGCGGCCAAGGCGGCAGATGTGACGCTGCTGGACATTCGTCTGGGCACCGGCATCGGCGGCAAGTCCTTTGTGACCATGACCGGCGAGGTGGCCGCTGTCAGCGAATCCGTGAAATGCGGCATTGAAACCCCCAACGCCCAGGGCATGGTGGTTTCCTCCGTGGTGATCCCCAATCCCCACAGGGACCTGCTGGAAAGCCTGCTGTGAGGACAAAAAGATGAAAGAAGTCTTTGAGCCGAAACAGCGGATTATACAGGAATTTGTTCCCGGCAAGCAGGTGACCATGGCGCATCTTATCGCCAATCCCAACCCTGATATTTACAAGAAGCTGGGCGTCATCGGGGATGTGGACGGCGCTATCGGCATCATGACCATTACCCCCAGCGAGGCGGCCATTATTGGCGCGGACGTAGCCACCAAGGCTGCCAATGTGGAGATCATTTTTGTGGATCGCTTCAACGGCTCCCTCGTCATCAGCGGAGATGTGGCCAGTGTAGAGGCGGCCATGAAGGATGTACTGAGCGTTCTGGAAAATCTACTCCACTTCGCTCCCACCACAATCACCAAGACATGAAAAAGATTTTACTGGCGGGAGCGGTGGGCTGCGGCAAGACAACGCTGTGTCAGACGATCAACGGCCTTGAACAGACATACAAAAAGACCCAGGCGTTGGAGGTGGTCAACGGTACCATTGACACGCCCGGTGAATATCTGGAACGCCGCTCTTTACTCCACGCCCTGATCGTTACCTCGGTGGAGGCGGATTTGGTGGTGTTCGTACAGGATGCCACCGCAGAACGCTTTATGTTTTCACCCGGCGCGGCGGGGATGTTTCCGGTACCGGTGGCCGGTGTGGTCAGCAAGATCGATGAGGCCACCGAGGCACAGAAAAAACAGGCATCGGAACTGCTGACTCTTGCCGGCGCACAGCCAATTTTTGCTGTCAGCGCCAAAAGCGGGGATGGAATGGATGCATTTTTTACATTTCTCGATATACCGGAAAAAGTTTCCAAAACATAGTAATTATTGCTAATATGCAAAAATATCTGGGCAAATATGCGCTGATATTGTATAATACAACAACACATGACAGCCTGTAAGACTGAGAAGGAGTGGTTCCTATGATGAATTCCTATTCTATGACCCAGCTCGCCGCCAGTGTGGCGTCAGCCATCGGCGCGGAGGCTCCCAACAAGAGCGCGGCACCCATTCCTGCGGTGGAGCATCTGGTGGAAAATACCTTTGGCGGAAAGGCCGACCGGGTGTTGATCTATAATCCCGACTGTATCGGCCTGTGGTTCTGGCAGAAGTATACCGAGATGTTTCTTCCTGTGCAGTACCATACTCAGCTGACGGTTCCCGTGGCCACCGTGATGCCCTCCGTAACACCTGTTTGCTTCGGCACCATGTATACCGGCGCTATGCCCGCCGTTCACGGGATTCAGAGCTACACAAAGCCTGTCATCAAAATCGATTCCCTTTTCGACTCCCTGACCCGCAGCGGTAAAAAAGTGGCGCTGGCGGCGGTGGAAGGCTCCAGCATGGCGCTGATTTTTCAGGAGCGCAATATTGACTATTTCCTACTGCCCTATGACAACGATGTGACGGAGAAGGCACTGGAGCTGATTAAAGACGACCAGTATGATGTGATTGTAGTCTACAACCAGGAATATGACGACATGATCCATGACTTCACCCCCGAGGCGCCCGGCGCCATGGAGGCCGCCCGGCATCATATCCGCGATTTCGGCCGTCTGGCCGACGCGGTGGACGAATACTGGACAAAGCACGATACACTGCTGGTCTGGGCCTCCGACCACGGCAACCACGTGGACTGGGACGGCCACGGCAACCACGGCGAATACCGGGAAGAGGATATCAACGTGGTCCACTTCTACGGCGCTATCCCTCACCGCGACTAAGGCCTTTTAAAATGAAGTAGTCCTCAGGGATGAGTAGGTGCTTCCATGAGGTTTACGATAAAGCCGGAGAAGTCCGTACGGCTGGAAAACAGGACAAAATTACAGAAGGAGAATAGAAGAATGAAAAAACTGATTGCCTTTTTGCTTGCAGCTTTGATGACCTTCAGCCTTGTTGCCTGCGGCAGCAAGTCTGATGGCGGCTCCGGTGATGGCAGCAACATCCAGAAGACGCTGACCATCGGTACCGCTCAGGACATCAACAGCCTCGACCTGCAGATGCAGAATGACCAGATCAACAACAACTGCCTGGCACTGACCCATCAGACCCTCTGCATGCTGACCAATGATGCCGCTGAAACCGGCATTACCTATGCCCCTCAGCTGGCTGAGAAGTGGGAGTGGGAAGATGACAATACCCTGGTCTTCCACCTCAAGGACGGCATCAAGTTCAGTGATGGCAGCGCCTGCACGGCTGACGACGTCGTTTTCACCTACGAAATGGCACTGAAACCTGACACCTATGTTTCCAGCACCCTGAGCCTGATCACCGGCGTGGAAGCCCGCGATGCCAAGACCTTTGTCATCCATACCTCCAGCTATTCCAACGAGATCCTGTCCAACATCGCTGGTAAGCCTATGGGCATCCAGTCCAAGGCTGCTTATGAAAGCGGTATGGACAAGCCCTATACCATCGGCACCGGCCAGTACAAGCTCAAGGAGTGGAAGGAAGGCCAGTATGTGACCTTTGTCCGCAACGAGAACTACTGGAGTGATGATCCTGGCATGGCTGAGGAAATCACCTTCAAGCCCATTCTGGAAGCTGCTTCCCGTGTTGTGGCTCTCGAAAACGGCGAAATCGATGTCTGCATCGATCCTCCTACCACCGAGCTGAGCTTCCTGGAGAGCAACAAGGACGTTACCGTCTATGAAAAGGCCGGTACCCGTCTGTTCTACTTCGGCTTCAACTGCTCCAAGGCTCCTTTCGACAACAAGACCCTCCGTCAGGCCGTCTCCTGCGCCATCAACAAGGACGCTATCGTGGATGTGGTTCTGCAGGGCAAGGCCAAGACGCAGAACACCGTCGTCAACCGCGGCGTGTGGTCCTTCTATGACGAGCAGGATCTGGGTGCCTACACCTATGATGTGACTCGCGCCAAGGAACTGCTGGCCAAGGCCGGCTACAAAGAGGGCGACCTGAACGTCGACCTGTACGCAGCTACCGATTCCCCCTACAAGGATATTGCTCCTATGATCCAGGCCGACCTGAAGGCCATCGGCATCAACGTGAACATCG
>JAAXZS010000114.1 GCA_012719745.1 Clostridiales bacterium | reverse complement strand
TTTCAGGCTAAAATTCAAAGGAGGCAACCAACATGAAAAAGAGACTCGTCTCCGTTCTGCTGAGCGTGATCCTCATTTTTTCGAGCTTTATGACGACCGTCACCGCAGTAGCGGCACCGGCAAAAGGCGGTGGCAGGGTCATCGTGTGCCTGCGTGGGGAAGCCTTAAGTACCCAGTCGGCAGAGGAGGATTTGCAGTGGGAACCGCTGATGGACGTAACGAAGAGCAACGCAACGGATACTGAGTCCGGTATATCTGCCCAGTCCTTTGGAATGAATATGCAGGAGGAAAGCGAGATACAGACGCTATTTCTTGTCACTTCCTCTACCATGGATAATGATACCCTGATCAATCGGTTAGAAGAGCGTGCGGATGTACTCTTTGCCGAGGCCGATACATATACCGTTTTGGATGAGGATGCGGGCGGAATTGACACAAATAGTATTCCGGAAACCAATTGGTTAGGATATAAAGACGGCACTGATCTGTCCAAATTCCAATGGCACTTGGATAGTGTGGGAAACACCCAGAAACTAACAGGGGATCAAAGCACGATTGTTGCCGTAATGGACACCGGCGTTGACTATACCAATCCGAACTTATGCGATCAGATGTATTCTTTTACCGATACGCAAAAGAAAATTCTGAACTGCGAGGACCATGGCTATTGCGCTACAAATTTTAAAGGCAATGGCATTATGGATATGAGCGGTCACGGAACGCATTGCGCCGGCATTATCGGAGCCAGTGGATTAAATGGTATTCATGGTGTCATCGATCAGTCCGTTCAGATGATTGGTGTCAAGGTGCAGGACGATGACACGGGCTATATTTGGTTGAGTTCAGAGATCAAGGGCTGGCAATGGCTGATGCAGGCAAAGCAAATAGGCGTTGACGTTCGTGCGGTCAATGTTTCTATTGGCGGAAATTATACAAGCCGGTCTGAAAGAATGGCGGTCGCTGCAGCAGATAGCGCCGGTATCACCACAATCTTTGCCTCAGCAAATGACAGCAAGAATGTGGATCTTGATCTGGCAGACACTGCTATGGTTCGTTCCGGCTCGGTCTTAAACGTCAATGCCATAGAAGCCAGCGGAAATGCCTCACCCTTCACCAATTATGGCAAAACGCAAACTGATCTTTATGCGCCCGGCTCGGCCGTGCTTTCCACTGCCGCGGGGGGCGTTCGGACATTTAACGCGTTTTGTGCCGCTCAGGATAGCTCTCGAACGGTGGTGTACGAGGGGTTTGAAGATGCAGGAAGTGCCGATGCGGATGTAAACGGTGGCCTTGACTTTCATTACTACGATGAAAACCAAACGGATTTTTGTGGTCAAGCCGTTACCGTGGGGGATACCTGTTACAGCGGTGCACGCGGTCTGGATATTCCGGCAGTAGGGCAGAAAACGGTAACGATTATTTCAAAGCCGGTGACACTTGCTGCTCTTAACACAAATGAGCAGCTTTACCGCGGCTTTTGTATGTGGTCTGAATCCGAACGCATTCAAATCAAGTGTGATTTCATGCTTGCGGATGGAAGCTTTTCGGATACTGCTGCGGAAGATATGGGGACTTATCAATGGCGAAATTCCGGAAATGCCGGCAATGGCGGCAGCAATTTGCAGCAGCTGCCTGACGATGTGGATTTTGGTAATTTTCAGATGAAAATTACCATCACTTTCACAGATACAGCCAACACCCTGCATCTTGACAGCATTGGCGTGGGAACAGGGCTGGACAGCTACACTGTCTACGGCGGAACCTCCATGGCGGCTCCGGCCGTTACCGGGGCGTTTGCTCTGCTGGCATCCAATCACCCGGAAGAATGCTCGGCTAAAATTTCCGGTCGGATTTTGGGCGGCGCTTATGATCGGGATGCGTTTGCCGATACCTGTGTCAGCGGAGGACAGCTGAATATTGACAAGGCGAATACCGATCCTGATCCTGCTATCCAGTTGGCAATATCTGAAGGAAATACCGTTGTCTTAGAGGGCTGGTTTATTGGTGAAAATCAAGGCAGTGTCACTATTGGTGGTCAGAATGCCGAGATTATAACATGGAGAGAAGATACAGCTACCGATATCGGGCGGATAACGGTGAAGCTACCGGAAGGCTTGACCGGTGCACAAATGGCTGTGGTGACCGACGCTGCCGGACAGTCCGGCAGCAGACAGATTCTTTTGCCCACTGATGGTGCCTATGAGGATCTTTCCCTGCCAACGGATCCTGCCTATGATAATATTGGAATTACGGGTCTTGCCGCTTTAGGCGAGGATGTTTATCTGCTCGGCGGCGATATCGTCACCGATGCAACCACTCTTTGGCAGTACAATACTTCCAGAAATACCTGGACGAATTTAGGGCCAACCGAAATAGAAACTTCCTTTTTTTGTCAAATTGTTGGGCATGATGGTAAGCTTTATGCCACTTCGTATGAAACAGATCCGGATACGGGAAGGCTGGCAGGCAGGCTCTGGCAGTATACGCTGGAAACCAAGAAATGGATTCAGATAGAGACAAATGCTGATTTGCCGGCAGTAGCTACACCGGTGAGCTATCAGGGGAACCTCCTCCTTGTTGGCGGAGAGACGTATGACAATGATGGAAACTTGGGTTTAAGCAATAAAATTCTCAATGTGGATGTGGAAACCGGAGCGGTTTCTACTGCTGTGGAACTGCCTGAGGGCATGGAGCAGGCCCGCGCCGCCGTGTCCGGTGACAAGCTTGCCATTGCCTCCTGCTATACCGATTCAGGTACTCCTTTCTTCGGTATCACAGATTTAAATACCGTTAAAAGGCACGACTTGCCAGCGGTAGACGCCGGACAGCAAATGGAAATGGCATTGGGCTCTACGGCTGAGGGCTTTATCCTAACAGGTCTGGTATCCAGCGCCGGCGGCACCTGGCAGGATACCTGGTATTATAACCTGGCAAGTGGAAACTTTGGCGATGCCGGAAAAACCTTAAGTGCTGCGAAGACCTTCCGCAATGTGGGCGTTACCGTTGGCGACACCTTCTATGTGTGGGGACAGAGCAGTCAGGTGGATGGCCTGAGCTTTTTCAGAAAAACGACTGTTCCGGCTAACTATGTACTGACCCCTTCGGTAAACGATGCTGCTATGGGATCTATTACTCCCGACCAACCCGTTACCCTTCAGCAGGGGCAGAGTCAGACTTTTACCGCAACGGCTAAAGTAGGCTATCGCATGGATCACTGGCTGGTTAATGGCGAAATATTGTCTGCGTCTCAAAGCATTGATGTCACCGCAGACGGCCACAAAAAAGTTGAGGCCGTCTTTGCAAGGGAAAATCGAAGAGTCACAACTACCCCCATTACCATTGATGCGGTGGCCGGTAAACCCATTGCCGAACAGCGCCTCACTATTACCTTGTCTGGAGATCGGTTTCGCAACTTATATATCGCTCAGGATATCACGGTTATGTTTTCTTCCATGCCCGCAGGCTTGACTGCTACGGTGGTTGGGGTACACGATACTATCTCTCCGTTGGCCAGATTATTTTTCAACGTCGCCTATGCGGCAGAAGCACCGACTTACCTTAGCGGTAATACGGTGGAGGTTGCCATTAACGGAACCCCTGTCGGCTCCGGGTCCTTTAACCTGACCATGACCATTCCCGGCGAATATCTGGAAAGTGGAGTTGCTATCGCCGGGGCACCTTCGGGTGAGATGACAATTAATGAGGTAAATCCATCCGATGAGCCTGCCGATTACAGCAAGGTTGATGCGGCCATCGCCAAGATTCCGGCGGATCTCTCGGTTTACACCGATGCAACCGTAAAAGCCCTGAACGATGCTAAAAACGCAGTTGTAATGGGTAAAAAAATGGCGGAGCAAAAAGTAGTTGATGGTTATGCAACAGCGATTGAAAATGCGATTTCCGGCTTAATTAAAAAGTCGGACACCAAATCACCACAGGCCGGAGATGAAAGCAATATGTTTGCGTGGATTGCACTTATGTTCATTTCGGGTGGTGCAGTCGCCGTGCTTGGAGTTGCAAAAAAGCGCAGGAATTCCTGATACAGGATTCCGGGAAGAACTGGGAACTTCCGAGACATGATATAGCAAGCAATCCGGCGGCTCCTGAAAAGGAGCCGCCGGATTATGATTAGATGGTTATTTGCCGTCTGTTTTTTTGCGTTTTTTGCTGACTCCAAACGCCGTCAGTGCGCCGCCGGATACAAACAGGAGCGCAACCCAGAGCGCCATTGTGCTTGTATCGCCGGTGGTGGGTGTGGACACATCGGTGTTGCTGCTGTCGGATGCAGTCTTGGTGGTGTAATCAATTGTCGTTTGCACCGTATTGCCGGTGGCCACTCTTTCCGCGGTAGTTACCTCGCGGTAGGTGATGGTAAAGGTGTGCGCACCCGCCGTCATGCCGGTGGTGTTTACCGTAGCAGAATAAGACGTGCCGCCGGCGGGAGCAAAGGTGCCGCTGGGATTGGTTGCCCACGCAACGGGAATGTAAGTCTTATCCCCACGCACATACTCGTCCGCCGTAATGGTCATTGTCGTGCCAAGCAATACCTGCTGGTCTGTGGTAATGCCGGTAATATGCTCGGCTGTGTCGTCTGTTCCGGTGCCCTGTGTGGGAGTCGGAACGAGGGCTGCGGCCTTGACCGTGACATGAATCTGCGTGCCGACCGCTACATCGTTCAGATTGGTCATGTCGGCGGGCAGCGTAACCACGCCGTTCACGGTAAAGGTTTTCCCTTCCAGCGAAGCCGGATTATAATCGGCCGCTTCTACATCCCATGTAACAGTTGCCATCGTTGTTGCGCCGGTGCTGGTGACAATGCGCACGGTGGCAGGAAGCCTCAAAGCTGCTGCGGTCTTTGCCGCGCCGTTGGAAATGCCCGTTTTCGCGTCGGGTGCGGTGATGGAGGTCAAGTTCTCCCGCACGGTCAGGCCGGTAAAGGCTTTGCTTTGTACGCCGCCGTAGCTGAACGTAACCGATGCGGTGTCCGCCGCCATAATGGTGGGGGTGATGGTCAGGCCCTGATAGCCTGTGGCGGTATTGAACACCTGACTTGTGCCGTCATCATAGGTCACCGTCACAATCAAGCCGGCGGGAACAAATGTCTCTCCGATGTTATAAATGGTTTTTGCGGGTGTTCCTGTGACCGCCACTGCCGTGGCTGTTTTGGCACTTGTTGCGGGGAACACAAGCGTGGCAACGCCTGTGGCCGGGTCAAAGGTCACGCTGCTGGCACCCGCATGGGTAAAGCTGCCCGCGGAAAGGCCTGCCAGACTGTAACCCTCTTTTGCGCTCAGCGTCACCTTAGCGGTATAGGCCGTGCCGCCGCGGAACAGGGACGGACTGCCGCTCCACGCGATGGTGGCGGTGTATTGGGTTTGGTCTGCAAATACGCTTTGTGGCGTGCCGTTCTTAACAGGAGCCGTCACCAAGGAGGTCATATTAAGGTTCTCAGCCACCGGCTCCAACACCTTGTAAGACACCGGCGTGGCGGTGGCGGCCGCGTTGTAGTGGGAGTTAGAGATGTCATATTCCGCCGTCAGGCTGTAAGTACCCGAAACGGTGGGCGTCCACTCTATGGTGGCAACGCCATTGTTGCCAAGACCAGCCGTTCCGATGGGGTTTCCGTCACATTTAAAGGTGACGCTTTGGCCGTTCAGCCCGGCGTAATCCCAATACCCGGTCAGCGTTGCCGTCAGGGTGACAGGCGTATTGACCGGCTGGGGACTCTGGGGGCTTACCGCCAGCGCCAGCGCGGTTTCATACCGAACGACGTCCATCGTGACCTCATTGGAATAAATGGTATGGGATGCGCTTGCGTTGTCCGTGTAGGTCACGAAGTAGCGCAGTTTGTAGGTATAGTCGGCGAGGAGGTGGAACGAGGCCTCGCCGATGCCGGGGACATGGAAGCTAAACCATGTGTTATTATCATCCCAGTATTGCCAGCCCTGCGCCGTGATCGTGCCGCTGTTTTCAGTGGCGGTGGGCTTGTAGGCTGCAAAGTCTGTCTCACGACAGTTCTTACCCGCCTTGAAGGTGGCAGTCCCAAGGCTTACCGTGCCGACGGTGGGGGCAACATAGTTTTTCGCAACGCCCTCCACCGTGATGGTCTGGGCAGAGGTGATGTTGGAAATGGTATATTCGCCATTATTCAAGGTGACAGCGGTTCCGTTTACCTTTACGACAGGGGTGCTTTCGTCATAACCCGAAGCCAGCACTAAGGTAAAGGTATAGCTACCGCCATGGGTAACGGGACTGGCACTGCCCGCCTTGGCCGCCAAGGTATAGCCGGTTTGGGTGGTGGGCAGCGTGATGGCGTAGGTCGCCGCTTCCACCACGAGATATTTACAGTCGGAATAGTCCGTCACCGCTGTCAAATTGTTTGCGTCTGCGCCGCCTTTGAATGCATATCCCGTGGCCAGCGTGACAGTTGATCCGCTTATCGCCATCAAGTCACCGATAAAGGTGCCGCCGCTGATGGACACAGTCGCGTTAGAGTCCGCTAGCAATGCAACACCGTCTGCACCGGTTGCCTCGATGGTACCTCTAAGAACAGTCAGTTTACCGGAGCAGCCAATTGCCTCACCAGAGATGCCGTTGTTGCTCAGCTTGCCGCCGCCAACGCTGTCCTTGACGGTCAAATTGCCGGAGTCTGTAATTGCAAAAGTAGCATTTCCGGCCGTAGCTGTCCCGGTGATGGTTTTGCCGGCGAGGTCAAGGACAATCGGCCCGCCTGTGATATCGGTGGTGCCATACAGGGTAACATCTTTCAGCATGGTTACGGTTTCGCCATCGGATTCCACCTTGCAGGTGCCCGCCGCAATGGCGTTGAGCGTTGCCGCCAGAGTTTCGGCGGGGGTAGGTACCTTTTGAATACTGATGTAGGTCGCCGCCGCAAGGTCGGCATCCGCAATCTTAACGGGAGTGGCCGCGTTGTCGTACGCCCCATAGCCGCTGGAGATGAGGGTGGAAACGTTTGCCGCACTGATGGCCTTGCCGGTAGTGCCTTTTGCGTTGCTGCCTTGGCCGCCGCCTCCGCCTTGGAAGGTGCCGCCGCTCAACTTGACACTGCCGCTCCCACTGACAGACAGGCCAAAACCGCCCTTACCGCCCCAAAAGGTAGAAGCGGCGTCTCCACCAACTCCCCCCTTACAGGTGCCGCCGCTCATAGTGACGGTACCTGTTTCGCTGACGGACAGGCCTGTTCCGCCGTCGTGTCCGGGATAGGCGCCGGTGCCGCCCACAATGCTACCAGTGGTGCCGCTATCCTTAATCGTTACATTTGCTGTGCCGCTGACGGAGATGGCGGCTGCGCCCGCTCCCGCCTTGCCGGTGATGGTAAAGCCGTTCAAATCCAGCACGATGGTGCCGGTTGTAATGCTGATGGTGTCCGTGAGGTTGACATCCTGCTGTAATGTCACCGTGCCTCCACTCACGGTCGCAAAGCTATCGCCGCCCAGCGCCGCCGCCAGCGTTAAGGCATCTGTAACGCCAGTTGCCGCCAGCGCCACGGTGGGCAGTAAGCCAATTACCATGACAAGGCACAAAAGAATGCTTAAAATCCTTTTTTTCATGTTTTCTCTCCTTTATTTTTTGAACTTGCAAAATCCCGACTGATGGGGGTCTGGGGTGTCGCGCTGAAAATCACCGTGGATGCAATACCAGCACGCTTTGACCGGGAGAAGCGCCCCCTCCCGCATCTTGTAAAAGCCACAGGTGTCGGTTGCCTTGATGGGGATGGCGACAACCCGTCGTTCCACCTGATCGGTGTGGTCGATGGCAGAGGTCATATTACTCCTCCTTAAATTTCAAGTGCTGTCAGCTTAGCATATTTCTTCCATCTTGTGTAAAATCTCGCACCAAACGGCGGTTTTTTCGCACGAAATGACATTTTATTAAAAAAATACCTCTTGACAATCTGCCAAGAGGTATTGGAAGTATTTCATTTTTCAGAAAAGTCCGTCTTTGCGAAGGTCACTCTTTCCTGGTCATATTTTCAGACGACACGGAAAAGGTGCAGCGGCGCACCTCGTCCATCCTGGGAATGGATGGTGCGGCTCCCGCCCGAGTCACTGCAATGGCCGCGGCCCGGGTAGCCAGCTCCATGCACAAACGAGGCTCCAGTCCGGCGGCCAGTGAGGCCACAAAGTAACCGGTAAAGGTATCACCGGCGGCCGTTGTGTCTACCGCACGCACTTTATAGGCCGGCTGGCGAAGCTGCTGTACGCCGTCATCGTAAATACTGCCCCTGCTGCCCAGCGTCAGCAGTAGCTTACTGTGTGGAAAACGAGTTCTCAGCGCGTCGGGGATTTGCTCTTCCGACCGGCATCCGGCCAGTGCAGCTCCCTCAATTTCATTGCAGATCAGCAGGGAAACTCGTTCCAGGGGCAGACGCAGCAGAGCGTCCTCCATGGGCGAGGGATTGAACACGATGAAAAGCCCCCGCTCCGCAGCCTGATCCAGAATATAGGATAACTCGTTAATCTCATTTTGCAGTATTAGATAGTCTCCGGGTCCGAAGCCCGCCAAAGTATGATCCACTTGCGTGCGAGTGATGTTACCGTTACTGCCGGCGTAAAGAAGAATGCAATTTTGCCCGCTGGGTTCTACTTGAATAATGGCATGGCCGGTGGGCATATCGTTCATGGCCACAAGCGAGGTGTCTGCTCCGGCGCGTCGCAGCGCATCTATCAGCGGCTGGCCGTCCCGTCCGATCTTACCTGCGTGGAAAACGGAGGCTCCGGCCAATGCGGCAGCAATAGACTGGTTTAACCCTTTTCCTCCGCAGTTGACTTCCCTCTTCAGCGGGCTCATTGTCTCGCCGGGCCTGACAAAATGGGGAACGTGATAGACGTAATCAAGATTGAGTGAACCAAAGCTCAAAATACGGGGCATAGGTGCCTCCTTTTCGAATCACGGGGTTTGCAATTGAATCGCCGGGAAAAGATGCGCGTACTGGGTCAAAGAGGTACAAGCTCTGGCCAAAAGCGCAGCGTAGGGATCCAGTACTTCCGGTACCATGGAGATTGGCGATCCGGAAATGCTCAGTGCACCGGCCACCTCGCCCCGGGGCGTGCGAATTGCCATGGCAATGCACTTGACGCCCAAGGTTTCCTCCTCATTATCCAGCGCATATCCTCTGGCCCGGCACTTTGCCAGATCCTCCATCAAAAGATCATGATCAGTGATGGTGTTGGGCGTCAACGAAGCCAGCCCGTACTGCTGAATAATGGCCTCCACCTGCTGGGTATTCATCTGGCTCAGCATGGCCTTTCCGCAGCCGGTGCAGTGCATGGGCAGCGTTTTGCCGGAAACGGAGTAGGGGACGGAACGGCTATTGGGATACACGCACTCCATATAAAAAGAACGGCCGTTTATGTGGGAGGTCAGATAAATAATCTCACCTGTGGCATCCTGCAGGTCCTCCATCACCGGAATGGCATACTGGCTCATGGGAATGGCGGTATGGGCACAGTAGCTCAACTCCATGATTTTATAGCCCAGCCGATAAGCACTTCCGTCACGCACCTTCATGAGATAGCCAAGCTCCTCCAACGTGCGCAGCTGATTGAGCAGCGTGCTTTTTGGCATATCGAGCAGGCGGCTAATTTGGGCCAGGGTCAGCTCGTGCTGAAAAGGGGTAAAGCATTCCAGAATTTTCAGCGCTTTAGCTGTAGCGGAAACATGACCCTTAGCAGAAAGCATCAATTTCTGCGCGTCTTGCACTATAAATCATCCTTTACTGAGTGTAGTATGCGGCTATTCAAATGCCGGATCATCCAATATGCGACCTGAATTACCTTTTTTTAGGATAGCATGAAATTGTGAAACTGTCAACAAACAAAACGTACGGCGTTCGAATATGCTGTAAATATGTCGTTAAAAATAGAGATACTGTGTTGACAATCAGAATATTGTGTGGTAAATATACTCTTGTAACGTGAAAAATTTGAATAGCGTTCAGTAATGCTGAACAATAATATGTGGAGGAAATATTAAATGAAAAAGCTATATGGCGTAATTACCGCAATGACAACGCCTTTCACCGCAGACAATCATGTGGATGTGTCGGCGCTGGAAGCACAGGTGGAATTCCTGATCGGCAAGGGCGTGCAGTGCCTGTACCCCTGCGGCACCACCGGCGAAATGTATTTAATGAGTTCCGAGGAACGGGAACTGGTGGCCGAAACAGTCGTCAAAAAGGCAGCCGGTCGTGTGACGGTATTTATCCATGTGGGTGCCATGGATCAGGCGGAGACCATTCGCTTGGCCCGGCATGCCAGCAAAATCGGAGCTGACGGCGTAGGTGTCGTAACCCCCAGTTATTTCGGCGTGGACGAGCGGGCCATGGTGTCGTATTACAAAGCAGTCTGCGACAGTCTGCCCCAGGATTTTCCCGTGTATGTATATGTAATTCCGCAGTTGGCCCACAACGACGTGACTGCTGCTACCATGGAAAAAATTGCGGCAACCTGCAAAAATGTGGTAGGTGTAAAGTATAGCTTTGCTGATATGCGCCGCATTAACGAGTACCTGCTGGTTAGAGGCGGAAACTTCTCTGTGGTGCCCGGTGCGGACGACCTGTTCCTGCCGGCACTGGTGTGCGGGTGTGACGGTGTGGTTTCTGGCTGTTCGGGCCCGTTCCCGGAGGCATTTGAGAATATCTACCAGGCATATCTCTCCGGCGATCTGAATCGTGCCCGCATGGCGCAGCAAAAGGCCACAGAACTTGTCAAGGTCATGAAATTCGGCGGCGATATGTCCATTTTCAAGAACATTCTCACCTTACGCGGCGTCACCGGCGGCCACATGAGAAAGCCGCTGCTGGATTTGACTTCGGAGCAGACAGCTGAGTTAAAGAAGACCGTGACCCCCTATCTGTAAGGCATTGACCGGGCGGCACCCAAGGCCGGCTATACCCCGACGGTGGTGGAGTGCCGATACATATGTATTTCGTCGCATGTGCGAGAAATAAGATAAATTAAACAAAAAAAGGAGAACTGACATGAAAAAGATTCTTGCTCTTTCACTGGCACTTGTTATGGCACTGTCTCTTGTTGCCTGCGGCAAAACTTCCGGCAGTACAGATGCTGCCGCCTTCCCCGGCAATAAGCAAATCAACCTCATCGTTCCCTATGCAGCCGGCGGTGCATCCGACACCACGGCCCGTATTTACGCCTCCGAGTTGGAGAAAGCCCTCGGTACCACAGTGACCGTGACCAATATCACCGGCGCTTCCGGCGCCACCGGTCTGGAGAAAGTGAAAAATGCCACACCCGACGGCTATACCATCGCTTACATGCCCGTAGAGTCCACTATGCTGCGCGCGCTGGGTCTGACCAATCTGTCCACCGATGACTTCAAGTTTATCGGACGCGCCATGACAATTCCTGCGGCTGTCACCGTAAAGGCCGACTCCCCCTGGAACACCCTTGAAGACCTCCTCAACTATGCCAAGGATCATCCCGGCGAAGTGCGTATCGGCAACTCCGGCACCGGCTCCATTTGGCATGTGGCCGCCGCTTCCATTGAGGACAAGTGCGGTGTCAAGTTCACTCATGTTCCCTTTGACGGCGCCGCTCCCGCTGTGACCGCTCTGGTGGGCGGCAACATCGAAGCTGTGACGGTTTCTCCCTCCGAAGTTAAGAGTCAGGTCGATGACGGCAATCTGAAAGTTCTGGTTGTCCTGGGCGAAGGCCATTCCTCTGTTGTTCCCGACGTGAAAACCGCCAAGGAACTGGGCATTGACATCACGATTCAGGGTTGGGGCGGTTTCGCAGTTCCCAAGGATACTCCTCAGGCTGTCATTGATACGCTGGTCAAGGCCTCCGAAACAGCTATCAACTCTGATGCCGTGAAGGAACTGCTGACTTCCAAAGGCTTTGAGCACGCCTATTTAAACGGCGCCGATATGGATGCCAAGGCCGCTTCTGAGCTGGCCTATTACAGTGATCTGATTCCCTCTCTGCTGAGTTAATCATTATCCATGCACAGCCGCGCTCACACTCCTTGAGCGTGAGCGCGGTTCTTTCGATTTTTTTACTTAAATCAGAAGACAGGAGGTCTCTGTATGCACAACGGCGATACCCTTCCCGGCATTATAACAACTGTGTTTGGTTTCGGCGTGGCAGCCTACACGCTGATTGAAAATACCATGAGATTTCGGGCCCAAACATCGGACGGCGTACCGGGCGCCGGCTTTTTCCCCATTATATTAGGATTTATTTTGGGCATGCTGGGTGTTTTCCTGACCATTCGGGGCATCCGCGCAAAAGGAAAAGTCCAGTTTTTTAAGATTGAAAACGAGGAAGTTCGCAAAAATGTCAAGATGCTGCTCCTGACAATCGCAGGCATTATCGCTTTCTTTGCACTGTGGCGCATTACCCATATATTTATTGTCTGGGCACTGGCACTGGTTGTCTATCTTAATTTTATTTTTGAACGCAAATGGAAGTTTAACATAATCTATTCCGTGGTTTTCATCGCGTTTCTCTATGTGACCTTTGTTCTTGGTTTTTCTATTCAGTTTAATATTTAATAAGGAGGGAACGACAAAGTATGACAGTTTCCATTTTTATGACGGCATTTGCACAGCTTTGCAAACCCTCTGTGCTGCTGTTTTTGTGTCTGGGCGTGCTTATCGGCACAGTCATCGGCGCACTGCCAGGACTGTCCGCTACCATGGGCATTGCCATCATGACGCCCATTACCTTCTGGTTTGATCCGGCTGACGGCTTCGCCATGCTGATGGGTCTTTGGAATGCAGCAATTTTTGCCGGTGGTATTTCTGCCATTCTGGTGAATACACCCGGCACCCCCGCCTCCATCTGACAGGCCTTTGACGGTTACAAGCTGTACCGTCAGGGCAAGGGTGGTCTGGCACTGGGCATCAACGTAATCTATTCATTTATCGGCGGTATCTTTTCTACATTCTGCCTGATTTTGTTTTCCACACCTATTGCCAACTTTACCGTCACCTTTAACGCCCCGGAATACTGTATGCTGGCACTGTTCGGCCTGTCCATGATGATTGCGATCTCCAGCGGCAATGTACTTAAGGGCGCTATTTTGGGCGTGGCGGGCATCTTGCTGAGCTGCGTGGGTCTTGACCCCATTCTGGGCATCAAGCGTTTTACCTTTGGTTCCATCGACTTGATGGGCGGCATTTCCTTTATTCCCGTCATGATCGGTATGTTCGGTATCGGTGAAGTGTTGTTTCAAATGTATAGCCGCCGCCGTGCCGATGAAGCGGCCGAAATGGAAGCCCGCAAGGTTAACCTGAAGCTGGGGCGGGTGTTCCCCACCGGCAAGGAAGCCCGGTCCTTGATAGGGCCCACTGCCATTGCAGCTGTGGAAGGTACCATCATTGGCGCCATTCCCGCTGCCGGTGGCGATATTGCTTCCATTATTTCCTGGGGCAACGGTAAGAAAATGAGCAAGCATCCGGAGGAATACGGCAACGGTTCTGTGGAAGGACTGGCCATCACCTCCACTGCCAACAATGCGGTAATTGGCGGCGCCATGACCACCATGATGACGCTGGGTATCCCCGGTGACTCGGTTACCGCCATTTTGATTGGCTCGCTGACCATGTACGGTATGCAGCCGGGACTGAAAATGTTTACGGAAAATGCCAATTTTACTGCCAAGATCATGATTTTGATGCTGCTGGCCAATGTGGTGTTCCTGATCTTCGGTCTGGCCACCGCCAAAATTTCAGCCAAGGTACTCAATGTCACCCAGCCCACCGTCTGGACGGCGGTCTGCCTGCTGTGCGTGGTGGGTTCCTATGCACTCAACAACAGTTTCTTTGACGTGCTGGTAATGTTTGTGGCCGCACTGATGGGCTTTTTGTTCAAGGTATGCGATTTCCCCACCGGTCCCTTTGTGCTGGGCCTCTTGCTGGGCAATATGCTGGAATCCAACTTCCGCCGCGCACTGGTCATGAGCCATGGCAGTCTGTTGACGTTCGTTAATCGTCCCGTCTCCTGCGTGCTCCTGGCTCTGATTGTGCTCACCTTCATGTGGCCCGTGGTAAAAGCCATTATTCAGAAAAAGAAAGCCGCCCAAGGCGCTGCCAAGGCTTAAATCAAAACAACTGCGGCAGGCTGAAAACAGCCTGCCGCAATATGTAGAAAGGAACAACGGACATGGACGCAATTACAACTATTAAAGCCTATGGCGTCATCCCCGTTCTGGGGCTGAAAAATCCCGACACCGCGCTCTCCCTTGCCGACGCTCTCTGCAGGGGCGGCCTGCCCTTGCTGGAAGTGACCATGCGGGCAGAAAAAGCGCTGGAGTGCCTGCGTATCATCAAGGCCGGCCGGCCCAACATGCTGGTGGGCGCCGGTACCATTCTGCGCTGTGAGCAGGTAGATCAGGCCCGGGACGCAGGTGCCGATTTTATCGTGACGCCCGGATTCAATCCTCAAGTGGTAAAGCACTGTCAGCAGCTGGGGCTGCCGGTGGTACCCGGCTGTATCACACCCACTGAAATAGAGGCAGGTATGGCATTGGGCCTGACGGATTTTAAGTTCTTTCCCTCCGAAGCCATGAATGGCATGGATACCATCCGTCAGCTGTGCGGTCCTTATGCCGCAGTTCATTTTATTCCCACGGCGGGCATCAACCTGTCCAACATGGCCGACTATCTCTGCTACGATCATATTGCGGCGGTGGGCGGCAGTTTTATGGCTCCCTCTGCCATGGTAGAATCCGAGGACTGGGACGGCATTACTGCGCTGTGTGAAAAAGCGGTGGAGAAATCACTGGGCTTTTCGCTGGCCCATGTGGGCATCAACGGAAACAGCCGTGATGAAGGAATAGCTGCCGCCCAGTGGTTTGCGGATCGTTTTCCGGGTCTTTTTATGAAACCGGGCAATCGTTCCAACTTTGCAGGTACAGCCGTGGAGTGCTGCAACATGCGTTTTCCGGGAGAATTCGGCCATATCGGCATTTTTACACTCTCACCAGAGAGAGCCGTGGCCTATTTTAAGGCTCACAATATTCCTTTGCGTGAGGAATTTAAAAATGTGGGGCCCAATGGCCGGCTCAACGCCGTTTATCTGCAGGAAGAAGTCGGCGGATTTGCCGTTCACATTGTCAGAAAGCCGTAAGCGGCGGAAAAGGAGTCCTTATGAAGAAGATCATCAATGACCCAACGCAATATACCGACGACATGCTGCGCGGCATCTATCACGCACACGCCACAGAGGTAAAATATGTCAATAATGACCTGCGCTGCTACTGTACGCAGAAAAAGGTGCCCGGTAAAGTGGCCATTGTCACAGGCGGCGGTACAGGACACCTGCCCTTGTTCCTTGGTTATGTGGGTGAAAACCTGCTGGACGGCTGTGCGGTGGGCAGCGTTTTTCAGTCCCCCAGTGCCGAGCAGATCCTGGAAATCAGCAAGGAAGTCAACAGCGGCAGCGGTGTACTTTATCTATATGGAAATTATACCGGCGACATCATGAACTTTGATATGGCCGCAGAAATGTGTGATCTTGAGGACATTCAGGTTCGCTCCATTGTGGGGGCTGATGACGTCAACTCCAATGCAGATCCGGCAGCCCGCCGCGGTGTGGCCGGAATATTCTTCATGTACAAGTGTGCAGGCGCCAAGGCCGCGCAGATGGGTACTCTGGACGAAGTATTAGCCGCCGCGCAAAAGGCTAAAGATAACACCCGCACGGTGGGCTTCGCGCTGTCTCCCTGCGTGATTCCTGAATTGGGACACTCCAATTTCACATTAGGCGAAAACGAGATGGCAATGGGTATGGGTATTCACGGCGAACCGGGTATTTGGAACGGGCCTGTGAAAACGGCCGATGATCTGGCAGAGGAGTCCCTGAACACGCTGCTGAAGGATATGCCTGTGATGGCCGGTGAAGAAGTGGCATTGCTGGTAAACGGTCTGGGCGCCACCTCTGTGGAGGAGCTTTATATTCTGACCAACAGTGTGTCTCAAATTTTGGAGCAAAAGAAAATTGGCATTTTCCGCACTTTTGTTGGTGAATTTGCCACTTCTATGGAAATGATGGGTGCCTCCCTCTCCATCATGAAGGTAGACCCCGAAACCAAGGAAATGCTGAATATGCCGGTCAACACACCGTTTTATTGCCAGAAGTGAGGTGTTATGGTGAAAATCATCAAGCAAGAGGATTGGCCGCACATTTTGCAGGCCATTGCACAGGTCATGAGTGACCACGCAGAAGAGCTGTGCCAGATGGACGCCCAGATGGGCGACGGTGATTTGGGCTTGACCATGAAAAAAGGCTTTTGTGCGCTGCCCGAAATTTTTGAAGCGCTGACAGAGCCGGATACCGGCAAACGTCTGTCCAAGATGGGTATGACGATGGCCGCCGTCGTTCCTTCAACTATGGGAACGCTAATGGCCTCCGGCTGGATGGAGGGCGGCAAACATCTGGTGGGCCGGGAGGCCATCGGCGCAGAGGATCTGGCTGCATTTTTACAGGGCTTTGCGGACGGAATCGCCAAGCGCGGCAAGTGCCGTCCGGGTGACAGGACGGTCCTCGACTCCCTATTGCCTGCGGCGCAGGCAGCCGGGAGCGCCGCTGCCTGCCAGGACCTCGCCACCGTTATCGCCAGCGCCCGGGCCGCAGCTATGCAGGGGGTGGAAGATACCCGCCATATGACGCCGCGTTACGGCAAGGCAGCGGTTTTTGCCGCCAAAGCACAGGGCGTCAGGGATCAGGGCGCAGTGGCCGGCATGTTGCTGATTCAAGGGCTGTACAACGGAATTTATGAATAAGGGGAACAGTATTACAACAAAAAAAATGGTGGGAGTTGGAGACTTTTTGCTCCGTTTGAATCCAGAGGGCTATCTGCGCTTTATCCAGGCAGATCGCTTTGTGGTCAACTATACCGGTGCGGAGGCAAATGTCTGCGTTTCACTGGCACTGATGGGGGTACAGGCGGAGTTTGTCACCCGTCTGCCGTACAACGCCATTGCAGATGCCGGCGTGGCGGAAATGCGTAAACTCCATGTAGCCACTGACCATATTGCCTATGGCGGCGAGCGGATGGGCGTCTTTTATGCCGAAAAGGGTGCCTCCCAGCGCCCATCCAAGATCATCTACGATCGAAAAAACACCGCTATTGCCGACTGCCGCTACGAGGATTTTGACTGGGACGCAATTTTTAGCGGTGCCACTCATTTTCACATCACAGGCATTACTCCAGCACTGAGCAAAACCATTCCGGATGTCTGCCTGCGGGCCTGCCAAAAAGCCCGGGAGATGGGCCTGACGGTAAGCTGCGATTTAAACTACCGCAAAAATTTGTGGACAGAGGTGGAAGCTAAAAACTGCATGACCCGGCTCATGCCTTACATAGATGTACTGGTGGCCAATGAGGAGGACGCGGAAAAGGTGCTGGGCATTAAGGCCCGCGACACCGATGTGACCCGGGGGAAAATCAACCGTGAGAGCTATGTGGATGTTGCCGAGCAGATTTGTCAGACCTATGGCACCAAGGCGGTAGCGGTCACGCTGCGCCGCAGCATCACTGCTTCGGACAACGAATGGAGCGCCATGCTTTACACCGGCGGAAAGCCCTATTTTTCCAGAAAATACATGGTCCATCTTGTGGATCGTGTGGGGGGCGGCGATTCTTTCACTGCCGGGATGCTCTATGGCATGATGCAGGATTACGGCCCTCAGGATGTTGTGGAGTTTGCCGCAGCCGCCTCCTGTTTGAAACAGACCATGGAACTGGACTTCAATCTGTCCACAGCGGACGAGGTAAAACGTCTGATGTCCGGTGATGGCTCCGGCCGGGTTCAGCGTTGATTTTACGGAAAGAATCCTGTAACCGTTACGGTTACAGGATTCTTTTCTGTCCGCTTTTTATTCGGCCCGTTTTTTTCGCAGCACGATGGCAATAAAATTCAGGAATTTTCCGCCGCCGGCCTCCATGGCCTTGCGATCGCCAACGGCATATTCATTTTCCTGCTTCAGCCAAAACCGCCCAGACTTCGTCATTGCTCTCCATCTCCCTGACGGAAAGCACCTCGGCGCCCCGGCTTTCTTCCACCGTCTTCTTCCAGCACGCCGTGTCGTGCATATACTCCAGCTGTTCCGGCGTCCAGGACAGCAAAAGCTCCCGGGGCAAGTTTTCGTGGCAGTCCCGTTTCATACCGGGAATGGCGATATAGATTAACCCACCGTCCTTGACAAAGGGCAGCAGCTTATCGTCCAGATATGCCGGGTCGCGTCCGAAGTAATTATAAGAATCGGTGCTGACCACCGCATCAAAAAATTCTTTTTCAAAAGGCAGGTGCTCGGCGTCTGCTTTGACGGGGATAAGCTGCCCTTTGGGAATGCCCATGCTGTCAAAAAATTTCTGATTTTCGGCGGGGTCGCTCCAGAGGTCGGCGGCGTAGACGGTGAATCCGTATTCCTTTGCCAGGAAAACAGAGGTCAGCCCCTGTCCGCTGCCCAGGTCGCAGACAACGGCTCCTTTCGGAATCTGATTGTCCCATAGCAGCTCTTCTTCCAGCTTGATGGGATTCGGCCCCATGATTTTGGCCTGTAGTTCAGGTGTGTTGTATTTTTCGCTTCGTACATATTTCATATGTGCATTCCTTCCTGTTCTTTTGAATTTGCTTTGCATTTTTATCTCTTTGCCGCCTGGCAGACAATAGTCTGTCGGGCGGCGGTCATATCAGCGTGCATCTGCCCTCTCCCACTTTGCACAAAGCCTGTGTATGTGCTCCTCCAAAGCGGCCGTGACTCTACTCCCCGCTTCGTCATAGAGACTGTAAAAGAAAAACATGGGCGCATAAAGCTCAATCGCCTTTTCCTGCGGGTCGGGCATATCCCAGGCACTGAGCAGATCGGTCACATAACCCAGCGGCCCCGAAACAAGGTACTGCTGATAAAGTCTCCCCATTTCCTCGCTGCGGTATTGCTCCAGCGTCAGCAGACGGCGGAAAGCGGCGGGAAAGTCCTCCTCCGTCCAATAGCGGAACTGGGCGCAGCTAAAGGCAATCAGCTGTTTTATGGAGGCGCCGCGGTAAGCCTCCTCCATTTCATCCCGCGTCCCCTCCGGCAGCTCATATGACTGGGCACGCTGGGCGTCCATCTGCTCCATCCGTGCCACAATATGGTCAAAAATGTCCCGTTTGCTGGCGTAATGCTTATACAGTGCTCCCTTTGTTATGCCAAGTTCCCCGGCAATTTCACTGACGGAAACCGCTTCATATCCGTTTTTTGCGAACAGACGAAGAGCCGCCGCTAAAATGTTTTCTTTTGTATCTCTCATGGTGATCCTCTCGTCTTCCAAAGTAACCGATCGTTTACGTCTATTTTAGTAAACGTTCGTTCACTTGTCAAGAAAAATTTTTGCCTCTGTTTTATTTGCAATATAAGCAGAAAAGGTATCCGGCAAAATTTATATCTTGCCTATTATGGCTTTTATATAGAAAAGTCGGACAGGGCGGCAGATATTTGCGTCTGTCTCCTTGTCCGGCTTTTCATTTTTTCCACGCATAGGCGGTATTTATTGCAGCGGGTATTTTTTTCAAAGCAGCACACCCGCCAAAGGCCTCTTCATTTTTGCATCTGTGCTTATCCCCGGGTCTTTTGCAGAATTTGAACGACCTCTTCCTTCTTCAAAACCTTGCCGAAGGAGACGACTTTGCCGTCCACCACCAGCGCCGGGGTGGTCATAACGCCGTAGGCGGCGATCTGGGCAAAGTCCGTCACATGGTCAATAGCGGTGTCCATACCCAGCTCTCTGAGCGCCTCCACCGTGGCTGCTTCCAATGCGTTGCACTTGGCGCAGCCCGAGCCCAGCACCTTGACGGCCGCGCCCTCCGCCTTTGCCTTTTCGGCCGCCGCCATGGTTTCGGCGCTGCAATTACCCCCACAGCAGCAGGTGGTTTTTCCCGTGTCTTCTTTCTTTTTTCCAAACAGTCCCATCATAGATTCCTCCTATTAAAATTAAATAAGCAAAAACGCAAACGCGTTGAAAAGATATCCTACCAGCATGATACCCCCCGTGCAAATGCCCACAAACAGCCCCAGCAGCTTGGGCTTGACGGCTTTTCGCAGCATGATAATGGAGGGCAGCGAGAGTGTGGTGACCGCCATCATGAAGGAAAGGATGGTGCCCAGCTGCGCCCCCTTAAAGAGCAGCGCCTCCGCCACGGGAATGGTGCCGAAAATGTCGGCATACATGGGAACTCCCAGCACGGTAGCCAGCACCACCCCAAAGGGATTGCGGCTGCCCAGCACGGTTTCCACCCAGGTTTCGGGAATCCAGTTATGAATCACTGCGCCGATACCCACACCAATAAGGATATAGGGAAACACCTTTTTGAAGGTGGAAACCACCTGATCTTTTGCGTAAATAAGCCGTTCCTTCTGACCCAGGGTGGGGGATTCAATATCCACGGCGCTGGCATTGCGGATGAATTCCTCCACCTGATCCTCCATGTGAAGCTTTTCGATCATGGTGCCGCCGATCACCGCCACCATAAGACCCACCAGCACATAGGCAAGAGCCACCTTGGTGCCGAAAATGCTCATGAGAAGCACCAGCGATCCCAGATCCACCATGGGTGAGGAGATCAAAAACGAAAATGTCACACCCAGCGGCAGACCCGCGCTGGTAAAGCCGATAAACAGCGGAATGGACGAGCAGGAGCAAAAGGGCGTCACCGTACCCAGCAGCGCCGCAATGCCGTTGGCCCAGATGCCGTGAAAGCGGCCCATCATTTTTTTACTGCGCTCCGGCGGAAAATAGCTCTGAATATAGGAGATCAAAAAAATCAAAAAGCACAGCAGCACCGTAATTTTCAGCACATCGTAGAGGAAAAACTGGATACTGCCGCCCCAGCGGGTGGAAATGTCCAGCCCCAGCACGCCGAGCAAACGGCCAATCAGCCCGTTCAGCCACTTCATGCCCAGCATCTGATTTTGAATAAAGTCCCAGATCATTGGCAGCCACACCCGCCTTCTTCATTTCCACAGCAGGCAAGCCCGCCGATAAATCCCTTAAAAGCGGAAAAGGTCTCACAATTAAGAGAATAGTGGCTCCACTTCCCCTCTCTTCGCACATGAACAAGGCCGCAGTCGCACAGCACCCTCATATGATGGGAAAGGGTCGGCTGGGTAATTTCAAAGGCTTCCAGCAGCTTGCAGGCGCACTTCTCTCCGTCGGACAGCATCTGTATGATCTGCAGCCGGTTGGCATCTCTCAGCGCCTTGCAGATCAGAGCAACATCTATCGTATTCATGTCAGGTCACCTCACATAGATTTATGTCTATGTGTCAGTATACGCAACACATAGATAAATGTCAATATAAAACTGTCCTATTTCCCATTTTTAAACGGACAAAGCCTTCGCGCAGTTGCGCGAAGGCTTTGTGCTTTGTTTTTTTATGAGGGCACGGTTCCCCTTCACTGCTTTTTGTGCAGCAGGGCCTCTTTGATGGCGCCCCGGGGATCTTTGGCCAGCAAAAACACCACCCAGATCACAAGACCCAGCGCCACTGCGGAAAGGCCCAGATAAAGATCATTGAGCATTTCCGCCGGGGCCGGTGTAAAAAAGGCTGCTTTCAGCTCGGCATACTCAAAAACGGCGTCCACGAACCACATCAGGGAAGCACCCCAATAGATCCAGCAGAGAATACCGATTTTCATTTCGTCCTTCGGCGCGTTTTTATACCACAAGGCGGTACAGATAACGGCGGCAAAAACAGTCGTCAGCAGAGTCATGGGCACCCTGCCTCAGTTCACGCCCGAGGGCGTCTTTGCGGTGCGCTTCTCAATGGCGTCTGTCACGAGAAGCATACAACCCCAGACAGCCGTCACCAACACCGCCATGGCTACGCCTACGGTAGCCATCTCATGGAGCATTTCCGCCGTATCCGCCGGGTTGCCGGCCGCTGTCAAAAACGGGAACCACGCCGTGATCTCTCCGTGCCATACATGTTCAAAGGCCAGCAGAGCCGAGCCACCCAAGAGCATATTCCGCAGCCATTTCAGCTTGCGGGAAAGGGGAATCTTTTCTCTTACTGTAAAGGTCTCTCCGCCGTTTAAGCGAGCCTTTTCTTCCTTTACCTGCGCGGACTTTGCCGCAGCGGCAATCACGATTGCCTCAACGGCGGGGACAACAAAACAAGCCATATCGTTCCTCCTGATTTATATTTGCCGGACAGCGCGGTGCCCTGGACAATGTGCAAAACCTCGCAAAAAAGAAAAAAGGCATACGGTCCTTCTTCTGAAAGGCCGTATACCCTCTTAGGTATACTTTTGTGATCTGTATTGCAAAATGGCCGCTCCACACCTCTGTATGGCACCCTCGGCTTCCTGCTGAGGATGGTTTATTATATCGCAGCTGGCTGATTCTGTCAAGGCGAAATGCCGTCAGGTCAGCGTAAGGATCCGGACCATCACATCCTTCAGCAGCACGCTCATGCTCAGATCCGCCACCCCCGCAATAAGATTATCACAGTGATTGACGGGGATCAGGATTCGCTTGGCGCTGCTCTGTCCCACGGCCACCGCCATGGCCGGCGTAATTTCCCCAAAAAGGGAGTCGGCAATAACAATGCCGATAGGGCCCACGATCACATCCGCCCGTCGGCAATTCACGATCACGGCGTTTTCGCCGGTGGCCGCATTGTCCGCTCCCGCCTTGCGCATAGCCTCCGTGGCGGCGGTGTTGGTTCCCACGGCGGTAATAACGGCATCGGGCACGTTCTTGCGCACAGCCATTACCAGCTGCCGGCCAATGCCGCCTCCTTGTGCATCAATAATCAGAATTTTCATTTATTTCACCCATTCATCTGTTTTGGTCTTTACGATGCCGCGTCAAAGGGCACTTCCCAAAGTAGGCTCAAACAAAGTGCTCATGTCCACGCCCTCCAGTCGGAGCAGCGCCGTCTTCACGGCCAGTCCTCCGGCGTATCCCGTCAGGCTGCCATCCTTTCCCACCACCCGGTGACAGGGAATGATGATGGAGATGGGGTTATGTCCTACCGCGCCTCCCACCGCCTGGGCGGACATGGTCTCCCGCCCCAGGCGTGATGCCGCCTCTTGGGCAAGAGCGCCGTAGGTGGTTACCTCCCCATAGGGGATCTCTCGCAGCAATTGCCACACCGTCTGCCGGAAGGGGCTTCCCCGGAGCGCCAAAGGCAGTTCCGCAGCGGAGGGCTTCTCCCCGGCAAAATACCGCTCCAGCCACACCTTGGCGGCCAGCAGCACCGGCAGCCCGTCCCGGTTCTCCCGCTGGCCTGTCAGGGTGGCGGCAAAATACCGCTGGCCCGCCATCCAGAGGCCGGTCAGATTTACCCCATCGCTGGCCAGCGTCAGAACGCCCACAGGGGACGCATAGTCGGTCGTATAAACCACGGCAGGCACCTCCGTTTCTCATGATAATTTATTATAGCACAGGCGCCGCCGTCCTCACAAGACCGACATGGCATTTCCCCCGGAAGCCACCCGGTTTTGTGCCTCCGCAGGTATGTAGCGGCACACCCCGCCTGCTGCAATAAGCTCGTCCTTGGAGAAAAAATAGTTGTACAAGGAGCACAGGCGGTTTTATCGCCTGTGCTCCTTGAGAACGCAAAAAGGTTTGATATTTTACCGATATTTGTAAAATCCCTCGCCGGCATTGACGCCGGTTTTGCCTTCGTCAATATATGCCTTGAGCATGGCCGCAATCTTCCCCGGGATTGTTGTCTGATCGGCGGCGGTAGGGTCCATGATGACAATGTTGTAAGCGGTGGTAAGCCCCACAATGTCCAGAATTCGGAAAGGTCCCGCCGGTGCGCCAGTGGCAAGCATCCAGGTCATGTCGATGGTCTGGGGATCAGCCACTCCTTTGGCCAGCAATGCCTGGGCGGCGTTCAGGAACGGCACCAGCATGGAGTTAAGAATATAGCCGGGCTGCTCTTTTTTCAGCCGCAGCGGCACCATGCCGATCTCCCCGGCAAATGCAGCCACTTCCTCATATACCGCAGGGTCTGTCCCCTCGTGACCCATGATCTCGGCAGTATTGTTCTTCCATACCTCGTTGGCAAAATGCAGCGCCAGATATTGTGCCGGTCGGCCGGTGTATTGGGCAAAGGCACTGGGTACCATGGTGGAAGAGTTTGTCACCACCGCCGTCTTCTCCGGCAGGTATTTGGCAAGTTCTGTGTAGAAGGCGATCTTGGCGTCCGGTGCCTCTGCTACGGATTCGATGACAATGTCAGCGTCCCTCACCGCCGCGGCAAGGTCGGTGGTATAGCAAAGATTCTGATAGGCTTCCGCCGCATTTTTCTTCAGTCCTTCAATCTTTTCGGCGGTCAGGGTTTTCAGTTCCGGATAAAGACCTCGGAAGGGGGAATGGCCGTCGCTGCCGCACATGGGTTTCATGGTCTCCAGGCTTTTTTGGTAAATACCGGAAAGCCGTTCAAACTTTGGCTTGGAACGGTCAATAGAGGCATCGCTTCTGAGCCAGACCGTCACATGAAATCCTTTATAGGCCGTCTGATACGCGATCTGGCTTCCCAGAACGCCGCCACCCGCCACAACAATATTTTTATAGTTCATGTTTTTCTCCTCCTGCAATCTGATTATTTCTTCCGCCCATCGGGCAGCTGCGCAGCAGGGATGTATTTCTTTTATTGCTTCCATGCTGTTTTATGTTGTTTATTATAGCACTGCAAAACAGCATTCGTGTG
>JAAXZS010000172.1 GCA_012719745.1 Clostridiales bacterium | reverse complement strand
TCAGGATTATGCCGAGGAAAAAGTTATCCCGAAGTTTAAGCCACCGCCCTTGTAAATAAAGGAATTGTGGTCAAAAAATTCGGGATAACAATATTGGGTATCTCATTAGATTAAGCCGGAGAGCTTGAGGATCATTTCATCATCATTAATCCAAACCGGCACGGGCGGCGGAGCGTTACCTCGAACAATATCAGCCTTGTCAATCGCCGCGCGCTTCATTTCGGTATCCGCGTAGGCATATACTTTGGTTGTTTCCTCACTGGCATGACCGAGATATTCAGAAAGTAGCATCATCGGCATTCCTTGGTGGTACAGGTGCATTGCTCTGGTATGCCTGAGCATATGCGCATGGATATGCGGCGGGACCTCCGGGCAGGCACGGCAAGCCAAATCTCCGTATTTTTTCAGAAACAGCGCCACCGTATCTGCGGACATAGGCTGCTGTATTCCATGAATAACGGTGTAGAATAAAGGTTTTTCACTGTCCGCCGGTTCATTGGTATGGAATGTACGCAAATATCGCTCACAATGCTGAACTGTTCCGGTAAGCAAAGGTACCGTGCGGGTCTTGCTTCCTTTGCCGTGCAAATAGGCAATGGGATGCTGAACCTTAATACGCAGATCACGAACCTTCATGCCCAAAAGTTCACCGCAACGCGCGGCTGTATCATACATCAGCACCATGAAAAACAGATTGCGCAGCCCGGTTCGTTTTGTCGGATCTGGTTGTTTCAGCAAAACCTCCAACGCTGTTTCCGGCAGATACTCTACCACCTTGCTTTGCGGTGCCTTAATCGGAATATTCTGGACGGTTACGCTTAATGCAATCTGCGTGCAGTCGAGCTCCCCGGCGTAATCAAAAAATGAGCGCAACACCATAAGCCGTTGATTGCGGGTATTGGCACCGCAGTGCCGGTCATTTTCCAGCCAATCAAGGAAATTCAGAATCACCTCTCTGTTCATGGCATCAAACCGTATTTGCTTAATGGACAGCCTTTGTTTCGTTCGCAAATATAAAATGAGAAGATTCAGTGCCTGGCGGTAGGATCGAACCGTATTTTCGCTAAAGCATCTTTGGTTGGGCAGATACTCCAACAGAAAACTTCTGATGGTATCAAAAAAATCATTCATCGCACTCCACCTCCGGCAAAAGATGTTCTGACGCTGAATAGTCAAACCCCGCCATTTTTTCAAACAGGCCCGGAACTACGTGGATATAGTAGTGTGTGTCGCTTAACTGCGCGTGTCCCATATACGCGCTGAGATATGGCAGCATAGCGGTTACATCCTTGCCATCGCGCATCCACTGGTACAAACGGTGCGTTGCGAATGTGTGCCGGAAGTCATAAAGTCTGGGGGAATGCTCGCCGGATGTTCCGATTCCTGCTTTGGCTTTAACAATGCGAAATGTCTTTTCCAGCCACTCTTTGGTGTACAGATTTCCATTGGAATTGGGAAAGAACAGCTCCCGTCCCGGCATAAGCTGTGAAACAATTTCATCATACCGCCTGCACACTTCAACAACGTCATCCGCCATCATCACAATGCGGCTTTTGTGACCCTTGCTATCCATAATGTCCAAGCGTGCCTTTTCCAAATCCACATCGGCAGTCCGGAGTTTTCGGGCCTCGCAGGGGCGCAGGCCACAGCAATACAATAGCCGGACAAGAGTTGGAAGAACAAAATGGCGGATAGGATAGCCCTTGCGTGGCCGCAGATGGTCTAAAACATTCCACAGTTCAGCGATTTCTTCCTCACTGTAAATGTGTGGGATGTGCCGCTGACCTTTCTTTGCGAAATTGGGATGAAGCACAAAGGCCGGTTCCCCGCAGCGGTTTAGGTAACGAGCAAATTCCCTGACCGGCATTAAGCGATTACGAAAGGTGTTGTTGCCCTCCGTATCCTTTCGGACAGCCCAAGCCAAGCATATTTCTTTAGTCAAAGCGGTTTCAGAGGAGAACCTATCAAGGCAGAACCGGTCGAAATCGCGCAGCAATCGTACCGATTCGTCATACGGAAATCCGACGGCATTCTTTTGCTGTACAAACCCGCGCAGACGCTCGGCAAAAAGGCTTTCAAACGTGTATGTCATGCCAAATCATCCGCCTTTCCGCAAGGCACAAGCCCCAGAGCACAGGTTTTCAGGCCTTGCTCATCTACGGAGAGATACGGTTTCGCCGAATCAATCTTTGAATGCCCCAAAAGTTGTCGAAGCAATTCAAGCGGTATCTCGTTTTGCAGCAACCGGGTTCCAAACGCCCGCCGGAAGCTGTGGAACCCCCGGCGGGGAATATCTGAAGCAATTTTTGCGCGGTGCAGATACTTTGTCACAAGGGCGCTAGCGCTGCGGTTGTTGATGGGGCGCAGAGCGCCGGTGTGACACAGGAAAATATACGGCAGATCACTTTCCGGGCGGACATTGAGCAGATAGTCTGCAATTGCGTTGCCGCTTTCAGGTTCAAGAGGCAGGCTCAGCGGCTTTCCCGTTTTCTGCTGAACAATGCGAATCTCCCGGGCCCGCCAGTCAATGTTCTCCCGTTTGAGATTTACAACATCACAGGCACGCAGGCCGGTTTGGGCGGACAAAAGCATCATGGCGTAATCGCGCTTACCGACAGCCGTTGCTAAATCTGGCTCATACAGCAGGCGCGCTGTTTCATCGCCGGTAAAACCTTCTCGGAATACAGTTCTGCGTGCGACCATCTCAGGAACCGCAAGGCTCAGGTCCTCCGGTGTGAAATTGTTTTCATACAAATGCAGGAGAAATACCCGGACGGAAAAGATGGTCGAGTGCAGGCCACCGGTATACCGGGTTGCCATATGAGTTATGGTATCGCTGACTTCTGCCAAAGTAATGCCGTCAAAGGATTTCCTGCCACGTGCTTCCAGTTCGAAGAAAAAGGTGCGTATGGCGCTTCGGGCCGTCTTGACTGTGCTTCCCGCAAGTATGCCGGTACGGTTGGCGTTGTCGCAGAAATGGCGAAGCAATGCTGCAAATTCTGGAGTCGGTTCGCGTTGGCCCCAATCTGGAATCTTGCAGAAAGTAATGCCTCCGGTTCGGTGCATTTCAGCCAGAAGGAAACTCGCTTTGCGCAGGTTCTGGTATGAAACCCGTGAGGTAAGCCCTTGCTCATACTTGCTCCGTATTTCCGCCACTATCTCAGTTGTCAGTGGTTCGGAATAGTGTGCCAGACCTTGCTCTATGTGCCTGCGCAAAATGACTGTCATTCCTTCAGCCGTATAATGCTTA
>JAAXZS010000017.1 GCA_012719745.1 Clostridiales bacterium | reverse complement strand
GTTTTATGCAAAACAATTTCTAAAAAGAGAAAATCTAAAGGAGGAAATACGATGAAAAAATTTTTGGCATTAATCCTTGCAGTCGTGATGGCTTTCTCTCTGATGGCTTGCGGATCAAAGGGCAACGAAGCTGGCGGAACGAATTCCGCAGAAAGTGATTCCAGCAAGAAGCTGACGATTGGATTCAACAACTACCTCAAGGGAATTTACTCTCTGGATATTCTGGAAAAGAACTTTAATACAGCCTGTGAGGCACTGGGTGTTGAACCGATGGTTGTAAACGATGAAGGTAAGACAGAGAACTGCGTGACCAACGTGGACAACATGATTGCCGCCGGCGTGGATGGCATTGTGTTCTTCGGTATCTCTGATACCTTGTTCCCGGTTATCGCCCAGAAGTGCGAAGCCGCCGGTGTTGCTTATGCATTCTTTGATCACATGCCTTCTCAGGATGTGTTTGATTCTCTGAAGAACAACGCCAACTTTGCCGGCTGCGCCGGTACGGTCGATACCAACACCGGTAAGAACATCGGCACTTATGCCGGCGAACAGGGCCTGAAGAAGGCACTCATCGTCAGCGGCCTGACCACCGATGTGACCCACAGCGCCAGAACCAACGGCTTTGAAGAAGCTTTCAAGGCTGCCGGCGGCGAAGTGCTGGCTGAGGGCTACGGCGAAGTGACCATTTCCGAAGCACTGACCCGTGCCAATGACCTGCTGACGGCTCATCCCGAGGCAGACTGCATCTATGCCACCAACGGCGATGTGGGCACAGCCTGCATGGAAGCTCTTGCAAAGCACCCCGAAGTTAAGGCTCAGCTGTTTGTGACCGACCTGGATCCCGATGTGCTGACCGGTCTTGAAAACGGCAGCGTTGCCGCAGCAAACGGCGCTCACTGGGTCAACATTGATTACGCCACCGCTTTGCTGGTGAACTTCCTCAACGGCAACCCCATCAAGGAAGCTGACGGCAGCGCTGCTCGCCTGATTGTTCCCGTGATGACCCTGCCCAGCAGCTATGTGAAGCTGTACAATGCACAGTGGATTGAAAACTCTCCTTATTCCGATGAAGAAATTCAGTCACTGGTTTCTCCTTTTAATAAGAGTGCGGATCTAAGCGCCTTCCAGGCAATGCTGGATGCATATACCATTGACAATCGGCTGCAGGCCAAGGTCGATGCCGGTGTCATCACACAGGCGGATTATGATGCTGTAAAAACTGCAAAATAAGGATCTGACGGTTTAAAAAACAGCTTATTCATAGCGATATGAATAAGCTGTTTTTAAAAATAAAACTTACTATAGAAGTGAGGCTGGCAATGAATAAAACAGTTTCTCAAGCAGATTTAGAGACAAATGCTTGCGGCAAGGACAAATCACAGATTGTGAGAACGGGTATTGTGATCGCGGTGATTGCGGTTCTTTACATCATTTTGAATATTGCGGTGGGAGGGAAGTTTTTCACCGTATCCAATATTCTCTCCGTTGTGACCAGTTCTGTTGTGAATACATTTGTGGTTCTTGGCTTCTGCTTCATTTTCACCATGGGCGTGGTCGATCTTTCTGTCGGTGCGATTATGATTCTCGCCTCGAATATTGGCGGCATTCTCGCCATTCAGTTCAATCTGGGGTATCCCGGACTCATCATCGGCTGTATCGCTGTGACAGTCATTTTGGAGATGCTCAACCTCAAGGTGATTCAGCTTTCCAAAATCCCAGCCTGGATCTTCGGTCTGGGCGCCACAATGGTCTACGAGGCGCTGGGGTCGATGTACAACTCCGCGCAGATCGCCGTTGGCAAACAGGCGGTTTCCTTGCAGGATGCGTGCCGCGGTTTGGGTGTCCCACCTGCCAATATCATCGTGTTGGTTGTTGGCCTCGTGATTGCGTACTTCCTCTTTAATAAAACCTCCATCGGATTTGGTTCCCGCGCACTGGGCAGCAATCAGGCCGTTGCCCAGATGATGGGCGTGAACATCAACAAGACCATGCTCAAGGCCGGCGCGGTTGGCGGTGTTTTCCTGGGATTGGCCAGTGCTGTCAACGAAAGCTATTCCGGACGCATCGTGCCCACCACGGGCCTGAACAGCATTGCCAGTATCTTTGTTCCGCTGGCTGCTTTCCTGCTGGCAGTGGCTTTGCAGCGTATCTTTAACCTGACCATTTCCGCGGTGGTCAGTTCCGTGGTCATTACATCTATCTTCAATGTTCTGACGCTGATGAATGTTCCGTCGGGTACCTGGCAGAAGGTCATCATGGGCATCAGCGTGCTGATCTGCGGTATCATTTCCCAGCGGGAAGAGAAGGGGGTCGTAAAATGAGTGCTGAAAATGTGTTTGAAGTACGGAACATCAAGAAATATTTCGGCTCCACCCACGCCAACGATGACGTAAGTCTTACGATTCCCAAAGGTCACGTCCGCGGACTGATCGGAGAGAACGGCTCCGGTAAATCCACGCTGATTTCCATGATCGCCGGGATTCAGAAACCGGATAGTGGCGAGATGCTGATCAACGGCCAGAGCTACTGCCCTCAGAGTCCGCTGGATTCGGGCAAGCACAAGATCGGAACCGTGGTGCAGGAGCTGGGTCTGGTGGACGGACTCCCCGTGGGGATCAACCTGTTCCTGGGCCGGGCAAAGCCGTTCACAAAGTTCGGCGTGATCGACACAAAGGGCATCTATCGCGAGGCAAACCGGCTGCTCAAGGAGTGGGGATTTCCCTGGCTTTCCGCAACCCGGCTGACCGGTACCCTTTCCGTGGAAGAGAAAAAGATTGTGGAACTGGTCAGGGCACTGTCCCTTAACCCGGATCTGCTGATTCTCGATGAGATTACCCAGGCGCTGTCGCTGAATAACAGACGCATTCTCATCGACATCATCGGTCAGTTAAAGAAAAACGGCCAATCCGTGCTGCTGGTCACCCACGATGTGGAGGAGATGGTGGCTATTACCGACGCCATCACTATCATGCGTGACGGCAAAATTGTGGCCCAGCGTGAAAGCCGCGAAACCGATGCCGGCGAGATCAAGAAGTTGATGGTCGGTCGGGATATGTCCGGCGACTACTACCGCAAGGACGAAACCGCCAGCTTTGGCGATGAGGTCGTGCTGCGTACCGCCGGCTTGACGGCAAAGGATTGCTTTAGTAATGTTTCCTTTGATCTGCACCGTGGGGAGATCCTCGGCGTATGCGGCCTGTCCGACGCCGGTATTCACGAACTGGCCGAAGCCCTTTTCGGTGTTCGCAAGACCGAGAGCGGCAGCGTGGTGGTTACCAAAAGCAATACCGCCGTCAAGACGCCCTCGCAGGCTATGCGCCTGAAGATGGGCTATGTGCCCAAGGACCGCGACAAACAGGCACTGATGGTCAACGATTCCATTGAAAACAACGTGGTTCTGCCGGCCATTGAACAGGTGCGGACCAAGGCGGGCATCATCAGCACCAAACTCTCCGACCAACTCTCCGAAAAGGTCATTGAAAAGTTTAACGTCAAAACCAAGTCCCGGGATCAGGCCATGCGCAGCCTCTCCGGCGGCAATCGGCAGAAGGTAAATCTGGGCAGATGGATGATTCAGGATAAGGATATTCTGATCTTGGACTGCCCCACCCGCGGCGTCGATATTGGCGTGAAATCCTACATATACGGTGAAATGCGCAAGGCAAAGGAAGACGGAATCTCCATGATCGTGGTTTCCGACGAACTGCCGGAGCTTTTGGGCATGTGTGATACGCTGCTGGTCATGAAAGACGGCGAAATCGTCAAAGCAGTGAGCCGCGGACCGGAATTTACCGAAGAAACCATTATTGAGGTGATGCTCTGATGAAAAATAAATTATGGTCTGTCGTGCAGAAGATTTTTCCGGTACTCGGCCTGCTGATCATCGTGATCATCTTCTCCATTCTTTGCGGTGACAAACTCTGGACGAAAAACAACTTGCTCAACATTATCAACACCATGATTCCCATCTGCATCGGCGGCGCCGGCATGGTTTTTGTGGCGGCGCAGGGCAGTACGGACATGTCCATGGGCGCACTGCTGGCTGCCACGGCCACGGTAGCCGGTCTTGCCAGCATGAAACTGGGGCTGGTGGGCTTCATCGTTATCGCACTGCTGGCTGGACTGCTGCTGGGCATGTTCAACGGCTTTATCCTGGCAAAATTCAAGGTGTCTTCCCTGATGGTCACGCTGGCGCTGTCCATTATGCTGCGTGCTATTGTCTCCTTCCTATCCAACGGTCAGGCGATTTTTGTCAATCCCTCTATTCTGGCACTGAATCAGCCGGTCGTGAAGTTCCCTGTGTTTATCGTGGTGATGCTGGTGATGTGGTTCATTTTCCAGTACACCAAAGCCGGATTCTTCTCCCGCTGCATCGGTGAGAACGAGGTGGTCGGACGCTTTGCCGGCATCAACGTGGACAAATACAAGATCATCGCTTTTGCTCTGTCCGGCATGATGGGCGGCGTGGTCGGTATCTTCAACGTGGGCAGCGTTGGCGGCGTAACGCCCACTATGGGCAACTTCTTTGAACTGCAGGTTATGACCGCCATGTTCGTGGGCGGCATCCCCGTGCTGGGCGGCTCGGAGAGCAAATTCTACAAATTGATTCTGGGCGCTCTGATGCTGGCCTTTTTGCAGAACGGACTGACTCTTAGCCGCGTTGCTTCCGAGGTCTCCGAGCTGGTGCAGGGGCTGATCCTGCTTAGCGTGGTGTTTTTCAGCATTTTTGCCAAGACCAGATACCAAAAGAGTGAACTTCAAAAAGAAGCCTGACAAAGAAAGGAATACAACTATCATGAAATGTACAAAAGAGTATCGATTGTCTTTTACGAAGGAAGCGCAGGAACTGGTAAACAAAATGTCGCTGGAGGAAAAAGTCTTTCTGATGAGCGGCCGCACGTCTTATGAGGACTGCATTGATGTGTTCGCCGAGCCCAATGCGGACGTGCACTATAACGACCACCCCTATCCCGCTGGCGGTAATGAGCGGCTGGGTGTTGCGAATCTGATGTTCTGTGACGGCCCCCGCGGTGTCGTCTGCGAAAAGAGCACCTGCTTCCCCGTGACCATGGCCCGCGGGGCCACATTTGACCGGGCACTGGAAGAACAGGTGGGCGAGGCCATTGCCAAGGAGATCCGCGCTTACGGCGGAAACTTCTATGGCGGCGTATGCATCAACCTGCCCTACAACCCCGGATGGGGCAGAAGCCAGGAATCCTACGGTGAGGACAACTTCCACCTGGGCTCCATGGGTTCGGCACTGGTGGAAGGCATTCAAAAGCACAACGTTATCGCCTGCATCAAGCATTTTGCATTCAACAGCATGGAAAACGGACGTTTTACCGCCAGCGTCAATGCGGACGACCGTACCGAGCAGGAAGTCTATCTGGATCACTTCAGACGCTGCATCAACAGCGGCGCCGCGGCGGTGATGAGCTCCTACAACATGTATCGCGGCACCTACTGCGGTCAGCAGAAGCATCTGCTGCGCGACGTGCTGAAAAAGGACTGGGATTTCGACGGCTTTGTGGTCAGTGACTTCGTCTGGGGCACGAGAGACACCGTCAATGCCGCCAACGGCGGGTTGGACGTGGAAATGTGTGACACGCATTTCTATGGAAAAAATCTGGTGGACGCCGTCAAGGCCGGAAAGGTGCCGGAAGCAGCCATTGATGAAGCGGCGCTGCGTATCGTGCGTACCATGCTGGCGTTCTCCCATGCGGAAGATCCCCAGGATTATCCCCGCAAGCTGATCAGCTGCACCGATCACATCGCGCTGGCCAAAAAGGTCGCCGAGGAATCCATCACGCTAATCCAGAACAAGAACAACACCCTGCCCTTTGCAGCAGAAAAAGCACAGACCATTGCCGTGTTCGGCAAGCTGGCTGACGTGGAGAACATCGGAGACCACGGCTCCAGCCGCGTATTCCCACACTATGTCGTGACACCGCTGGCAGGAATCACCAAGCTGGCCGAAAATGCCGAGGTCGTCTACTATGGCGGCGAAGATCTGGAAAAGGCGGCGCAGATTGCCGCAAAAGCCGACGCTGTGGTGGTGGTGGCCGGCTACGACCACGACGATGAGGGCGAATATATTGCCAAGGACGACGAAAAGGTTAAGCAGGGCGGCGACAGAAAGACCTCTTTGGGTCTGCATGAGAATGAGATCGCACTCATTCAGGCCGTCGGCAAGGCTAACGCCAACTCCGCCGTGGTGCTTATCGGCGGCAACATGATTATGATCGACGAGTGGAAGGACTGCGTGTCCTCCATCCTGATGGCGTACTATCCCGGCATGGAGGGCGGTACCGCTATCGCCGAAGTGCTATTTGGTCAGGTCAACCCCAGCGGCAAGCTGCCGTTTGTGATCGTGAAGAAGGAAAGCGATCTGCCGCAGCTTGACTGGATGGCCACAGACGTTACCTACGACTACTATCACGGCTATACAAAGCTGGATCACGAAAAAGTGGAGCCTTCCGTTCCCTATGGCTTTGGCCTTTCCTATACAAAGTTCTCCTGCCGGGACGCCTCTTTCAGTGTGAAAGACGGACAGGTCGCAGGCACCTGCAAGGTTAAAAATATCGGCAAGAGGCCCGGAGATGAAGTGGTGCAGATGTACATCGGCTTTTCCAATTCCAAGGTCAAACGGCCTGTGAAGGCGCTTAAAGGCTTTGCACGCGTCACTTTGCAGCCGGGTGAAGAAAAATGCGTTGAAATCACCTGCGGAACAGACGACCTGCGCTGGTACAACGAAAACGGCTGGGAACTGGAGCACATGACATATGAGGGATTTATTGGAACAAGCAGCGCAGAAAAAGATCTGATAAAGGGTACATTCCAGGCATAAAGAGGAACAATTATGGGATATTTAATTGGAATCGATTTGGGGACTTCCGGAACTAAAACGGTTCTGTTTCAAGACGGCATAGTCAAAGCTTCTGCATCAGCGGAGTATCCGCTGATGCAGAAGCAAAACGGATGGGCCGAACAGAATCCGGAAGACTGGTGGTACGCTGTATGCCAAACCCTGCAGTCTGTACTCAAAAGCAGCGATGTGCATCCCACTGAGATCGGAGCGCTTGGTATATCAGGACAGATGCATGGCTTGGTTATGTTAGATAAAAACGGAGAGGTGCTTCGCCCCAGCATCCTGTGGTGTGATGGAAGAACCGGCGAGGAGTGTAAGGAAATTACAGACCGTGTGGGCAGGCAGCGACTGATGGAAATAGCCGCAAATCCCGCTTTACCCGGTTTTACCGCAGGGAAAATTCTATGGGTCAGGCGACATGAACCGGCAATATATGAAAAATGTGCACAGATTTTGCTGCCAAAGGATTTTATCCGTTACAAACTTTGCGGCGTCTTTGCAACAGAGGTCAGTGATGCCTCCGGTACAAATTTGCTGGACGTACAGAACCGCTGCTGGAGCGAAGAAATTCTTCACAAGCTGAATATTGAAAAATCTCTTTTACCAACTGTCTATGAAAGCTGTGAGGTAACAGGGCAAATTACAGAAGCGGCATCACGGGTAACAGGACTTGCCGCCGGTATGCCGGTGGTGGGAGGTGCGGGAGACAACGCCGCCGCAGCCGTGGGCACCGGCGTGGTGACTGCCGGAAAAGCGTTTACGACCATCGGCACATCCGGGGTGGTGTTCGCCCATGCAGACCACGCGAAGATTGACCCGCAGGGGCGGATTCACACGTTTTGCTCTGCCGTGCCGGGCGGCTATGCAGCGATGAGTTGTACACTGGCGGCAGGATTGTCCCTCCAATGGTTCCGCAATCAATTTTGCCAGGCTGAAATAGAGAAGACGAAGGAGACCGGCATTGACCCCTATGTACTAATGAATGAAGAGGCGGCAAGATCACCTATCGGGGCCAATCGTCTTATCTATCTGCCCTATCTGATGGGAGAAAGAAGTCCACTGCTGGATGAAAAAGCCCGAGGCGTCTTTTTTGGCCTGTCAGCTATGCAGAATCGCGGTGACTTGATCCGCAGTGTCATGGAAGGCGTATTGTATGCGCAAAAACAGTGCCTTGATATTTTTGGAGAAATGAATATCGCACCGACAGAGATGATTGCCTGCGGCGGTGGAGCGAAAAGCCCTCTGTGGCGGCAGATGATGGCCGATATTTACGGGTGCGACGTGCTGACCGTGCCCAATCCCGAGAGCCCTGCATTGGGCGCGGCGCTTCTTGCCGGAGTGGGCAGCAAGGAATATGCCAGCGTACAGGAGGCCTGCGAGGCGGTGATCGGCCGGGGCGAAAGAGTTTCTCCAAATGATGAGCGCACAACACGCTACAATGCTTTTTATGATATTTACAAAGCGCTGTATCCAGCATTGAAAAAACAGTTTGCCAATTTGGCGTTACTTTAAAACCGCAAAAAGCTGAGGTATCGACATGAACATATACGAACTTACAGACCCCGTTTTCACCCACTACGGCAAGGTTCTCACCGGATATGATACGGCGGCGCTGTGCCGCACGCTGGAGGAAAAGACGCCGCTGCCCGCAGGCACAGCCTATGTGCCGTCGGAGGCGGCGCTGGAGGAACTGCCTATTAAAAAAGCGTTGCAGGACAACGCTTTCGGCGGTGTTCCTATTCAAATGGGGTGGTGCAATGGCCACAATACAAAGCTGAATTGTCTGGAATATCACCGCAGCAGCGAGTTCAATCTGGGCAGCCGTGATTTTATACTGCTGCTGGCCCGTCTGGACGAGGTGGAAAACGGCGTTCTGGACACCGCTAAAGTCCGCGCTTTCCGCGTGCCCGCCGGCGTTTTGGTGGAGGTTTACGCCACCACTTTGCACTATGCTCCCTGCTCTGCGGCAAGGGATGCGGGGTTTCGGGTGCTGGTGGCGTTGCCAAAAGGTACCAACAACCCCAAGCCGGAGATCATGGCTCTTAACGAGGAGGATACATACCTCTGGGCGGCCAACAAGTGGCTGCTGGCCCATGGCGAGAGCGATGAGGCCCGTCAGGGGGCCCGGGTGGCGCTGCGGGGCGAAAACATTGATATTGCCGCATCTTTATGATGCGAAGAAGTGAGGTAAAAAGACTATGCTGACCAATATTCCTGCGGTAAAACTGGGCATGATCGCCGTCTCCCGGGACTGCTTTATCGTGTCACTGTCCAAGCGGCGCTGTGATGCCGTGACGGAGGCCTGCCGCGCCGAAGGCATGGACATATACCAGTGCCAAACCATCGTTGAAAATGAACGGGACGCCCTTAAGGCGGTGGACGAGGTGAAGGCGGCCGGGTGCAACGCATTGGTGGTTTTTTTGGGAAACTTTGGGCCCGAGACACCGGAAACGATCCTGGCCCAGCGGTTTGACGGCCCTGTTATGTACGCGGCGGCTGCCGAGGAGACCGGCAAAGATTTAATCAACGGCCGGGGTGATGCTTTCTGTGGTATGCTCAACTGCTCCTACAATCTGGGGATGCGCCATCTCAAGGCCTTTATTCCGGAATATCCGGTGGGAACAGCCAAGGATGTGGCCCGTATGATTGGGGAGTTTCAGCCCATCGCCCGGGTTTTACTGGGACTC
The DNA here is from genome assembly GCA_012719745.1 of Clostridiales bacterium. Lineage (GTDB taxonomy): Bacteria > Bacillota > Clostridia > Oscillospirales > Oscillospiraceae > Vescimonas. The sequence goes on along the minus strand of JAAXZS010000017.1, from coordinate 6,479 downwards.
TCCCAGCTGAAGATCATCACTTTTGGCCCACGGCCTCAGGACTTCTTTGCCTGCAACGCCCCCATTAAGGGACTCTATGAGCTGGGTGTGGAGGTGGAGGAGAACTCCGAGCTGGATCTGCTGGTGGCCTATAAGGCCCACAAGGACGATCCCCGGATACCCGACGTCTGCGCCGACATGGCCAAAGAGATGGGCGAGGGATGCTATTATCCCGAAATGAGCGCCCGGATGGCCCAGCTGGAGCTGACACTGCTGGACTGGGCAGACACCCACAAGGGCGCCCGTCAGTATGTGGCCTTTGCTGACAAGTGCTGGCCCGCCTTCCCGGAGGCCTTTGGCTTTGAGCCCTGCTATGTGAACTCCCGCCTTGTGAGCCGGGGCATTCCCGTGTCCTGCGAGGTGGACATTTACGGTGCTTTGTCCGAATATATCGGACTGTGTGTTTCCGGTGACGCAGTGACGATTCTGGACATCAACAATTCCGTGCCGGCGGATCTTTATCAGGAGGATATTGCCGGCAAATTCCCCTATGATCAAACGGAGACCTTTATGGGTTTCCACTGCGGCAATACCCCCAGCTGCAAGCTGTGCCAGGGACGGGCGGTGAAATACCAACTGATCCAGCACCGTCTACTGGAGCCCAAGGATTCGGAGCCGGACTTTACCCGGGGCACATTGGAAGGAGACATTGCCGCCTCCGACATTACCTTCTACCGTTTGCAGTGCGATTCCGAGGGGCAGCTGCGGGCCTACATCGCTCAGGGAGAGGTACTACCGGTAAAAACCCGCTCCTTCGGCGGCATTGGTGTCTTTGCCATTCCGGAAATGGATCGGTTCTACCGCCATGTGCTGCTGGAAAAACGCTATCCCCACCACGGAGCGGTGGCCTTCGGTCACTACGGCAAGGCACTTTTTGAGGTGATGAAGCTGCTGGGCGTGAAGGACATCGCCTATAATCAGCCTAAGTCCCTGCCCTATCCCACGGAGAATCCTTTCGCCTGAGAAGCGGGTTATGATGCTTTCACCATGAGCTGACCGCCTGCCTTACAGCGGCGGAGCTGAATTAGTGGTATGGAAAGGCGTATCCCTGCCGCAAGCGGTTGCCGGTGTAAAACCGTGCGCTGAAGGCGCTGCGGGAAAGAGCCGAACAAAATAACCAATACCTACCTTTTCCATCTTTTCATTTTTCGACTCCGCACGAAAAAGGCTGCCGCATATGCGGCAGCCTTTTTCACGGCCATTGTAAAGAGAACGGTGGTGAGTTATGGAACGCACCGGTTCAGTAAGGGGAGAAAACCGTTCTTGTCACAATAGAGCTGTAAAAGCTGCTTGGCCCTTATCTCACATGCGGCACAGGGCTCCACCTCTACCGGCAGGCGATCGGCATTCTGAAGCTGCCAGAGCGCGTCTCCGCCCCGGGGCGCCGTGCCGATACCCCGGCCGTACTGCACCAGCTTCCACAGCTCACCCCGGAGACCGTCCGCTCCGTCTGCCGTGCCGATATAGAGAACGGCCCGGTCGGATAAACGCTCAGACCGGCAGGCGAAAAGTGCGGATTCGGGGGAAAAGACGGGGCCTGCTCCGGGGGGAACCATGATGCGGTAAATGCCCGGCTCATAGGGAATGGAGCGACAGCGGCTCTGATAAAGATCCATAACGGTGGGGCGCAGCGCCAGCAGTGAAATCATGCGGTAAAAGGCTTCAATGAAGAAAAGACGGCAATCGGAAAGCGCCGGGCCGCGGTGATAGGTGATCCTGTCAAATACCTGGGCAATCAGTGCGCGCAGCGGTCCGATGGCAAGGGTTTTCAGATAGGGAAAATAGGTGTCCGACCGATCCGAATGAATTTTTCTGACAGGGAGCTGGGGCAGATAGGCGTCCATAAGGTCAAAATACCCCTCTTTATACAGAAAATCGGACAATTGTCCCGGCGTCTTGTCACTTATTTCATTTTTTTGAAACAGAAGCAGCCAGTCCTGCTCATTCATGATATCCCACCTTATACTCAAAATTTTTACCGCTCTTTTTTCCTGGCGGTGAATATAAAAATAGTTTACAGGCTAACCTGTCCCAAAAGAAGGACAGATAAAGCTGATCTATCGTTGGCAGGCTGATACCATATAGTGGAGGTGATATAATTTTCCGCTCGGGTGGGGATACTGCTTAACAAAAAGGGGGCGGCGCAGATGGAGCTTGTCAAGGAAACGATACACAAGGGGAGAGAAGAGAACCGTTTTATGGGCTGGTACCACAAGTTGCAGCGGGGGGACGATACCATCGCCTTTATTCCCGGCAGAGCCGGAGACGGCGCTTTTGTGCAGGTGATCGACACACGGGGTTCCCGACAGTTTTCCGTGCCTAACCTGTCTGCAAATGGGACGGAAATCCAGGCGGGAAGCTGCCGCTTTTCCGACAGGGGTATCATGGTCAATCTGCCGGGTATCCGAGGGCAGATTGACTACGGTTCAATGACGCCTCTTGCCTCCGACATCATGGGACCGTTTCGCCACTTCCCCATGGAGTGCCGCCACGGTGTTGTCAGCATGGATCATAGCCTTTCGGGAAAACTGTGGGTAGACGGGGAAGAGAGATGCTTTGACGGCGGAAAGGGATATGTGGAGTGGGACAGAGGCCGCTCCTTTCCCAGTGCCTATCTGTGGATGCAGTGCAATGATTTTGATGGCCCCTGCGCCATTATGTTGTCCATTGCCCGAATCCCCTTTGCTGCGTGCCGCTTTACCGGCTGCATCTGCTCGGTCATATGGGCGGGACAGGAATTTCGTCTGGCCACCTACAACGGCGTCCGCATCTGCGCCGGGGGGCCGGCGCGCATTACCCTGTCTCAGGGAAAGCTCCTGCTATCGGTGGAGGTGACAGGCGGAGAGGAGGGGTATCCGCTGCTGGCGCCAATAGCGGGACAAATGACCCAGACGATCCGGGAGAGTCACCAGGCGTCCGTACGCTGCCGCCTTTGGCGGGCGGGACAGCTTTGCTTCGATGTGCATAGCCGTCACGCCAGCTTTGAATATGTACCGGGTACCTCTTGAAAAAAACAGCTCAGCAAAGGCAGCGCCTTTGCTGAGCTATAGCCTGTTAAAACCGTATTCCGCTTTTACGGTATAAGCACATAAATGAAAAAATTATTTTTCTGACGCCATGCGCGTCGGAAAAATACCCCGATCCGCCGCAATCGGCGGCGAAACCGGAAGGTTGTGCCGCGCAGCGGCGCGACCGAGAGGTCTCAAAAAAGTGCCGCAGTCACTTTTTTGACAGTCAACAGCTCTGCAAAGGCGCTGTCTTTGCAGAGCTAAAAGATACGCTTATTGGGGAACTGCATCCAAAGTCGCCTTTGCCAGCAGCAACCGGCGGTCGGCTTCATGGATCAGATCCCGGCCGGTGCCACCGGAAAGCTCACTGAGATTGACGGAGCCTACAACAACCTCCACGGATACCGACACCTGCTGAGAAACGGTAATGTGGTGCATCAGACCGGTGATGGCCTTTATACGCCGGGCGAAAACATCAGGTGCGATGTCCCGGCAGACCAGTAAGAACCGGTCGTTGTCATACCGCGCCACAAAATCACCCTTGCTTTGCGCCACATTGCATTGCAGCAGCTTGACCACAGACCGGAGAATTTCATCGCTGATCAGGTGACCCAGGGTATCATTGAATTGTCTGAAATGTCGGATGTCCACCATAGCGGCACCCAGATCTGTCTGGCGGCTACGGGCGCTGGTGACATAATGCTCCAGTCGCACATTGAGATACCGACGGCTGAAAGCACCGGTCAGGGGGTCGCGGTCCTGCTGATGATTGATGGTGTCAAGGCTGACATACAGCATACCGCGGTCCAAAATGCTGTCCACATACTGATCATCGAGTCTGGTAACCATTTCAAGTACCGCTCCGCTTTCCCCGTAGGGAACATAAGCGGAAATGACATAATAAAGGTTCTTTCCGTCGTATTCCAGCTTGCTGCAGCGGTTTTTTTTCTGAAGAGCCTGTAAGGAGGTGCAGTTGCTGCAGCGCGCTGTCTTTCCCCAGATGGAAAAGCAGGAGTGGGCGCTACAGCCCGCGCAGCCGGGCTCATGGACAAGGGTATGCCGGGCATCTACCAGACGCACAATATCAAAATAAGGCATGAGAGCATCCACGGCCAACAGGGTCTTCTCCTCCGGGGTCAGCGATTCATCCTGACTGCGCTCTATTGACGGAAGCGGCATCTGCGCAATGCGGTGCTGCCGCTCCAGCTGGCGCAGACGGCTGCTTTCCTGCACATTGCGTACCCGATGGCGAATGACAACCGTATTATAGGGTTTGGATATAAAATCGTCCGCCTGCATTTCAAGAGCGCGCTGTTCGCTTTTGGTATCCCCCTGGGAGGTAATGATAACGGGAATATCCCGGGTGCGCACGTCAAATCGGATTTTATTGAGCAGCTGAAAGCCGTCGACAACAGGCATCAGCAGATCCAGCAGAATCATGCGTACCTCAGCGTAGTGCGCCTCCAGATAGTCCCAGGCGGTACTGCCGTTTTCCTTTTCCACGATCCGGTATTCCCCGGAAAAAGCAGAGGAAAGAACGGTACGATTGAATTCTATATCATCAATGATGAGCATCAGCGGCAAATCCGATGTTGAAGATGGTGCCGGCGCAGGTAGAGCGGAGAGCCGGACTGCCTGACTGGTACAGACCATCTCCGTGACTTTCGCGGTTCGCAGAAGTACATCGAAATCCTCTTTTTTCATGGGACGGGCATAATAAAAGCCCTGGACATAGTTGCAGTCCATGGAACGCAGAGCGGCAATCTGATCGGCGGTCTCCACACCCTCCGCTATGACGGCAAGATCCAGCCATTTGGCAAGACTGATGACAAAGTTAAGAATTCCTTTTCCATTGCCGCTGCCGGCTTCGTTTTGTATGAAGCCCATGTCAAGCTTCAAAATGTCCACAGGCATCTCAGCCAGCATGTTCAAAGAGGAGTAGCCGCTGCCAAAATCGTCCATTTCAATGGAAAACCCTAACTCCCGCAGATTTTTTACCACCTGGACGATCTGCCGGGGATTGTTGGTATAGGCGGATTCCGTGATCTCAAGATGGAAATAGCGGATAGGCACCTTATATTTATCCAGAAGACCCAGCAGAATGTCCGGCAGCCGGGGATTATAGAGATCAGCCCGGGAGACATTTGCCGAAATGGTCACGGGCGTATACCCCTGATCCATCCAGCCGCGAATATCCCGGCAGACCGTTTCCCATACGTATTCATCCAGATGGGTGATATAACCGTTGTTTTCAAAAAGGGGAATAAAAGCGCTGGGCGGCAGAAAACCCTTTGTGGGATGAATCCATCGAACCAGAGCTTCGGCACCCGCCATCAGCTCGTTATTCAGGTCATATTTGGGTTGGTAATACACCTGGAACTGGCGCTCCAGCAGGGCTGTGCGCATGTTGGCAAGCACAAACTGCTCCTGCTGCTGCTTTTGCTGCAGCGCCTCGTCATAATAAGAACAGGCACGGTCATAGACACTCTTGCTGCTTTGCGCAGCCAGCTTGGCCCAGTCGCACATGGCGCCCACAGAGAGCTACCGGTCGGAGATCACGTAGACACCGAAATACGGACGGATGTCCATATCAAGAGGGAAGCCCGACAGCTTTCCCAGATAAGGTGATAAAAACGCCTCATCGTACCGTTCACGGTGGGGAACCAGCAGATAAAAGAGATCAGCGGAGAAACGGGAGGTAAGGATCAGCTCCGGAATCTCGCTGAGAAGTCCCCCAATATAACGCAGCAACTCATCCCCCTTTTTCATGCCGAAAATTTCGTTTACAAGGCGAAACTGTTCGACACTCAGGCAGATCAGATCGTACTGCCCGTCGGGGTGCTGGGTCAAATATTCTGCCGCGTTTTCAAGAAAATAGGCTTTATTATAAAGGCCCGTCAGCTCGTCCCGACGAGCTTTATTCACCATTGCCGCGGTTTCGCGCAGACGGATGATGTTATGCAACCGGTGAAGAATGATCTCAGGCTTAAAAGGCTTGCTGACAAAATCCTGGGCGCCCAGCGCCAGAGCGTGTATCTCGGAATCGGCGTCATCATTGCGGGAGGAGACGATGACCGGAATCTTGGACAGGCCGCTGTCCTGAGCCATCTGTTCCAGAACCTCGTAACCGTTCATCACCGGCATCACAATATCCAGCAGTACCGCTGCAATATCATTGGCGTGGGCATGAAGAACGGTAAGTGCTTCCCGACCGTCACGGGCCTCCAGAGTCAGATAGGAACCCGACAGGAGCTTTTTTAATATGGCCCGATTGATCGCCTGATCGTCTACGATCAGGACAGTACGCAGTTTCATGGGGTCCTCCGTATCTGTGCCCGGTGAGAGCACCTGAATTATACCGGGATGCCAGATTGCTGTTCACTTTTTATAAGCGCTATTATAAAAAATCGGGGCAATAATCCACTTCCCCTG
>JAAXZS010000142.1 GCA_012719745.1 Clostridiales bacterium | reverse complement strand
TTCCACATCAAATTTGCGGGGATCAATAATATTGGTGGGGTTCAGGGGCGTATCGCCGAACTGCCGCCGGCACTCGTCTTGGAAAGAGGCCGCTTTCGCCGCCGTCAGGCCGCTGTCCTTTAAAATATCACCCATCTCGTTGGCGGAAAGAGCCAGCATCTCCGGGATCTTTGCCTCCTTGTGCAGCGCGATCCGGGAGCGGATCTGCTCATGGACAGCCTGTGCCACATCAAAGCTGCATTCCTCCGCAAGGGTGCTTTCCATCACCGTCTGGAACGCGTCCTTCTGCTCGGGCGCGGTCATGGGCGGCTGGGTGCGGAAAACGGCGTCGATCAGCTCCTGATGGATCAGTGCGGGATTGTGGGCGGAATAAAGGGCGTTATAGATGTTGGAAGAGCGGTCATCAAAACAAGGGAACAGAAAGCCCAGCACCGGTGCGGTGGTGATCTGTCCGGTGGAACAGGATCGGAACTCGCCGCTTTCATTGTGATAGCGCAGCTCCAGCTCCGATGCCTTCACAGGACAGATACAACAGAGGAAATAGCTGAACACTTCCCCGCCCGCGTCGGACTGCAGCTCGTCGTCCTTGCCTCGATAAGGCACATCGTAACTGTCGGCCGCCAGCAGAATCAGATAGTTGCTCTCCTCCAGAGAAAGGCTCTCAATGATGCGTCCAAACAGTGCTTCCCGGGCTTCATCATCCTTGAGGGCTGCGTTTTTCAGCGTCATCAGGAGCCGGTGCTCCTCACTGTCCGCCACCTGCGCGGTGGAAAAGCCAATGTCAATGAGGTTTTTCCCCAGCGTACCCGACAGCGTTTTTTTCATCAATCCCAGATACATCTCCGTCTCTTCCTGGGGCATCAGGCCCAAGGATGTATCAAAGGTGGAGATCACGCTTTTGTTGCTGTTTACATAGCAGCCGTAGATGCGTGAGATGGCATTGCGATCCAGCTTCCATCTGCGGCGTATTTCGTTTAATTCCTTTTGGTTCATTTGGACATCCCCCTGCAGTTTTTTCTCTGCGATTATAACAGAGCCGGCCCCGCACTTCAATGGGCGTCCGGCTCTGTATTTGAATAAAAAATGAAAAACGGAGAAAAAAGTGATACAATAAGCTGAAACTTTTCATTGACTGTCGGCTCTATGCCGGGAGGCGGAACAGGAGAATCCCATGCCCTCTATTATTGAAATAACCGATCTCAACGCGCCTGAGCTGGCCGTTTTTACCCGTCTGACGGAATCTCAGCTTCGCAGCCGGCGGGAGGCGGAAAAGGCCGTGTTCATTGCTGAAAGCGTCAAGGTCATCGAGCTGGCCCTGCGTGCCGGATGTGAGCCGATTTCCTTTTTAATGGAGCGCCGCCACATCACCGGCAAGGCGCAAAATATGCTGTCTCAACAGGCTGATGTCCCGGTCTACACGGCTGAGAGCGCACTGTTGGAACAACTCACCGGCTTTCAGCTGTCCCGGGGCGTATTGTGCGCCATGCGCCGTCCCCGGCAGCCGGACGTCGCCGCGCTGTGCACCGCCGCCCGGCGCATTGCCGTGCTGGAGGATATTACCGACGCCGCCAACGTGGGCGCCGTCTTTCGCTCGGCAGCGGCGCTGGGGATGGACGCCGTGCTGGTCACGCCCTCCTGCTGCGATGTGCTGAACCGGCGGGCGGTGCGGGTGAGCATGGGGGCCGTTTTTCAGGTACCCTGGACACAAATTGGCCCGTGGCCCCATCCGGCCATGGAGACTCTGAAGGAGATGGGCTTCCAAATTGCGGCGCTGGCTCTGAGCGATACTGCCGTCAGCATAGATGATCCTCACCTGATGGAAGAGGAGAAGCTGGCTATTCTGCTGGGCACGGAGGGAACCGGTCTTTCTCCCGATACCATTGCCGCCTGCGATTATCACGCGCGTATTCCCATGGCCCACCAGGTGGATTCCCTGAATGTGGCCGCGGCCAGCGCTGTGGCCTTCTGGCAGCTGCGCGGCAGATCATGACAGCATCACGCCTGCATTTCTGGCTTTGGAAATACTTTCGTTTTGTTTCATTTTGTGGTATAATGTAACAAATAGCAGACGAGGCGGTTTTTCGCAGCATTTAAAAATGCGATATTCCTCGGAAAAGTTTATTTCCTAAGGAGACAGTATGAGTGAATTACAAAAAATAGTGGTACTGGTGGATGCCGACAATACACAGCTTTCCAAGCTGGAATCCGTGATGCTGGAGGTATCCACCCACGGGCGTATTGTGGTGAAACGGGCTTATGGCAACTGGAAAAAGGAGGCTCTTAAAAACTGGGAAGAAGAGCTCAAGCGTCTGGCCATCAAGGCTGAGCAGCAGTTTGACTATGTGGTGGGCAAAAACGCCACCGATATGGCACTGGTCATCGATGCGCTGGATCTGCTGCACAGCGAAATTTACGATGCCTTTGTGATTGTAGCCAGCGACAGCGACTATACGCCTCTGGCCATCAAACTCCACGAATCCGGCGTTTATGTGATGGGCGCCGGTGAAAAGAAGACCCCCGAATCTTTCCGCAATTCCTGCGACGAGTTTGTCTTTCTGGAAAACCTGGCCACCGATGAACCTGTTCCCGGAAAAGCCACTGCCGTCGCCCAAAAGGACAAGGAGAATATCGGTGAGATCCACAATCTGCTGAAAATCGCCTGGGACAAATACCAGGACGACGACGGTTATGTGAATGTCAGCTCTGCCGGCACATATATCAAGCGGACTAAGCCGGATTTTGACTGCCGCTCCTACGGCTTTTCCAAGCTGTCTGATCTGCTGCGGGCCTTTCCCCAGAAGTATGCCATTAAAAAGCTGCCCAGCAAGGGCCGGGGTTCCATTCTGATTTATAAATGCCTGTAACCGTCTCAGCAAAAGGCCGGTATACCCGGAACAGGTATATTGGCCTCTTATTTTGCCGCAATAGCAGGTGTGGTGTCGCCTGTTCTAATGCAGAAAACCGCACTTCTGTGTAGCCACAGAAAATCTACAACAGATATACATTATTCAAATATTTTCAGGAGGATTCTGATTTGTACGAACTAACGGATTTGACCATATATCGTACGCAGCTCTGTGTAAAAATCGGGAAAGCGCTGAAAAAAAGCAAAATTGTTTATATCGGCTGCCACACCGGATGGGGAAAATCCACAGTTGTCCTCCATTATTTGGAGAAGGCCGGGCTTCCCCACCGATATATTTCTGCAAAAGATGAAAACTTTTTTAAAACATTACAGGCGCAAAAAGCAAAGCTTCTTGTGCTGGACGATCTCTATCAAGTGCAGGATACTGACGAAATCAACACCCTGGTTGAGTTCATCGCCAATTCCGCCCACAAGTTCATTTTGATCAGCCGCACCGCTTTGCCGCCATATTTAAAGCCTTTCTTTATCACCCGGCAGCTGCAAAGCTTTGGGATGGAGGACTTTGTCTTTTCTGTAGAGGAAACGGAGGAACTGATCCGTCTCAACGGCGTAAGGGCAAGCCGTTTCCTCTGCGAAAAGATTACATCTGATACAAGAGGCTGGCCTGTTGCCATCAATCTCTGCGCCCATCGGCTGAAAACCGAGACATATTCAGAGTGCACCATGTTGACCGTGAAGCAGGATATATTCGATTATTTTGACGCCATTTTGTTTCGCAACTGGGATACACAGTTGCAGGAATTCCTAATGGACTTATCCTCTTTTTCCCATTTTGGCGTCAAGCTGGTTAGTATGGTGACAGGAAAGCGAAATGCCGAACAGGCTCTTACGCACATTCTTGCCATCGGCAGCTTTTTGCAATTTTTGCCGCCGGACGACTATACTTTTTTCCCACCATTTCAGGAATACCTGCAAAAAAAGCAGCAGACGCTGTGTACAGCTGTCCACATCCGCCAGATTTACCAAAATGCCGGCCTCTATTATGAGCTGGAGGACGATCTGCCTCACGCCATGGAATACTACAGCAAGGCCGGAAACCTTGACAAGCTTTCTGCCCTTTTAATTGAAAATTCCAACCAGAACGCTAGCAATGCTCAATTTTATGAAACGGAACCTTATTACCGCTCACTACCGCAAGATCTAATTGAGCGTTCGCCGGAGCTGATGAGTGCTCTTTCTATGCTGGAATCTCTGTGCTGCCACCCGGATGAGAGTGAAAAATGGTATGCCGCCCTGGAGCGGTACCAAAATAGGCTGGACAAAAACAGCCCCAGCTATAAAATTGCTCGGGAAAAGTTGCTCTATCTGAGCATCGCACTGCCCCATCGCGGGTCGGTGCAGGTATTAGACCTGATCCGCAGCGCCTCGGAGCTGTGCGGCGGCAAACTGCATTTGCAGGAGATCAGCGTAACCGGAGATATGCCCAGTCTGATGAACGGCGGCAAGGATTTTACCGAGTGGAGCAAGCGGGACAAAAGCATCTATACGCTGCTCAAGGCACCGGTAGAGTTGATTTTCGGAAAATGCGGTGTAGGACTGGCAGATGCCGCACTGGGGGAAAGTATCCTTGAAAAGAGCAAAACGCTGAACTTTACCAACGTGCTTTCCCATCTTAACACTGCTCTCTCTCAGGCAACGCTGCGTGGCACCGCCCAGATGCAATTTGCGACACTGGGGATTATGGCCCGGGCCTTCGTGGATCAGGGCAGCCTGGATACCGCAGAGAGTCTGATTGAAAACTTCAGAACCCGGTGTGTCTCCGAACGGGAAAAGCCCTTTCTGCCCAATATCGACGCCATGCGTGCCAGATTTGCCATGCTGCGGGGTAATTGTGCCGAGGTGAAATTGTGGATGGAGCAGGATGCGCCTGATGAGCTGTGTACTTTCTATATTCTCTCCCGCTATCAATACCTCACCAAGGTACGGGGTTATCTGCTTGCGGGACGGCACCTGGAGGCCATTTCCCTGCTGAATCTGCTGAAAATTTACTACGAGCGCTATGACCGCCCCTATGGCATAATGGAGACCCAGATGCTATATGCCATTGTTCTGTTCCGGATGAAAGATCAGTGCTGGCAGGAGGAAATCACGGCGGTACTGCAAAAATGTCAGGTGTATGGCTTTACCCGGCTTCTGGCCGATGAAGGGGCTGCTGTTTTCCCGTTGCTTAACCGCCTTGCCTATGACGGAGACAAGTCCTATTTTGACACGGTACTGTCTCTGACCCGGGAGCAAGCTTTACACTACCCCCAATACCTCGAGCCGGAGAAGCGGCTCAAGGGCGAGCTTTCGCCGCCGGAGCTTGCCGTGCTGCAACTGATCATACAGGGGAAACGGAACAATGAGATCGCTGATTTTCTGAACATCAGCGTCAGCACCGTAAAATTCCACACAGGCAATATTTATGGTAAGCTGAATGTCAACAGCCGCTCGCAGGCTATCAAGGTCGCCACCGAATTAAAGTTGGTTTAAAAGGAGACAGCATCCCCCTCCCTCTCTGCCGATAAGGGGAAGCGTAGCCGTAATTGGATCAGAAGCCGTTTCTTTTCTCCTTCTTTTTTTCGGCGGTCTCCCGCCAGGCTCTTTCCAAATGGGAGCAGGGCGCGGCCGTACCGCGTACCGAAAATGCGATAGCACTGAGCCGATTATTTGGTGTTACCACCGACTATCTGCTGTTGGAAACGCCCGGGGCTCCCGGCCCGGCAGGTGTGGCGGCAGAGCAAAAATGGTCCTTAAGCCGCAAAGCCCTTCATGTCTCATGATATGAATAATTTGTTAAATTACAAAAAAGCACTTGACATTTTCAAATAAATTTTGTATATTTTAATCAGAAAAAGAAGTTGGAAACAGGAACGGACAGTAACCGAAAGGGGTGAGTCCCATGTTCTGATTGCCGCGATCTCAGGAAGCTGAAGATCGCACCGACAACTGGTTCGTGTTTTCCCGGTATTTTTTCAATGTATCTTTTTCCACATCCCAGAAGTATTCTTTCTTTGATATCCCAGCATATTAGCCTAAGCATTTGATTGTACTCCAGGACCTTGTTGCAAACAGTTCATCTGATACCTCGTGTGTGCGGATAAACGGTCTGTGTGCGTAGAGACATTCGTTGCAAAGGCAAAAATCAAAGCAGAAATGGAGGGTCTTCAGGTGATTGAACCCGGCTGTTACGAATAGCACCCTGTTCTTGTAGGAACAGGGTGCTATTCTTTTTGCCGTTTTGGCTCATTCATTGGCAAAAGGCCCTCCAGTGTCATATGGTGATTCAGGAATTTGGCAGCGGCCACGCAATCCCCCCCATCCAGCGGTATTACAGAGGCAACTCTTTTTCAATCCCCCGCCACCATCATCCGTTTGAAACCGCCCCAACGGCCCCAAAAAGCATAACGCGGAAACCAGTTTTTATGCCAACTCTTTTAAGTTGCAAAAAGGTGAGGCTGCCAAGCACTTACTTGGCAGCCTCACCTTTTTACTTATCAACGGTTTGAAATACGGATTTGGTCCGTCTTAAAATATCTCCGGCAGCATGTAAATAAGCAAGATTGGCACAGCCCCTCTTTTTCCGAGGATCGTTGTCACCAAGTTTATTTATTGCTTTCTTTCCGGCGTTTTTTGGTCACGACAACCATAGTCAGCATACCACTTGAAGCAAGTAGAAGTATGATCCAGGGTACCAGACTGTTGTCGCCCGTCTGTGAACCCGTCGTATTTTTGCCCGTATCATTCGTATTACCCCTATTGTCCGTACCACCCGTATCACCGCCGGGCTGGATACCCTTTACCTCAAGGGAGCCTTTTTCCACGGCAGCCGTTTGCAGCGCACCCGCCGCGTCAATAGCCTGCTGCGGACTTGCAGTGATCTCATAGGTCTGTTCCGCTGCGTCTGGCTTTACCATGAATTTCAATAGGACAAGTACACCGTTGACTGACGTGTTATCCAGTGTTTTACGCGTCGCCAAGAAACTGAAGGGTGCTTTTGTCAGGTCACTCCGCATGGTAAATTCGTTTGCCGCGAAAATTTCCCCCGCAGAGCAGCTTAGAAGCTCAAACGCGCTGTGGTCGTAATCCACATTGGCCCAGACGCCCCACAGATTGGGATTCTGATCCAGGCATACGGGCAGTTCAATGACCTGCCCCCGCTTGGCAGCCGCTTTGCCCACCGAAACGGCAAATTTCTGTGTAGAGAGCGGTTGTGTGGCTGCCAGTTTATGTGCGACCGGCGCGGCCGCACCTGTTGCCTTAAATCCCATTGTCTGTACCGAAGCCGTCTGTACAGAGGTTTCCTGCACAGCCCCGGCAGCCGGAGCACGCAAAACGCTCCGGAACGCGGCACGGGAAGCAGCGGGAGAAGCAGCGGGGGCCTTCACAGAAATGATCTTTTCAAATCGAAATCCCAGTGCATTTATTGTTTTATTTTCATGAGTGATTGTCTGCGCGGACGTCGTGGAGCGGTCCGGAAGGGTCATCTGAACCTTGTAGGTGAACTGTTCGGTTTTGTTATTTTCCTTCATGTAGGCTGCGAGGCCCTCCGTATCAATGGTGAAGTCGGTCACGCCGGTGAAATGGATAAACTGATCATAAACGGAATCACTGGCCTTGACGCTGAACGCAGGTGGATCATAGTAGGAAAATGCGTCGTATGTGTCGTACTGATCTGTGATTTTTCCCGAATAGGTGTAGGAATAGGCCGTGTTGGAAGCGGACAGATCAATGGTTGTATTTTCTGTCGGTATGGTGGCATCATCCACTTTCAAGGAATAGAAATTATACACGGCAGTAATTGCCCGGTTGAAGCTGGTGAGTTCTCCCACATACGCCTCATTCCCTGTCAGCCACTGCATCTCATCATCAAGACTATTGGGAATCCTGTGTTCTTCTATATGTGCCTCTTTTTCCTGTACATTAACCTTGATCCAGTCAACCTTCCAGTCTCCGCCCGAACTTTCATAATCTCCTAATTTATGGATCCGCAGCTTACTCACCTGCCAGGGGACTATGTTTTTGACAATCTCGTATGTTTCAGTGGCATTTCGCTCGAAGGCATTGCCCGGCGATGGTATTTGCTTATTCAGATAATTTGCTCTGTCGCCTTCAATGATCTCAGCGGATGGCAGGAAACTGCCATCTGGCAGCACGATCTGACCATAAACGGTGCTGTCTGTTCCGGCCGTTTCCACATCTGCCGTATGAATGGTGAATTCGACACCGGCCCATCCGCTTTTAAGTCCCGTTACCTTGATCGCGGGCGCGGACAGTTCCGCCGAAAGATAGTTTGCGCTTTTGGAGACACTTACCTTAGGAGTATATTGGCCCGCCTTCACGCCGGACATTTTCGGGTCAGTGGAGGAATTGCCGTTTAGATAATACGTCACTATTCCACCGCCCTTAATACCATCCGGTCTTTGGAAAACGACGACGTTGCCTTTTGTATAGGCCTTAAAATTGGTCAGCTCCAGATTTGCTTTTTCAATTTTAATGGCGGCAGAGGTAAACTGCTCGGCAACTGCGTTATAATCGTTATCTGCCGGGCGGCTGATCTTGACATCGTACGTACCGGCATCTGTAGGTGCGGCAGTCGTCCAGTTGTCCGACCCCTGCTTGCTATACTCCACCACAAATGAATCCGGTGCCACTTCCGGATTGGTGGAGAAGGCAAACGTCCAGGGGGTTTCATTGTAGGTGTGCGTCTGCGGTTGTTGATCCGTCTTATTCGGTGTGAAGCTCAGAGTAATAATCGCCTTGGCACCCCAATGTGCGTAAAGCATCAGATTTGTCGTATTGGTAAAGGTACCTGTGGATGCATATGCATCACCGCCGCTCTCTTCCGTATACCAGCCCAGGAACTTACGGGTCTCCATGGCCGGACTGGGGAGCGTGTATGCCGTGTTGTAAGTCACATTGACGGGTTCAATCGTCTCCGTATTGCCGGTATAGAGCGTCACCTGATAGGTGCTGGCTTCCCACTTCGCATACAGTGTCATGTCCTCTTCGCCCATCTTTTCCTGCTTTTCAAAAGCGGTGGAAAGACTCTGGTCTTTATACCAGCCCTTAAAGGTGTATCCCGGCTTTACAGCAGTCGGCTGAATGACGAGGGAGCCTTCATGATATATCTGTGCCTGAAGCTCATTTCCGCCATTCACATTGAATGTCACGGTATGTGTCGGAATCCCGGCAGCGACCCGGCAGGAAACCACATAGGTGATAGAGCTGTTGGTAGGCAACTCGTCTGGGGATACGCCTGCCAGTTCTGCATCTTCGCCGCCAAATTCCCTGATGTAACTCAGCAGCCAGGCGGAGGCATCCGGTTTTGTGCCCTTTTTAAACAGCACCGTCTTGTCCGGTGCCGTGATGCCGGTGAAGCTGTATGTCGCCCGGCGGGTGTCGTCATTATAATTGGCGGTCAGTGTGGGGGACGTACCGTATTTATTAATAAAGTTCAGATCCACCTTTGTGTCTGTCAGGAAATTATCGCCATCAGCAGCACTCAGATTCAAGAAGGAGGTATACGGCTGATCAGTCAATTCCGGGTTATCCGTTCTGGTCTCCGCCAGAGCGTCAAGATTGAATGCCTCGCCGTAGCCCGTTGTAAATGTTTTGGTGGTGGTGCTGCCGTCCTTGTTCTGCACGCCTGTCACCGTCAGTGTATATGTGCGCGGCGTTACCTCAAATATATACTCCGTATCGCCTGTGATTTGAAGTCCGGTGGTCTGTGACGATGTGTATCCCCCTACGGCGCTGTATTTCAAATTTTCAGTCCCGTTGTTATAGCTGTCATACCGGATCAGATTTAGGATCTTCTCCTTAGTTGGCAGGTCAAACTCATCTATACGGCCATACCGATTGCTCCATACCGTCTCATAACCGTCTGTCAAATTTCCCACCTTAACGCTGGCGGTAAATTTTTCGTTCAGTTCAGATGTGGTATAGTTCGTCCAGACCAGCGGAACCGTCACGGAAATACCGTAGGCACTGAAAGCCAGTGTATCGCTGATCCACGTGATGGTTAGATCACTGTTCATATAGCGGGTTCCCTCGGTGGGAGTCACCGTGATAACATTATTGCCATCTATGGAAAAATTGCTGTTGGACAGGCTGTAGCTGAAATGTCCCCGCGAGTAGATGTCCTGTCCTTCCAAGCCCGTGCACAGGTCGATATTCTTCATGCGCAGATATTCATCCGGCAGTTTCATGGCAATAAGGCAGAGAATCAGGACTGCCGACAGCAGACGCAACGTTCTTTTTTTCATTTTCTTCTTCCTCCCCTTGTTTCAAGTACTTTTTCTTTTTTTGTGCGCGGATACAGAAAACCGCCGTAATCACGCCGGCCATAAATGCCAGCACGCCCGCCAGTACATAACCGCCTTCATTCGCGCCAAACAGGATCGAGCCATAAATTGTCTGCGAGGCAGTCCCCGGAGACGCCCGATCCAGACTCACGAAGCAGGAAAGCAGTGTAGTAGCCAGCAGGAATGTTATAATTGCCAGACTGTCCATGCTGCGAGTTTTCTGGCGCTTGCGTATGGCGTTTTCCCTTCGCCGTATTTCCCGCAGTGTTTCTTCATTTGTCCGCATGAAAGTTGTCCCTCCCCCCGGCAATTTAAGCCTGCTTGTCTTGCTTTCACCTATTAGTCGCAAAAAGTGCGCTATTCTCGCAGTAAATTTCAAATAAATTGTAAAAGCGCAAAAAAACAGCTGCGGATTGTCCCGCAGCTGTTTTTGCGCTTACGATAGAATTTTGTCATAATTGCTGTGCAAGGATTTTTTTTCGGACGCGCACCAGTACCAGAATCCCCACCACCGTACATAGCGGCAGGCCATAGCCCAGAACACGTGAAATACCGGGGACTGACACCAGCAGATTATACAGTCCGTGGTAAGTAACCACCACAGCAGTCATACCCGTCATCAACACGCCGTTCATATGCTTTTCATCGTGAAACAGGATCAGTACCATCGGCACCGCCATTGAGCAGATGGTGTGCATGACTCCAACGGCAAGTCCGCGAATAAGTACATAGTCAAGGGCGGCAGAGCCAATGCTCAAAAGATAATAGCTGTTTTCAAAGGTCGCAAAACCCGCTCCCACCGCTGCCGCAGCAGAGAGCAGAAGTTTGTCTTCGGGCTCGAATACCAGGTAATAAAACAAGAGCGGCATCATTTTCATTAATTCCTCTGAAATTGGTGTGATATACACCGCAGCATCGTCCACCGAATAGCCCGTCACACTCACCAAAAAGCTGCCCACATAGGCCGATAGAAGGCACATGGTCAGTCCCGCAAGAAAAAATGTACAGAAACGCCGCGCACCGCCCTTTACAAACAGCAGCGCCACAGCAAGTGGAGCTGCCATACAAAGAAAATAATTTTCAGCCAGCATGGCGCACCCCCTTCAACAAAGTAATGCTCATCAGGACAACACAGACCGTAACCAGCAAATCCATAACGGCGTAGAGTACGCCTCCCGACAAAAACAGCAAAAGCTCTGCCAATAAATAGGCCGTGGCAGACACAAAAAACGGGTGCAGCCTGTTCCCCTTTGCGGCAAGTCCACAGCCTGTCTGCCATGCAAAGAGCATTATGGCCACACACCACAAAGCGTTTGTAAAGGGTTCACATCCCATATAAGTTATCCAAACAATATAATTTGCCAAAACGGCTGCCGGCAGCACCCCTATCCACCACGGATGAGGAGTACCTTTGGGGCAAAGCGACCGAACAGCGCTGAACAACCATACAAATTGTCCGATCCAGGCAATGTCAGCAGGGGAAAATACCGCTGGAGCGCATCCCTTTACCAGTAGGTGTACTGTCCAGAACAGGTCCCCCAGGAAAAAGCTAAAAAGTCCCGCGGCAAAAATATGTACGGCTGTTTCCTCTTGGGTGCGCCGTGCTTCGAGCCACACCCAATTGCTCAAAAATAACAGAGTCGCCATCTGAATCAGATTGACAACCTGTTCAAAAGGCAGCAGCTTCATTTTTTATCCCGTCCCCTTCTGTTCTTGCGCAGTGACCGACACAGCAGTGTCACTGAAATTCCCAGCGCAAAGGACAGCAGGATAATAAGGATCAGACCTGCGGCGGGGCTTTTAAACAAGGCCGACCCGTAATAAAGGGGAATTGTATTTTCTGTCTGACGCTCCATAAAAGGCAGGTACTTTACCGTAGCAGCAATGAGGCACAGACATACCGCGCAGGAAAGACCAGAAGCCAAAGTAATGCGCCGATTGTGCTGTTTCTCTCTCATATCGGCTTCCCTCTTTTGGATTTCTCTTATTTGTTCATCCAAGCTGCGCATCGGCAAATCCCTCCTGTTCCAGTTCTTTTTTCAGTGCCTGCTTGCCTCGGTAGAGCAGATCAGACACCTTCCGCCTGGTTATTTTCATGACCACCGCAATCTGTTCGCAATTCATATCTTCAAAATAAAACAGCAGCAGCACATACCTGTATTCCGCTTTCAGCCTTTCCATGGCAGCAAGTAGAACACGGCGATGCTCGGCCTGTAGAAGTGGAAGATCCGCAGCACCGTCTGCCAATACAGCTTCATCCAGCTGGGTTGTAGCAATTCTTTGTTTCCGAAGAAAAGAGATTGCTTTGTGACGCGCAATGGCAAACAGCCATGTTTTAAAAGAGGCGTTTCCGCAAAAGGATTTATTCTTGGCGAGCAGTGTTGCAAAGGCATCCATCATCAGATCTTCCGCATCTGCCATATTTCCAACTATGCCGTAAAGAAACAGTACAAGTCCATCACGGTGCCGTTCCAGAAGTATCCGCAGCGCATCATCGTCGCCGTTCAAATAGTGTTCGTACAGCGATTCATCTGTTTCCATTGCCATCACCCCCTACGTTCTCTTTTCTTCTCAACGATCGATGGTTTTTCCCTGGAAGCAATGGTTCATAAACGTTTGAGGGAAATCATCTGAAATATACCCCAGGCGCAGCACCCATTAACGTGCTGTGCCGATACGCTCCCTTTATGCACCTTCTTCGGAACAGGCAGCCATCGGTATCGGCCATTTTTTCCCGGCTTCTGATGTATAAAAAAGGCGGCTGATTATGCGCATAAATAAGCCAATGGCTATAAATCCATCGGTTTGCCGCGCCTTACCCAAGTTGCAACATGCGATGAAAAATGGTGCTTCTGTCTGCCGCACATTTTAATTTTTTAAGCTTTGTTCTTTCTGTCACATTACTTTTTTCGACAATTAGTATACCATATTTTTCATAAAACAGTAAATACCGGATGATGAAATTGATTTTTTCTTTTATTTCTTTGCATACGCTCGTTTAAAAACCGGTGTGGTGTCGCCCGCATAAGTCACGGCATCTGCGGTCGTGTATAAATTAAATAGCCGACTGGTTGTAAAAAGCCAGCCGGCTATTTAATCTATTGTCCCTATTTCAGCATAAAGTCCGCCCATGTGCCTTCATAATCGTTTACATGGTTCTGCCAATAAAGCAGTCTGTCGATATACGCCTGCTTGCGTTGTTCCACCGCCTGCAAGCAGTTTTTGATTCCCAGCCTTAATATAATGGACGTAAGATCATAAACAGGGTAACCCATGGCGTGCCCGACGGTGTGCACAACCGAGCATGCCTGCCCAATGGCATGGCACGCAGCAATATGCTCCTTGCAGTCAATTTCTTTTGCGAAAGCGTGACAGTCCAGAATTTTTCGCTGGGCCAGCCGCATTTTGATATGTCCGGCAGCCCAGTTTTGTGCCGCTTTCAGCCCTTCTGCCGGGCGCTTTTCCGCCGGATAGTGCTCCACAAGTTTCGCTACAGACTCAGCGGCAAAATCAAAGGCCCACAGAGCTATCACACGATGGTTCTGTCTCTGAAACAACGCGGCTAAATCCTGCAAATATGCGTCGTCTTTTGCAAACAGTATCTGGTTTTTCTTTTTAAGTCTTATTGCAGCTTCATCAATCCAATTCATTTTCCGTTCCTGCCATTACATCAAAAAAACATCTTTTTATTTTACGTTGTTTTTTTATGCGTCGGACTCCATCGCCTTTTGCCGCTCAGGTTTCATACCCCACCAGGAATCCGCCCCGCTCCGCATAGTAGGAGCAAAGGCCTGTGTTGCTCCGAATGGCAATGTCGCTGTCCGGAAAGCGCTGCCGGATCTCCTCTTCCAGCGCATGCGCCGCCGGCTCATTGTCGGTGTGGGAAATTCGTACCTTCCCACCTTGATACCCGGATTCCAGCATAGCTTCCAGCAGCCGCCGGATAGCACGCTTTTCTCCCCTGCACTTGCAAAGCGGTTCCAGTGTTCCCTCTTTTCCGGCACGGCCCACCAGCCGGATACCCAGCAGTCCCGCCGCAACGGCGGCCGCCGGACTCACCCGGCCGTTTTTGACCAGATTAGATAAGGATTCCAATGAAAAAAGGAGTTGTGTCCGATCGGCATACCGCTGCGTTTTCTTACAGATCGTCTCAAATTCCTCACCCCGGTCCATACATTCCTGATATTTTTCCAGAATCAACTCCATCTCCGGGCCTGTGGACAGGGAATCCAGGATAAATACCTTTCGGTCGGGATGCGCTTCGCCGTATTCCCGGGCCGCCATCGCGGCCGTATTGTATGTACCGGAGAGTGCACTGGTAATCGTGACTCCCAACACTGCTTCCGCTTCTCCAAAGGCACTCAGCCAGTCCTGCACGCCGGGGCAGGCAGTACTGGTCTTCCCCTTGTGATGCTTCATGGCGTGCAGCATATCCGAAACATCCAGCTGCGCGTCGTCTCTGAACGCCCGCTCTCCCACAACGACGCTAAGAGGCGCCACAGAAAAATTTATTTTCTCGCATTCATTTAAATTGGCAGATGAATCCGCCACCAGTTTTATATTCATTTTATTCTCCGTTATAATATTTCACTTTCTGACCCGGGAAATCGCGGCATTGTATTCTTTGCCTGCTCTCCGCAGTCTTGTGTTTTTCCGGGGCGGTTTGCGGGGTCATCGTATCATATTTTTAATACTTCGTCAAGGGTTTTTGGAAAACCTTTTATAGGGTACTGTTGACTTTTTTTGTTTTTGAAAATATAATAGCCATATGGAAATAAAAATTAAAACCGCACTGGCGGATTCTATGCAAAACTTTCATCTGCCCCGCTTTGCCGAACTGCCGGATGTAGGGCTCTATTTGGAGCAGACAACCAAATATATCAATCAGGCTCTGAAGCCCCTGGGATGTGTAAGTATTACCAATTCCATGCTTCGCAACTATGTAAAGCAGGGGCTTGTTACCAACCCTGTCCGCAAGCAGTACTATGCCCCTCAGATTGCCCGGCTGGTCTGCATCACTCTTTTAAAGCAGGTTACGCCGCTGGAGCACATTGGCAAGCTGTTTACCCGCCAACAGGGTCTCTATTCCGACGAGGTGGCCTATAACTATTTCTGTTCGGAAATGGAGAATGTTCTCTACTATCGCTTTGGCCTGAAAGACAGAGCAGAGCCTGTGGGGACCACATCCACCATTGAAAAGGAAATGCTGCAAAGCGCCATCACGGCCGTCTCTCATATTATTTACCTTAACGCCTGTTTTCAGCAGCTCTCAGAACCGTAAAAAAGCGGAGCGTGTCAACCAATGTTTGACACGCTCCGTTCTTTTTTATCCACCGCGTTGTCCCGTCAGCCGCTTCAATACAGTTCAGCCAAAATTTTCGTGCATTTTTCAATACCAAACACACCGCTGTCCAGGCAGACCTGATAGTTCTGTGCGGCGCTCCAATCCCTGTCCGTGTAAAAATGATAGTAAGCCGCACGGCGTTTGTCCTTGTCCTTGAGCCGCTTCTGGGGGGAATCAGTACGCTCCCCGTACTGCCGGACAATGCGCTCCGCTCTCTTCTCCGGATCTGCGTGGACAAATACGGTCAGACAGTCCGCCGCGTCCTTCAGAATATAGTCCGCGCACCGTCCCACCATCACACAGGGGCCTTTTTCTGCCAGCGACAGGATGACCTTCCGCTGAATGATCCAAAGATCATCCTGCACAGAGTGTCCGTAATAATCCCGCTCTGCAAGAACGTTGGCAAACCACCCGATCTGCGGGGCGCTCTCCCCGTGTTCCGCCACATATTCTTTTGCAAATCCGCTCTCTGCGGCAATTTTTTCGATCAGTTCCTGATCGTAACAGGGAATATTCAGTTTTTCGGCCACCTTCCGGCCAATGGTTCTGCCGCCGCTGCCAAATTCACGGCTGATGGTAATGACACGATTTTTCATAATACTTCCTCCCTGTTTTTTGTATTTTTATCTGAATGCACATATAGCTGTCTCTGCCCAGTATCCTGTCATCTTAAAACCGCCCCGGTGTTCCCACTGGTTTTCCGCCATTTTCAAGAGCCGTCAGTGTCTTTTGGATCAGGCGAAACAGCAGGACGGCGCTCCCCTCCCGCACACATTCGTTGACAGAGTGCGCGTGTTGAATATCGGCGCCCAGACACACCATCTGTATTTCCGGTGCTTTTTCCTGGAAGAGGGCTGTTTCAAGTCCCACCTTTGCCGTCTTCCGCAAAATAGGGACGCCGGTCAGTTTCTCATACGCCTGACAGACCGTCTCAGAGAGGGTGCTGTCAGGGGCGGTGTGCCAGCTGTGATACCCTGACATCCGGCTTTCAAAACCGCAGCATTCCGCAAGTGCGCTGTGCCGGGCAAGCATCCGCTGCTCCTGCCGTCTCTTATCACAGCGAAACATCACCTGCGCCAAAAGCATATTTTCTCGCAGCAGCACGCGTCCCAGATTACAGGAGCTGCTGACGGCGCCGGTTTCGGGTATTCTTTCACATACGCCGTTTTCCAACTGAGTCAAAAATTGGAGAACTTCCTTTTGAAAAGACGCCTGCCACCACCGGTCGGGGCTGACACACCGCTTAATGGACAGCGTTCCCCTGTCCTGATATTCCGAAAGGACTCTTCCCCCTACTTCTCGCAGCAGCTGTGTAAAGGGTGCGCTCTTTTCTATCGGGGCAAACACCACGGCATCGCTCCGGGCGGGGATCACATTGAACCCCACACCGCCCCGAAAGCTGCCGATCCGCATCTCCGGTATATCTGCGGCGGACAAAATGCAGGCCAGTGCCTGCACGGCGTTGCAAAGGCTCTTGTCAATATCATCGCCGGAATGCCCGCCGGTAAAGCCGGAGAGGCCGATGTGAAAGGCCGTATAGGAAGGTATAACCGGCTCGGTGCACATTTTCCGGGAAAAGGTTTCCCGGCAGCCGCCCTTGCAGCCGATCAGCTCGGTATCGGCGTGAAAGCCGTCCGTATTGATGAGATAAGACGCACCTGCCAGCCATCTTGGCGGAATCTCCCCAGCTCCCTTAAGCCCTATTTCCTCTGAAATGGTAAAAAGGACACGCAGCGGGCCGTGGGGAAAATCATGGCGGCAGACAAGTGTCAGAATAACCGCCACACCGATTCCGTTGTCCGCCCCCAGGGATGTCCGTCCATCACTTTGCAAAACGCCTGAGCGGCGCACCGGTATAATCACCGGATTGCTGCCAAGAGAAGTATCGGACACAGCCACCACCATATCCATATGAGCCTGCAAAATGGTGACAGGGGTAGTGTTTTCGGATAAATCGGCCGGAATCTCCGCCATCAGATTTCCGCTTTTATCCTGCTCCACACAGGTGGCAAAGGGTGTCAGCCGGTCTTTCAGATAATCGCTGAGAGCCTACTCGTTGCCGCTGCCGTGAGGAATGGCGCAGAGCTTTTCAAACTCCTCCACAATTTCCTCTGCCAGCCGATCACCGGTTACTCCATTTCTCCCGTTATCGCCCATTCAGCACCTCCAGATCCGTTTTGAATGCAAAGTTTCAGACAGCGGTGTCACCCCTTTCCAATTTATAAAAAACCTACGTCTATAACTTGATAGTAGCATAGAATAGCAGACTTGTAAAACTGTTTTCCGGTGCCCCTCGCCTTTTGGAATCACCCCGCAGGATGCAAGGTCTGCCATTGTGGTCATTATAGCGAAACTACACGAGCGCTGCTCAAGGATATGCAGAGTGGTCATGTCTCCATACATGGAAAAGCCGATAACCGGCTGCGGCATCACCGCACCCGGTTATCGGCTTTTAGGAGATAATGGAAAGAAAGCAATTTGTCAGGCAGCGGTCTATTGGGCAATGCGCTCCAGGATCTCGATCAGCAGTTCTGTGGTAATCTTAACATCCTCGATTTTGCAGGACTCCTTGGGTGTGTGCACATCCAAGAGAGTCGGTCCGATAGCGATCATGTCCAGGTTGGGATTTTTCTCGGCAAAGGCGCCGCACTCCACGCCGGCGTGCACCGGCTCCACCACCATTTCCGTACCGGTGAGATGCTGATAGGCGTCACAGGTAATATGGGTCAGCTTGCTGTTAGGATTGACCGACCAGCCGGGTACATGCCCTTCACTGTCGAAGGAAAAGCCAAAGCTGCTGGCCAGCGCGGCGCAGATAACGCCGATCTGGGTTGCCTGGTAAGCCACAGAGCTGCGGGCAAACACAGTAAAACGCACCATTTCATCATCCACGGAAACCACGCCCAGATTGGCAGAGCTTTCAACCAGTCCGTCAATAAAGGGGCTCATGGTGTGCACATTGTTGGGGACAGTAGTCATTAGGCCTACCATTCCGTAACCGATTTCACCCGTCAGTACACGAGCGGGGGCGACATTGGTAATCTCGGCGGTAAACGCCATGTTTTCCTCGATATTGCCAAAGGCCTCCTCAAACTCTCTGCGGAATACGCTGATGATCTCTCTTGCTTTTGTTTCTTCATCGGCAGCAATGGCAATCGCAGCGGAGCCAAAGGCAGGAATAGCATTCTTAGCCTGCCCGCCGGAAAAGGAGGCAATGCGGTAGCTGACGCCGCCCTGCTGCAACATGCTCAGAAGTGTGGCGATGCTGACTAGAGCATTTGCGTGTCCTTTGTTGATGCCGACGCCGGAGTGTCCGCCCAGTAAATTATTGAAGGTAATGCTCAGCGTCTTGCTGCCGGGAACAGGCGTTTCCCATTCGGCACTATGGCTGTAATTGAAGAAATCTCCTCCGGCGCAGGAATTGCACAGAGAGCCCAGTGTCTCCCAGTCCAGATTGACCAAATAATTGCCCTCCAGATATTTGGGGTCTATGGCCATAGAGTCCATGCCGTCCTCCTCGTTGGTGGTGAAGACAGCGCGGATGGGGCCGTGACGCAGGGTATTATCCTGCAGGAGATAGAGACACATGGCCACGCCGATGCCATCGTCGGCACCCAGGCTGGTTCCTTCAGCGGTCAGTGTCACGCCATCGTTGATGACCTTGATGGGGTCGTTCATGGGATCATATGTAATGCCCTTTTCGCACACACAGACCATATCCATGTGGGCCTGAAAAATAACTCGGGGAACATTTTCACAGCCCGGAGAGGCAGGCTTATCAATAATGATCTCGTTCATGGAATCTTTTTCCACGGCAAGACCGTGGTTTTTTGCCCACTGATACAGGTACTCACTAACCCGCTCCTCATGATGGGAAGGGCGGGGAACACTTGCCAGTTTTAAAAATTCGGACAACACAATATCCAATGCTTTTTCTTTACTCATGGTGCAACACTCCTTACTGTGCGATTGCGCAGGCATCCTCAATGGTCATACTGCCGGAGCCTGCCAGCTTGGTATCCTTCAGCAGCGCATAGAGGATCCAGTAGGCCACGAAAGCCAGGATGACTCCGTCCAAAGCGGAGGAAAAAATCTTCACGACGCCCAGCGTCTCTATCAGTGCGAAACCGCCGCCGATGACCCAGGCGATAATGCCGATCCAGTTGATGCCCCGAACAGGCGACCAGTTCTCCTTCTTTGCCTTGCAAATGACCCAGTAGTCACAGATAACCACACCCATAATAGGGGGCACCACCGCGCCCAAAATACTGATGTATGTGTTCAGGAAATTTGCCAAACCCGCGATAGCCAGAACGACTCCCAGCACACCGCAGAACATGGTCACCAGTGGGCGCTTGCTGTCCTTGATGGAAAACATTTTGCAAGCGGCAAGGCCGGACATATAAGCGTTGCCGGTATTGGTGGTCCAAGTGGCCAGGATCAGCACCAGCATGGCAATGATCGGCAATCCCAGACCAGCAAACATGGCGGCGACATCGTAGTTGCCGGTGCCGATGGACATGATGGCGCCCACCATAATCATCAGCAAAGCCGCTGGCATAACGCCGATAATGGTAGCTTTAATGACATCACCCCGGGTCTTGCAGTAGCGGGTATAGTCAGAGTTACAGGTCGCACCCAGCGCGAACAGGCCGATAACTGTGGAAATGGCCGCTGGTAGCGTCATCAGGTTTTCTGTAACGGCGCCGGTAATATGGCTCCAGCCCGTGGCGTTGATAGAGTGAATACCACCATAGGCACACAGGATTACCAGCAGCGGTACGGCGATGTAGTTCAGCACAGCCATCCACTTTACCCCGTAAACGGCGGTAATGAACATCACAGTGCCCCAGATAATACAGGACAGCCAGAAAGGAAATGCAATGTTCAGCTGTACCATCAGCGTGTTGAAGGCCACGGCGCAGGTGGCCGTCTGCACGGCAAACCAGCCCGCCTCGCAGATAAAAATGACCAGTGCCATGGTAAAGTTGGCGCCCGTCATGCCGAAGGCACGGGTCGAGCACATAGTAGCGTTCAGCCCCGTATCGGAGCCTACGATACCACCCAGGATCATCATCAGGCAGCAGATGGCGAACCCAATGATCGTGGCCCAGACAATAGAGTTCATTGTCAGTACACTACCAAAGATACCGCCCACCATCAACATAGGAATGCAGATCATGGTACCCACCCAGATAAAGGCAATGCTCCACCATGTTCGTTTTTCATTGGGTTGGATCTGGGAAAGCCCCTTGTCCTCCTGTTTTGTTTCTTTGACAGCCGCTTTATTTTCTTCCATCGTATGATTCTCCTCTCCAATTATTTTTGGGATGGGGAAATTGGCCGGAAGCAGACGGGGGGACGGGACAGCCGCCCGTCCCCCCGTATCCGCTCCAAGGAATAGAGTCAAAGCATTTTATGTAGTGTGTCAGTTCTCCGGAAAACGGACGATTCTGCCGTCATATTCCACATTCTTAAAGTAAGGCGCCCACACGTCGTTGATGACGGCTTCGCCGCGTTTCCACCAGCGCTCATCCACCTTGAGAATGCCAATATCAACGTGCTGTCCTTCGGCGGTGTCCGCATTGGTCAGCGGCATACCGTTATCGATGTCATAGAAAGAAATAATATCGGGCGCTGTCATGACGACTCTGCCGTTATCAAAGAGCACCAGATTTTCGTTCTGGAACAGTACCTTATACTCATGCCCATCTTCACCGGCGACGATGGCCACACCATAGTCAAACCCGCCGGCCGTCTTGGTCTCCACCTTGGTGATCTTACCCCTGCAAATAGCCTTGCTGGGTAAATTCCCCTTGGTGTGCAGGTATTCATACAGATTCATGGTGGTATCTTCGCTCTTATACCGGGCCATGCAGGCGCCTACAGATTTGGCATAGCTGATGGTTCCGTTTCCGATGGCGTCCTGGATCTGCTCCTGGGTGACCATCCAGCCGGACAGACCTGCCATCATATTAAAGGCGACGCAGATATTCCGGCCGATGTTTTCCGCCTCGGATGCGTCCCGGGGGTCAGCCAGTTCAATGGTCAGACGATTATTTTTGCTGTCAGCCATGGCCAGCGGAGAGGTATCCAGTCCGTTGACATGCAGCAGCAGGGTATCCAGTGCGGGAACCGCCCGGGCGGCGCCGTCAGCGTCTATCACGGGAATATCGTTCATCATGGCAATCAGCATGGGAACAAAGGTATTAAATCCACCGATTTCAACGGGAATGGTATAGGCCAGTTCCCGTCCCATGGAGGCAGCCATTTCCACCAGCGTATTATAGGCGTTGACCGCGTAAGGCGTGAAATCCACGTCCAGCAAGGCCTTGGGAGAACCCATTCCGGCTGTTACCGCCGCATAGGCGCCTTTTTTCATTTTGTTGGCGGGGATCATTTCCAGTTTGGGATCGCCGTGCTCTTTCTTGTCGCTGCTTAGAAGGCTCAAGCCGCCGGAAGCGGAACCGCCACCGCCGGCGCCCAGAATAGTGGCCCCATAGATAATGTTTGTAAGGTCCTGTTCAAGCAGGTAATTCTTTTCCGTAGCCATTTTGTGATCCTCCATTTTCATATTTTTTTGAGGCTATTCGTTCCTCCTTTTAAAACTATACCTTTTTTAATGAGCGCGGTCATCGGATGGCCGTCCAATAATAATTCCCTCTCTGTTGTATCAGCAAACAAAGAGGAACCGCAAAAGCGGTTCCTCTTTGTTCTATTTGCAGCAATAAGTGGCTATTTGCGGCTAAAACCCCTTCAATATTCGATAAATAGCCGCCGCCTGATACACAGCAAGGGCAGCCGGCATCTGCACCAGATCACACTTAAGCACATTTCGGATCTTATTGAGCCGGTAGTGGACGGTGTTCTTATGCAGGTATAGAAGTGTGCCCGTCCGCTGTGTATTGGCTTCGGCATCTAGAAGATAGGTGCACAGCGTTTCGATCAGCACATCACCGTCTGTGACATCCTGTAGCTTGTGAATCGGCAACAGGCAGCCTGCCACAAAGTCCTCCCCCTGCCGGACACAATCCATACAGGAACGTACAAAGCGCACATCGCTGTCGGTGTACACCCGCCTTTGGGGATAAGTTAGGCAAAGCTCGGTAAAGCAATTCACCATGCGATTATAGGCGTCTCTCGTTTCTGAGGTATTGTTCAATTCCTCAAAAATGCAGCATCGGACATCATAGTCTTCCTTTTGCAGGCTTTCCACAAAGGCTTCGCTGAGGTTTCTTACGTTTTCCTCCAGCACCAGTCCATCCGTCAGCGCCACAATGTGAGGATCGTGGCTATCGACAATGACAATTTTGTGGTAGTCCTGCAAATAAATCTTCAGTTTTAAAATAATATCCAGCTTTTGGCTTTCCGTAAGCTCCTGTCCGCTCTCGGGCTCCGCGGTTTGCAGCACCCACATGGTATGTACCGCATCAATGGAAATTCCCATTTGCAGCGCCAGCTTTCGCATCTTGGCAGGATCGTCGGTCAGAATAGCGTCTACCAGAGCATCTGTTCCGTCATAATAGGTTCCCTTATCCCAAATATTCAGAAATAGCGCCACCACATCCACGGCCTGCTGAAGTGCCTCCTCTTTCAGCTGGTTGAACTCATCCAGTGCGAATAAATGCATCCCTCGGTGAGTTTTTGACGGGACAGGCACATCCCACAGCGTAAGCGGCCTTCCCTCGATCTCCATCTCTGTCTGCCGCTTGAGCTGGTCTTTGCATCTTTGCAGCCGCTGTAGCAGCATTTGATAGTCCCATTGATTGGATACCGGCCACGCAGCGGCCCCCTTGCGTTCCAAATATCTGTCACTCAAAAGCAGCGTACACCGCATTCTGTCCGCCAGCAGGCGCAGCACGGTGTTAATATTGCGCTTTTGCGGCTCCAACAGCGCAATACTGTTCATGACCTCCGCCATGTAGTAATTGCCCTCCATACGCCGTGTATGAATGTACTCCACCACATCAGTAATTACGTCCGAGTAACGAAAGTCCATCCGTCCGCAGGGCATGACAATCAGAGGAAAGCTTATTTCGTCTGCCACCGCAATCAGGGCCTCATCGATCCGGGGAATAAAAATACCCACATAGAAGAGCACCAGGCAGGCCGAGCCCATACTACGCAAATGGCGCAGCAAACTGCACTGCCGCTCCACATTGTCTTTGACAGGCACCAATGCGGAAATAATCAGTTCATTTCCGATAATTACCTCATCTGATAAAAGGTGAATCTCCGGCCATTCCAATACACTAACCGAGGAAACAGCGCGCTTTAGGCCTTTTGCGCCTGCAATCAGCTGCGCCTCACGCAGTGTGGGAAGCTTCAGACAATCCGCGACGGTTACGTTCATGGGATGACTCCTTTCAGGCAGGCACACCACAAGGCGGCTATCTCAATGCATATAATCTTCCTTATCTATCATAGCAGAGCTTGTGTATAACGGCAACTGTTCTTTGCACCATTTTTTGAACAATTATTGTTCCCCAATCCAATTCCACTTTTTTGGATTTTACGCCATAATTTCTGCAATATTCCTTTTCCGGTCAGGCTTACATATATGAGCTGGCAAACCACTGCTTAAGTTGTAAACTGCATTCCTATTTTAATTGCTCCCTAAGTTAAGGCCAATGTGGTTTATGGGCGTGGCCGACTATATGCCCCACATCGTAAAGGCGGTGGAGCTGGCAAAGGATTACGGGCTGGAAACCACCTCCATCCATTATGCCACCCGTGTTTCCGGCGACATTCAGGATATTTTTTCCTATTTGCAGGCGGTCTGCGCCGCCACCGAACAAAATGTTTCTCACTATGTGATCCATTTCACCCTTTCCGTCAACAGTCCCACCAAGGAGGCGTAAAATTCAGCTCTCTGCTCTTCTCCGGCGTATTGTGCAAGATCGTGGGCGACGGTCTGGCAAAGACAAAGCTCCTGAAAGGCTACGCTCTTGGCCGCTGTGATGACTGAGCCCCTGCTCTCCTGCCGTGATCTCACCTTTCGATACACCAAAAAAGCCAAGCCGGTTTTTGCCGGTCTTGATCTGACCGTGGCCCCGGGGGAAGCCGTTTTGCTGATGGGGCCCTCCGGCTGCGGCAAAAGCACACTGGCCTATTGTCTGGCGGGCTTGTATCCGGCCTACGCCGGGTATCTGGAAGGGGAACTGCTGCTGTGTGGCGAAAGACTCTCCGCTATGCCGGTGAGCAAGCGGGCCGGTTACGTCTCCATATTGTTTCAGAATCCGGACAATCAGTTCTGCATGGACCGGGTGGATCACGAAATCCTCTTTGCTCTGGAAAACATCCACTATGCAGGCGATCTAAACGCCCGGATGGAGGCTCTTTTGGATCTGGTGGAGCTGCGGGAAGTAAAAACCGCCCCCATCTATACGCTCTCCGGTGGCACCAAGCAAAAGCTGGCGCTGGCTACTGCGCTGGCCACCCAGGCGCGTCTTCTGATTCTGGATGAACCGCTGGCCAACCTGGATCCGGACGCCTGCGTCATGGTGACAAAGCTTTTGCAAAAGCTGCACGCAGCCGGTCTGGCGCTTCTGGTAGTGGATCACAAGCCGGCTCTTTGGCGGCCCTTTGTGAACCGGGGGATTCTGAGG
>JAAXZS010000186.1 GCA_012719745.1 Clostridiales bacterium | reverse complement strand
GTGCCGCCCAGATATCTACGCCCCTTGCCATACCCGTAATAAAGACATTCAGTCCGCCAGCAACTGCCTGGCGGATTTCCTTTTCCAGGTCTTTCTTGATGGCCTTTTCGTGGCGTGTCAGCTTTTCGGGGCGATGACCCGTAAAGCACACCCTGTGCATTCTCTTTTCAGTTTCGGTCATAACAACCCCCCCGCATTTCTGTTCTACTAACAATACATCATACCATATACCTATTCTCGTTTCAACTCGTATGTATTTTATTGCTCAACTTGGAAGTAAAATAGTTATGAGAAAGGTGGTGATGCTATGGATACGCACGCTCGTCTCCAGCAGTTATTGCGAGAGCGCGGATGGACGGAGTACAAACTTTCAAAAGAGTGCGGTTTGGCACAATCCACGATTGGTAACATTTTCAGAAGAAATACGGTTCCCTCCGTTGCGACCCTTGAGACGATATGCAGAGGATTTGGCATCACTATGTCGCAGTTCTTCGCCGACACGGATATGGTGGAACTCACCTCGGATATGAAGGAACTGTTTGACTGCTGGGTCTGCCTCACTCCGAGCCAGAAATCCGCAGCCATCCAAATGCTCAAAGCAATGAGCCATGACACTGAATAATAGGAAGCCTTCGGGCTTCTTATTTTTTTTGCCCTCATTACATACAGCAAGAGTGGCAAATAGCACTCAAAAGAAATGTATTTGCATTATAATAATAGGGCGCCGGCTCCGTGCTGCCGTAGCCTGTGGGTTTCTTGCCACAGCTATAATTCCGCAGCGGGAGGAGGTGAACCCGTATGAAAATAACCAAGAAACAACCACTTCGACCGCGTGGGCGTAGTGATGAGAAAAGGCAGTCTACCAAAGATGCGATTCGTGAGGCGTATGCCAACGGTCCTCAGAAGGAAGTGCAGATTATACCGGCAAAAAAGGATCTGGTCACAGATGCGGAAAAGAAAAAACTCCGCGTCTGTGCCTATTGCCGTGTCAGCACTGAAGAGGACAACCAGGCAAGCAGCTATGAGTTGCAGGTGCAGAACTACACGAAAATGATCCAGGAGAACCCAGATTGGGAGTTTGCAGGCATCTTTGCGGATGAGGGCATTTCCGGCACTTCGGTTCTGCATCGTGAGCATTTTCTTGAAATGATAGAGAAATGCAAGGCCGGTGAAATCGATCTAATTATCACCAAGCAGGTCAGCCGTTTTGCCCGTAATGTCCTGGACAGTCTGAACTACATCTTTATGCTCCGTAAACTCGACCCTCCCGTAGGTGTGTACTTTGAAACGGAAAAACTGAACACCCTGGACCGTAGCAGCGATATGGTTATCACCGTTTTGAGCCTCGTTGCCCAGAGTGAGTCCGAACAAAAGTCAAACAGCCTGAAATGGTCATTCAAGCGCCGCCGAGCCCAGGGCTTGGGCATTTACCCTAACTGGTCTCTCCTCGGCTATAAAGGCCATGATTGGGAGATTGATGAGGACGAAGCCGATGTGGTACGAACCATCTACAGTCTTTATCTGGAGGGCTATTCCTCCACACAGATTGCAGACTTGCTGACAAAGAGCGGCATTCTGACTGTAAAGGGTCTATCGACATGGAGTTCCGGCAGCGTCCTCGGCATTCTCCGTAACGAGAAGTATTGCGGTGATGCCCTGTGTCAAAAAACAGTAACGGTAGATTTGCTGATGAAGCCAAGACCGGCACAAAGGAATCCAGAGCAGATTTTCAGAGACTTATCGCTGACTGCCGCGCCGGAAAAATCGATATGGTGATTACAAAGTCCATCTCCCGCTTTGCACGAAACACGGTCACGCTGCTACAGACCGTCCGTGACTTCAAAGCCTGGGGGGTGGACATTTTCTTTGAGGAGCAGAATATCCACACTATGAGCGGTGATGGTGAACTGATGATGACCATCCTGGCATCCTACGCACAGGAAGAAAGCCGATCCGCCAGTGAGAACCAGAAATGGCGCATCAAGCGGAACTTCGAGGAAGGGATGCCCTGGAACGGGGCTATGCTCGGATATCTAATGAAAAACTGTCTGTAAGAGATTATTCCAGAGGAAGCAGACCTTGTCCGCCGCATTTACAACGAGTACCTTTCCGGCGATGGCTACCTTACCATTGCCAAGAGACTGAATGAGGACGGCATCCCGTCACGCTTCGGCAAACAATGGGGCCAGTCCGTAATTTCAAAGATACTCAGCAACTACACCTATACGGGGAATCTAATTTTACAGAAAACATTCCGTGAGAACCACATCACCAAGAAAACCATCATCAATAACGGTGAACTGCCCAAGCGGTGCAGGCAGAGAAAACCCGACGGGCGGCTCGGTTCTTGAAAAAGCCTGCGCCCAAGAAAGCGTACCCTTTCACAAGCCTTCTGGTTTGTGACGGCTGCGGAAAGAACTATCGGCGCAAGGTCACGAAAACGGGTCCCGTCTGGGTTTGCGGTACATTCAATTCGATAGGAAAAGCCGCCTGTGCATCCAAGCAGATCCCCGAAGAAACCTTGCAGGCAGTGACCGCAGAAGTGCTTGGACAGGTGGATTTTTCGGAGGAATTACTCCGCAGGCTCATAAAGAGCATCCTGGTCTGCAACGGGAATGTGCTGATTTTTCGTTTCTTTGACGGTTCGGAGATCACACGGACATGGCAAGACCGCTCACGCCGACAAAGTTGGACGGACGAGATGAAAGCAACCGCCCGTCAGAAAGCCCTGGAAAGGAGGAACCAGAATGCCTAAAGTTACAATGATACCTGCAACCATAAACCCACTGACGCATCTGCCTTCGGTGGCAGCACGGAAAAGACGTGTCGCCGGATACGCCCGTGTTTCCACCGACAGCGATGAGCAGTTCACCAGTTACGAGGCGCAGGTGGATTACTACACCAAATTCATACAGTCCAAGCCGGAATGGGAGTTCGTAAAAGTCTATACGGACGAGGGCATTTCCGGCACTAACACCAAGCGCCGTGAGGGTTTTAAAGAAATGATCACCGATGCCCTGGACGGCAAAATTGACCTCATCGTTACCAAGTCGGTCAGCCGATTTGCAAGAAACACGGTTGACAGCCTGGTCACCATCCGAAAGCTGAAAGAGAACGGCGTGGAGTGCTATTTTGAAAAAGAGGGCATCTACACCTTTGACGGCAAGGGCGAACTGCTCATCACCATCATGTCCTCTCTGGCACAGGAAGAAAGCCGCAGCATTTCCGAAAACATCACCTGGGGACAGCGCAAGAGCTTCTCCGATGGCAAAGTGCATCTGCCGTACAAACGCTTCCTCGGTTATGAAAAGGGCGAGGATGGACGGCCTGCGGTGGTCGAAAGCGAAGCAAGGGTCGTGAAGCTGATTTATGGGCTTTTCCTTGAGGGCAAAACCCAGGCAGGCATTTGCAAGTACCTGGAAGAGTTGGGCATCCCGTCACCGGGCGGCAAAGCAAAATGGAGCAAGACTACGGTCACCAGTATCCTTCAGAACGAAAAATACAAGGGTGATGCGCTGCTCCAGAAGAAGTTCACAGTGGACTTTCTGGAAAAGAAAATGAAACCCAACGAGGGTGAAGTCCCGCAGTATTATGTGACGGGCAGCCATCCCGCCATCATTGAGCCGGACGAATGGGAGCAGGTACAGGCAGAGTTCGCCAGACGGAAGACCCTGGGCAAAGCCTACAGCGGCAAAAGCGTTCTTTCTGCCAAACTGGTCTGCGAGGACTGCGGTGCTTTCTTCGGCCCCAAGGTATGGCACTCCACCGACCAGTACCGCCGCACCATTTGGCAGTGCAACGGCAAATTCGCAAGCGAGGAACACTGCCACACCCCTGCATTAGACACCGAAACCGTACAGCGGCTTTTCATAAAAGCCTACAATCTGATGATGCAGGATCGAGTGCAGATTATAAAGGAAATCGAAGCATGGCGGCAGAAACTGATGGACTTCGGAACACTGGATGCCGACATTGAACGGCAGCTTGAAGAAACCCAGGTGGTTGCCGAACTGGTCAAGGCGGCAGTCAAGGAAAACGCATCCACGGCACAGTCCCAGGAAGCCTACCTCAAAAAGTACGAAGCCCTCACCGAACGGTACGAGAAAGCAGCTGCTGAACTGGAGCGATTGCAGAGCCTACGTACCGCCCGCAGTCAGCAGGATAAGAAGATGGCACTTTATATCCGCACCCTCAAGAAACAGCCAGAAGTGATGCACGACTGGAATGACACCATCTGGACGGTGATGATTGAAAAGGCCATCGTCCACAGGAACGGCGAAATCACCTTTGCATTTGCCAACGGCACAGAAATCAAGGTCGGAGCATAACCGCACCGAAACGAGTAAGACCGCAAGACCGCACACCTTTTTGGGTGAACGGGTTTTGCGGTCTTTCTTTTGCGGTCTTGGGGAATAATTAAAAAATGCACACCCTTTGAACCTTTACACGAAAGGTCGGTAGGGTGTGCATTTCGTATCAGAATAGGTCACTACTTTCAAAAAAAGTCTGCCATCCTTTTTGGATGACAGACTTTTTTTATTTCTTTTCCGCGTTTCTTTGCTTACAGCCTTGCCATGTGGCATTCCAGGGCAAAAATTGTCTGCGCACGCATGGTCTGCCGGTTATTACGGATAAAACCGCTGATGGCAGAAGCGCTGTTCTCCAGCACAAATAGATTGCCAACCTCCAGAACGCTGTCCTTGGCGCTATCCTTGGAGGCAGCGATCGTTTCAAATCCCACATCATTATGTAAGGTAATTTTAGCGACCAGTCCATCCTGGAAGAAGTATTTTTCAAAAAAGGCAGCATAAATTTTGATATCCGCTTCGTCATACATCTGCGAATTGATATTCAGCTCCTCCAGCACGCCTCTTTTGATACAGTTGAGTAGGCTGGGACCCCTCATGAAGCTGTCATAATCCGTTTCCGAAAAAGCTTCTGTAGCGGACACATAGTACCACACTGCATTTTCCGTATAGGAGGAGGACCTGGCCCGCTGTGTCAGTATGATCTGATTTGATTTAGGAAGTTCAACAATAATACTCACACCCATAGAGGTCCGAAAGGGGGCGAATTCAGTATTCAGGCGCTGGACGCTCAGCTCGCCGTATTGCTTCGACAAATCCTTGATGGTCTCCTGCAATACGCTGTGGGTGAAATAGTCCGTTTTATAAAGCCGATATGTCAGTATGGGCTTTTCGGCCTCATCACAGGTGCGTGAATACCCGTCGAAGTAAGAAATACCGTATTTTTCGCCGTTAAAATACATTCCGCCTGTCCGGTTGATAAAACACTCCGCCACCGCGCTTCTGTTTTTTTCAACCAGACCCTTCAGCAGCGTATCCTCTACGCCGTCAAGATGGATCGGATAGGAAAGCTCGTCCTTGGTTTCAAACGTGCCGCTGCTGGCCGGCAGCTCCGAGCGCCGCTCCTCCGGAAACGCAAGATACATTTTCTTCCCCGTTTCCGTACATTTAACCTCCTGATGTGGGGAGATAAATGGATACCCCACGGCAGTTATCAATATATCCGTCTGGGAGGAGACCATTTTCCTGGCCTTTTTCTTTGCTGCCGCCTCCCTGCATTTTTTTACACTTAAGTCCAACAGCTTTTCCGCAAAATAGCCAAGCAGAAAAGTAATAGCCGGGACTATGATCTGAACAAGTACATTCATTTTTTCACATCCTTCAAAAAATATGGCAGAGGGCGCGCTGCCCGCAATTGTCTTGGCAGGCGTAGTCAGGGCTGCTGCTTTTGTAAATTCCGTTTTACATATCATATCAAGAAATTTTTCCGTTTACTACTTCCTTTCCTGGTTTTTATGGAAAATTATATGGATCAGCCCCTTCTAGCAGTGGTATCAGGACACACTCCGCCATGCTTTTTAACCGTTCTGAAAAAGTTGTCACCTTTTTGTAATTTGTTGTAGCTTTTTTGTTTGACCTGTGTTATACTCAAGCGGTGGGAAAAAGTCCCCCACCTTGAAAAAAACGAACGGCAGGTAACTTCTTATGAGCAGAAAACTGGCTTGTCTTTTATTGGCCGTGTCGCTGGTATTCTCCAGTTTTATCGTTGCCAACGCAGACGATCAAAAGAGTTCTCCCCCCTCGGAAATACAGGATCCATATGCTGCCGCGGCAGCTGAAATTGCCAATACAGGCGCTTCCTCCGCCTCTGACACACTTTCAAACGGCAAGGCGCTGAGTCTGGCCATTGATTTGGGTATGCTCAGTGGGGATGAAGGCAGTGTCGATCTGTCCCAAATGGCCGCAAAGGCAATGGTTCTCAAGGAAGAACAGGCCCGGGCGGCAGCGGAAGCTGCGGCAGAGGCCGAAGCAAAAGCAGCCGCGCAGGCCGAATTGCTTTCTACCTATGACGGCGTCATGTTTTCCTGTGGCGGTCTCAATATCCGCAGCGGAGCAGGAGAGGAATTCTCCGTGGTACGTACTGCCCCCAACGGTAAGGTGGCCCGCCTGCTGAGCGTCTGCGGCGACTGGTATGAAATTTCCTTTGGCTCCGCCAGCGGGTTTGTCAGCGCCGATGGCTGTCAGGCCGTCCACTATGCTGACTACGCCGGCACCGCCGCCACCAGCACCCTCCGGGAGGATGTGGTGGCCTACGCCGAAACCTATCTGGGAACCCCCTATGTCTACGGCGGCATCAGCCGCTCCGGCGTGGACTGTTCCGGCTTCACCATGCAGGTCTTTGCCCAGTTCGGCATCTCCCTTATTCATGGTGCCAGCGATCAGTACGCGCAGTGCACCCCCATCAGTGACAGTGAGCGGCAGGCCGGTGATCTGGTCTTCTTCTCCACTTACACAAGCGGCATCAGCCATGTGGGCATCTACATCGGCGGCGGCTGCTTCATCCACGCCAGCTCAAGCTATGGCGTCACCATCAGTTCCCTGAATGAAAGCTATTATGCCGGCGCCTATCTCTTCTCCGGCCGCCTGATCAACGAGTAAAACATATCGTTCTGTTATAAAAGGAACCGCTCTTCTAAAGCGGTTCCTTTTTTGTATACCGAATATGTGGATATATATTCATTTATGCAGTTGTATTTTTGTGCATATTTCACATTGCGTCCCCGCTTTTTTTATTCCTATTGCATATATTATGAACAAATTCACTGTTCTCTCTGAAAATTTATGCAAAATAGTGTTGACATTTATGCATGAGGCGTGTATAGTAAGCATTGTTCAAAGGGAACAATACATTCCAGACGCAAAACCGTCTATATCCCCTCCGGGGTTTGGTATAGAACCAAATACATATTGAAAAGGAAGAGAAACGATGAAAAAGATTTTTGCACTTATCATGGCCGTGGTCATGACGCTGGCGCTGGCAGCTTGCGGCAGCAAGACAAGCGGCACCGACACCGGTACCACCGAAACACCCAAATCCACCACGCTGGTGATGGGCACCAGCCCCGATTATCCCCCCTACGAATTCTTCTCCGACGAGGCGCTGACCCAGTACGCCGGCATCGACGTGGAAGTGGGCAAGTACATTGCCAAGAGCATGAGCATGGAGCTGCAGATCGAGTCCATGAACTTTGACAACCTGGTCACCTCCCTGGGCAACGGCGACTTTGATATGGTTCTGGCCGCCTGCGAGTACACAGACGAGCGTGCTCTGTCCGCCGACTTCTCCGATCCCTACTACACCGACCTGCCCCCCGTTATTCTGGTAAAGTCCGATAATCTCAGCAAATATACTACCGAGGACGCCATCAATCAGGCCAATGTCATTATCGGTGCTCAGAAGAATACCACCAAGGCCAACGCCGCCGCTGACAAGTTTGACAAGGCAGCTCCCGGCATGATCACCGAGTCTCTGGTTCCCACCCTCATCAATGAGCTGAAAAACGGTACCATTGATCTGCTGGTTCTGGATGGCAACGTGGGCAAACAGTACATGGAAGCCAACAGCGACCTGGCCATTCTGGAAAACGTGGTTGACTGGGGCGAGACCGAGCCTTACCGCGTGCTGGTGCAAAAGGGCGACCCCAAGGGTCTGCTGCCCGGTATCAACGCCGCTATTGCCGAGCTGACTGCCGACAACAACGCCAAGATCACCGCTATTGAAGAGCAGGTCGCCAGCACAAACTCTTACATCAAAGAGTAATCGTACCATCAGCGAAAAATTTACGCCAACGTGCAGGGTCGGAATACGGCCTTGCACGCTGCCGCGTTATTGAATCCCACTATTTGAAAGGGGCTGACCGCCGTGTGGAGTGACCTGTTTGCCAATATGGAGCCCACAAGTTTTTTTAATTTTTCTTTTCTGCCCAAATACCTGCCCGCCTTTGTAAAGGGTTTTGAGTATACCCTTTTGCTGGCGGTTGTATCTGTGGCGCTGGCCGTGATTCCGGCACTGTTGCTGGCCATCATGCGCCTGAACAAAAACCGGCTGGTGCGGGGCATTTCCGGTGCCTACATTGCCGTTTTCCGTTCTACCCCCCTGCTGGTGCAGCTAAGTATCATCTATTTTGGCCTTTTCCATTATATTGAGCTGCCCCGGCACCTTCTCTTCGGCTTCATCGCCATCAACCGCTTTATCCCCGGCGTGGTGGCGCTGGCTCTGAACAGCTCCGCCTATGTGGCCGAAATCTTCCGTGCCGGTATTCTGGCGGTGGATCACGGCCAGACGGAGGCGGCTCGCTCTCTGGGCTTAAGCTCCTGGCAGTCCATGCGTCTGGTGGTACTGCCCCAGGCCATCAAAAACGTACTGCCGGCTCTTGCCAACGAGGTGGTGACCATGGTGAAGGAGTCCTCCATTTGCTCCGCACTGGGTATGGCTGAGCTGATGTATGCCGCCCAAACCGTCTCCGGCACCACCTATATCACGCTGGCGCCCTTCGTGTTTGTGGCGCTGATCTACTTTGTCATCAATTACCCCGCTTCCAAGGCCATTGAAGCGGTAGAGAGGAGGATGCGCCGTGGCGACAAACAATAAGCTGATCTCTGTGGAACACCTGGTCAAAGAGTATAACCACGGCAAGGTGGTGGCCCTGAACGACTGCAGTCTGACCATTGGCAAGGGTGAGGTGGTGGCCCTCATCGGCCCTTCCGGCTCCGGCAAGTCCACGCTGCTGCGTTCC
The DNA here is from genome assembly GCA_012719745.1 of Clostridiales bacterium. Taxonomy (GTDB): domain Bacteria; phylum Bacillota; class Clostridia; order Oscillospirales; family Oscillospiraceae; genus Vescimonas. Next base: position 4,878 of record JAAXZS010000186.1, on the reverse strand, counting down.
TTGAATCTGCTGGAGGATCCCACCAGCGGCGCCATCTATTTTGAGGGCGTTAATCTGGCGGACAAATCGGTGGACATCAACCTCCACCGCCAGAAGATGGGCATGGTGTTTCAGCATTTCAACCTCTTTCCTCACAAAACGGTCCTGCAAAACATCACCATGGCGCCCATCACACTGAAGCTGAAAACGAAGGGAGAAGCCGAGGCCCAGGCCTACGAGCTTTTGGATCGCATCGGTCTGAAGGATAAGGCCGGCGAGTATCCCAACATGCTCTCCGGCGGGCAGAAGCAGCGTATTGCCATTGTCCGGGCGCTGGCTATGAACCCTGAGGTCATGCTCTTTGACGAGCCCACCTCCGCTCTTGACCCCGAGATGGTGGGTGAGGTGCTGGATCTGATGCGGGATCTGGCCAAGGACGGCATGACCATGGCCGTGGTCACCCACGAGATGGGCTTCGCCCGGGAAGTAGCCGACCGGGTGGTCTTTATGGCCGATGGCGCCATCCGCGAGGAAAACACCCCCGCAGAGCTTTTCGATCATCCCCGGGATCCCCGGCTCCAGGACTTTTTGTCCAAGGTACTGTAAAAAGAAACACGGCGCAGCATGAGGCTGCGCCGTGTTTTATCATTTTTATATCAGCTTTTCCCATGGATCTCCGTACCGCATTTAGGGCAGGTAATCACAATGTTCCCCTTTCCTTTGGGCACGCGGCACATGGTGTGACAGTTACTGCAGGTAAAATACTTATGCTCTTTATCCCGGGAGCGGATTTTGGCATTGGCAAAGGAGCGCTTCACCGGATACCAGAGTTTGTTGAGAAAGCGGGTGTTCTCCTCCCGCCGTTTATACAGATTGCGGGAAAACATGCGGAAGATGGCCCAAATGGTCAGAATCAGCGCCGCCGCGCCGATAATGGCGTCCACCGTCTGGTTGCGGACGATCCAGTTTGCAATGTCCAGCAGGATGGCAGTCCAGATCATGGTCAGCCCCAGCTGATCCGCCCCATTGCGGCCATACATGAACCGAGCCAGCGCATTGCCTATTCTTTGAAAGAAACCCATATATCTTGCCTCGTTTCTTTTACGTCGGAAATCTTACAAGTGTTTATTTTACATGAAAAATTGGCAAAGGTAAAGGGTGACCCCGCAAAATTCACAAAATAGACATGATTTACTCCCTTTCTTTTGGTACGTTCCGCCCATCCCTCATTTTCAGCATGTCCCAAAACCGCTTTTATGCGTTGCAAACTATTTTTCTTGTTGTTATAATGGAAACAACGAAGCCGGCAGGCAACGCCTGCCGGCCTCTATCCTGAAAAGCGGCGCGCCCCGGCTCCGGGGCGGTCAGTTGCGCAAGTGAAACGGTTCGAACCGGTCTTTTGCACCGCTTACTGTATGGTATGCGTCTCTTTCCCGGGCGGTGCCTGAGGGATCGTTTCGACGGGACACACCTTCCCGCAGTTTTTCCCATAACTTTGAAAAAGGATGGATTCTGATGATTAAAATTTCTCCCTCGATCCTCTCCGCGGATTTTGCCAATTTACAGCGCGACATCGAGCATATTTCCACCGCCGACTATGTGCATGTGGATGTGATGGACGGGCTGTTTGTCCCCAACATCTCCATCGGTATCCCGGTGGTCAAATCCATCCGGCCCATCACAAAGCTGCCCCTGGATGTACACTTGATGATTGACCGTCCCATCCGCTATGTGGATGCCTTCTGTGACGCGGGGGCAGACATCGTCACCTGCCATGTGGAGGCCGACAGCGAGGAGAATATTCGCAAGGCGCTGGTGAAGATCCACAACAAATGGAAGCGCGCCGGCATTGTGGTAAAGCCTAAAACCCCCGCTTCGGCTGTGCTGCCCTACATCAATGAGGTGGAAATGATTCTGGTGATGACAGTGGAGCCGGGCTTCGGCGGCCAGAAATTTATGGCCGACATGATGCCCAAGGTGCAGGCCATCCGCGGCTACATCGACGCCATGAATCCCCGGTGTGAGCTGGAGGTGGATGGCGGCGTGGATTCGGAAACAGCCAGACTGTGCATCGCCTCCGGTGCCAACGTGCTGGTGGCCGGATCCGCCGTGTACAAGGCCGCCGATATTTCCGCCCGTATTGCTGAATTGAGAGGTTAAATCCTATGGAGTATTTTCCTGCGCCGCTGGAGGCACTGGTGGAGCAGTTTGCCCGCCTGCCTGGCATCGGCGGCAAATCCGCCCAGCGTCTGGCTTTTTATGTGCTCAGTCTCCCACAAGAGGAGGCGCAGGCCTTTGCCGACGCCATTGTCAACGCCAAAAAAAACGTCACCTTCTGTCCCGTGTGCCAAAATCTCACTGCAGGAGGTCTTTGTCCCATCTGTGCCTCTCCCAAGCGGGATGAGGGCACCATCTGCGTGGTGGCCGATCCCAGGGATGTGGTGGCCATGGAGCGGACACGGGAGTTCAGTGGCCGCTATCATGTGCTCCACGGCGTCATTTCCCCCATGAATCATGTGGGTCCTGACGATTTACAAATCAAATCCCTTTTAGAGCGTGTGGCCGCCGGCGGCGTCAATGAGGTCATTATGGCCACCAATCCCGACACTGAAGGGGAGGCCACTGCCATGTATCTGTCCCGTCTTCTCAAGCCCTTTGGGGTAAAGGTGACGCGTCTGGCCTACGGCATCCCCGTGGGCGGCCATCTGGAATTTGCCGACGACGCCACGCTGATGCGGGCACTGGAAGGACGCCGAGAGCTGTGAGGAAATATATAAAACGACTATTTGCCCTGCTGGCGGCACTGTGTCTTGCAGGCAGTCTTGCCGCCTGTGGCTCACCTAAAAGCTATACCGCGGACATTTTTGCCATGGACACCGTGATGAAGCTGACGGCCTACGGTCCCAGCGCTGAAACCGCGGTCAATGCAGCCGCAAAGGAGATTAACCGGTTGGAAGCCCAGCTGTCCAACACCATTGCCACCAGCGAGATCTCCCAGCTCAACGCCGGCAGCGGCGGCACTGTCAGTGAAGAAACGGCCTCCCTCCTCTCCGCCGCTCTTACCTACGCTCAGATGACGGACGGTGCCTTCGACATGACCATTGCGCCGGTGGTAGCTGCCTGGGGCATCACCACCGACAATCCCCAGGTCCCCACCCAGGCCGAGATCGACGCGCTTTTGCCCCTTGTGGGCAGCGGGCACGTTTCCCTCAGCGGTACCGCAGTGACACTGGACGTGGGCTGTTCCGTTGATCTGGGGGGCATCGCCAAAGGCTACGCCTCCGACCGCATTGCCGCCGTCTTCAAGGAAAACGGCGTCACCTCCGGCGTCATCTCGCTGGGCGGCAATGTCTACGCCTGCGGCATGAAGAGCAAGAAAGAGGGCTGGCGGGTGGCCATTCAGGACCCGCAGAATTCTGCCGGCTACGCCGCTCTTGTGACGCTGTCCGATCAGTTCGCCGTCACCTCCGGCGGCTATCAGCGCTATTTTACGGGGGAAGACGGCACCGTATATCAGCACATTATCGACCCCGCCACCGGCTACCCGGTGCAGGGTGATCTCACCTCCGTCACCATCATCGGTACCAACGGTACCATGTGCGACGCCTATTCCACAGCTCTTTACGTCATGGGTCTGGATAAGGCCACCGCCTATTGGCGCTCCCATAGCGATGATTTTGACATGGTGCTCATCACCGCCGACGGGCGGGTACTCTACACCCCCGGTCTTGCGGACAATCTGGAAAGCGTGGAGGGAAGCTCCTATGCATACGCAGCCATCGGTTAAACTGAAGCCCTGCTGGTGGGACGCGCTGGTGGCGGCAGTCGTATTGCTGCTGGCCGTGGGCGCCTTCTGGGGCTTTTACGGCTTTCACAGCGGCAGCGGCAACCTTACCGCCGTCATCACCCACCGAGGGGAAGAGGTGGAGCGAGTCGCTCTGGCCTCTTTATCCGCTGAGGAGACCATCACCGTGGAAGGGACCTATACGGTCAATATCGTCCTGGCTCCTGACGGCGTCAGCGTTTCCTCCGCCACCTGTCCCACCCAGGACTGCGTCCATACCGGCAAGATTACCCGCGCCGGGCAGAGTATCGTGTGTCTGCCGGAGCAAGTCATCGTTCAGCTGGTGGGCGCCAAATCCGATGTGGACGCGGTGCTTGGCTAAGGAGGGGATTTTATGAAAGTCAGTACGCAGAAGCTGGCCCTTTGCGCCGTTTTGACGGCGCTGGCGCTGGGCCTCAGTTATATGGAAAACCTGTTTCCCATTTCTCTCCTGATTCCTCTGCCCGGCATCAAGCTGGGGCTTGCCAATATCGTCACCGTGTTCGCTCTTTATGAATTGGGCGTCTGGCCGGCACTATCCATTCTGGTGGCCCGATGCCTCCTGGGCGCCGTCTTTGCCGGCAACGCCTCGGCGCTCATTTTCTCTCTCATGGGCGGCGTTTTAGCCATGCTGGCCATGATTTTGCTAAAGAGATTCAAAAAACTCTCCATTTTTGGTGTTTCTAGCGGCGGCGCGGCAGCTCACAACATTGGGCAGATCGGTGCGGCCGCCATCACCCTTGGCTCCACCGCCGCGGTGGGCTATCTGCCTGTTTTGCTGATCGTGGCGCTTTTCACCGGCGCCATCACCGGTTTTGTAACAGCCCTTCTTTTCCGTGCCATGAAAAATGTGCGTCTGACGCACTCGTAAGGAGTCGAACAGTATGGATAAAAAAGATCAGATCATTCTGCAGCAGCTGGAGGTCATCCGCACCATGACGGAAAAAAACCTCAAAAATATGGGCAGCGACTGCTGGGGCGCTCCTCCGGCAACACCGACAGCAGATCATACACCCCCCGGCCCGGAAAAAAGCGGCGGCATTCTGGACATTCCCGAAAAGAACGCCCCCCAGCAG
>JAAXZS010000115.1 GCA_012719745.1 Clostridiales bacterium | reverse complement strand
GGTGCTAGCGAATATTAGAGCCACTTTTGCTAACGAATACTTGAGCCACCTGACCAATTTGTGCTACTCAACACTTGAGCCACTTTGCGTTTCCAACAGCCGGTAAGACGGGCCGTTCATATCAAGAACATGGGAGCGGTAGCCAAGTTGCTGATTATATGATTAACCACCGCCTCATAGCTTTGATAGGGAGAGGTAAGCCGCTCCGCAGCAACGGGCTTTTGCTTTAGCCCGCCCCAAACAAATTGCAAAATAAGGAGCAAGATACCTGATGCCATCATTAGGCCCATTTCAATATAGCCTATTGTAACTGTCACTTCAAAATTTTTTTCAACGCTTGTGTCAACAATCATACACAAGGGTATCATTAACAGGAGAGCGGTCAAGGAACCTATACCGATGACAATTAAAGTTTTCAGTATAATTTCTTTCTTTCGATCACTCATTCTTTCACCTCATAACATGCATAGCGGGATCAGGAAAGCATACAACGGTTGACTGCTGCCCTTTATTAAACCCAATATTTTTCAGTGTTCGCACAGATGCTGAGAAGGCGTTTAACCTATTGGTGTGTAAACCTCTTTTGAACCGATATATTCGTTCACTGCTCTCCATCGAACTTTTGACGCACATATCATAGTTCCCTTATAATTCTCCAGACTATCTTCTGATAGGCCGCCGCAATCACACCAAAAAATACAATCCCCTTTCAAGATCATAGTTGCATCAAGAATTTCACAGGTGTAGTTTTCGTCGTTCGGGAATAATTTCATATACTTCAAGCCTGTAAATTCCATTTCTATTACAGAATGATTTTCAAACTGTCGCTGTATAATTATTTTTAAAATTCTCTGGTCATTTACAGGGTGCATAGATAAATTTTCTTTTACGTACGCTCCACTTACATACTTCAATTCTTTGATACAACTATCATGAAAAGCAAAATGCGTTTGCATAAAACAGTTTAGATCATCGTCATTATTGATTTCGTTCCACATATTTCTCTTCCTCCTTTGTCATCCAAAAATCATAATAAAGCCCTGCCTGACACCGCCGCCAAGTGGCCCAAGAAGGAAATCATCAGCTACTCCTACTCCTGTAACATCATTTCCTGCAACCCATGCAACTCCAATGACAGAAATTGCAACTAAACCTACTCCCAAAACTGGCTCCCAACTAAAATCATAAGATGGATCTGGTGGAAGATGCCCAGGTTGTCTAATTCCATCTCTCCATTCATGGTCGTGTGGAAACGGCATTTCACCTGGATGGTTATAATCTCTATCTCTTTCGGCGTTACCATCCGGACCATACCATCGTTTTTGTTTCGGCGTTCCATCAGGATTAGGTAATGTTTTACTCGAACCTGGATCTCCTGCCTTTGGTAAACTATTTGCTTTTACTATATTGGAAGCCTGCTTAGTAAGTGATGATATAGCAGATTTTACACTATTCACCACGGCTCCAACAGCTTTTTTTACAGCATTTGAGACAGCGCTTACCGCATTTTTAATCCATTGAGGCCAGTGACCGGTAGAATCACTCATATTTACTGGATTGTTATGACAGTAAACAAATAAATTATACCCGAGTACATCTCCGCCAACTCCAGCAAGATTGCTGTCCGCGTTGATGAACCGTCCCATGCTGGGGTTGTAGTACCGGGATTGCAGGTAATATAGTCCCGTCTCCTCGTCGTAGACGTACCCGCGGTAGCGGAAGGGGCTGGCGGAGCCGAGAGTAGCGGCCATGGAGCCGGTTTTGGTGAGCACCTTGCCCCAGGCGTCGTAGGTGTAGGCCACCACCTGTGTGCCGGAGGCGTTCACAATGCCCAGCACGTCCCCCTGT
>JAAXZS010000080.1 GCA_012719745.1 Clostridiales bacterium | reverse complement strand
GTGGAGGGCTGCACGGTAAAGCCCTTTTTTTGCAGGATTTCAAAATAGCTTTGATAAAACTCGGTTTTGGTTTTCATAGGCATACTCCTTACATTTCATTCTGAAAATAATGGCGGGGAGAGAGGTCAAGCTGCCCCGGCAGGCTTTCCTCAATCTTTGCCATCAGTTCACGGATACGGCTTTCCTGTCCACCGTCCATCTCATTATCCAGCATGACGCACCTTGCACAGCAGGATACCAGCGCCCGAAGCTCATCGTGGGAAAAGGAAAGCGGCGCCGGGATTTTTAAGCCGCTGCGCTCCAAAAAATCGTCCTGCGCCAATATGGGATCATAGAAGAAATGTTCCCTGTAAAAGCGTTTGATGTTATGCTTCGGCATCGCTTTCTGGCAGGTGACAAACTCATATCCAAACAGCGTAGTGCGGCGGCAGAGCAATACTACTCCCGCACTCTCAAACACCTTGATATAGGAACCGCCTGTCAGCAGAACGGTTTCCGTCCGTTCCATATCCGCGAAAGGCGACTGCATACAGCAGGAAAGGTCGGTGCGGGTTTCTCCGGCCACCTGTTCCAAAGCCCGGACCTTCTCGCCGCCATAGGTTTCAAAAATAAGCTCCCCATCCTGTGTAACCACACAGAACAGGGAGCTTTCGTCATAGACTTCGGCGGCGACATCGCTTTCCATCATGCTTTCCACACGGAAACCCGTTCTGGTCAGCCGTGCAAAAAAATCCTCAAAAAACTCTTTTCTTGTTTTCAATCCACATTCCTCCCTGAAGGTTAATGTTCATAGCCTTTATCCTGTAATTTCAAAAATAGCTCCTTTTTAGCGTCCTTTGACAGCTCACGGCCGTTTGCTTTCTCCCAATCGCTGAAACGGCTGGCGTTGTCACGGGTCAGACCGGAAAGCATATCCAGCGCCTCCATCAGCATCTGCTCGGCAAAATAGGAACGGTGGGCATCTTTGTATTCCTCGGACTTCATCTCATAATCCAGCCGGTTCAAGGTCTTTACCATACCCAGCAAACGGTTTGCAATGATTTTATCAGCTTCCCCGGAAAACCGCTTCCGCAGGCTGTCAAGGTATTCATCACTGCCGCCGTAGAGCAGGGCCATCTTCATTTTGCTGTCAATGTAGCGTTCTTTTTGCTCCCTAAGTGCCGGAACATTTTCAAGAAGATACTCTACCAGCCCATCCACCTTGGCTTTCATCTCTGGAGTCAAAAGCTGATAGGCAATACGGCCGGTGCTTGGAAGTGCGGATTTAAGGCGGAATATACGGTCAGCGGTTTCATTCAGCACATCATCGTCAAAATCAAAGCTGCCGGACAGCTCGTTTTCCTCGTCATAGTCAGCACGGAGCCGTTTATACTGATCCTTGCCCAGCCTCCGCAAATGCTGTTCAAACTCGTCTACCAGTTCATTACTGATACTGCGGAGTTCGGCAGTGGACTTGTTTTTTTCCTCCCCGTAGGCACGGATACGCTCCGCAAAGGTATCCTTGATGAGCTGCTTTCTGATGGCATTGGGGATAGCAGGCGGGGTAAAGGGATTTTTAACCCGTGACGAGGTATCCCAAAACACCACATGGATATGGGGATGGTGCTTTTCTTTATGGAGTGCGCACGCCCATTGCAAATGCTCCCGCCGAATATTGTTTTTTTCGGCAATCGTCATCATGTGGTTTTCAATGTATCTCTGCCATGCTTTTTGGTCGGACAGGTTCAGTTCAGCAGCCGTTTCCTCGTCAAAAGAAATCACGCTGCGGTACATGGTGATATGCTTTTTTGAATTGGCATATACCAACCTTGCCACATCACGCCAATCCTCAAAGTCGGTAATGGGACCAGGGGAGAGCTTTCCGAACAGTCCATGGTTCATGCCCTCATTTTTAGAAACCCTCGGGCGGGTGGCGATATAGCGCACATGGGCATAGTTCTTGCCAGCAGTGCTTTTGTAATTGGGATTCTTGAATCTCTGCTTATACACTAAGCTGGAAATAGGCGATCACCTCCTGATATGTATTTAGATTTTCTTGATTACAGTCGATAACAATTATGGAGGTGATATTATGTACGATGAAGAAAGAGAACGCATTGCTTTTTGGTTTTTTGTTATAATTACTGGCATTATGCTTTTTACAAATATTGTGGCGTGTCTTTGGTCGAATATGAAGGTACATGAACTAATGAGCAATGATCATAGTATTCCAGCAATAAAATATGCAAAAGAAGCACTTTCGACTTTATTCATAGGCGCAATAGTTTCGATTGCCGTTGACACGCTTTCTTGGATACTCCCTAAAACAAACATTATAAAGACCTACGGAATATTGGAAAAAACTATTTACAAGGCTACTTGCTTGAGTATGGCCATAGCGCTAAACGTAATAACATTTAGCAACGGCATTTCCTCCTTTATAGTCGCAAGAGATTTACTGATTAAATCAGGTCACAGTATATTTGATATGATTACTCCTTGGTTGTAAAAGGTTGTATCAACGTTCCATGGTATCCTGCTCCATATTTATAACCATGGTATTTTGAAGTTGCTCAAATTTTTGCTGAATACGCTTACTTTGCTGATAATGGCGATCATCCAGCTTGATTCCGAGTTGCCCATCCTGCGTCGGCTCCAAAACAACATGAACCTCTCCAGCTGCAATATATAGGGCATTGAAGACCTGTTCCATTAACGGGTAGCCCAGCCGCGAAATCTCAAATGGAGTTGCCTTACAGGTGCTGTTCCACGAAAAAAGATTGTGGGCAATGTCCACCACATGGCGGGTTCGCTCGTCAAACTCACGGGTTGCCCGTTTCAGCCCTGTAAAACCAATGCCGTCCACCGTTACATAACGGCAGGCGGTTTCCCAAAGCTCCGGGTCGTGAGAAAGTAAATAAAAAGCCGCATGATAGGAGCAGTCTATGTTGTCTGCTCGCTTAGTCAATGCAGCCAGCTCTTTGTATATGTCTGCCTGTGTCATAAATGCCTCCATTTCTTAATCACAGCTTATCCGCAAGACGGCGCAGATTGTCCGTGTCCTGCAAAAAGCTGTTGATCTGAAAATCTTTTTTCTGCATATAGT
>JAAXZS010000001.1 GCA_012719745.1 Clostridiales bacterium | reverse complement strand
GTAAATAATAAACTCTCAAAATAATAATTTTTTATTCTTTTAGCTGTATTTTGTGAAGAAAGAGGCCTGCATACCGGCCTCTTTTTCTCATTTCTTGTCCCGATCGTAGGAAACAATGACACGGCGATTAGGCTCTGTGCCTACAGAGTAGGTGGTCACACCCTCGTATTCCTGCAATGCAGTGTGGATCACATGGCGCTCGTAGGCGTTCATGGGCTCCAGGGTCACACTGCGGCGATACTTAGTCACCTTTCCGGCCACCTTGACGGCCAGACTTTCCAGGCTCTGCTCCCGCTTTTGGCGATAGTTCTCCGCATCCACATGGATACGAGCCCGCTTTTCGGCGCCGCGGTTGACAGCATAGTTGGTCAGCTGCTGAATTGCATCCAGGGTTTCGCCCCGACGTCCGATCAAAGCACCCAGCTTTTCGCCCTCCAGCGTCACCTGATAGTGGCTCTTTTCTTCCTCGCAGACATGCACCTGTGCGGGGGATTCCATCTGCTGCAGCAAGCCGTTTAGGAAGGTACGAATTCTCTTGGCCGTATCATCCTGGCACTCTTCCGTCTTTTTTTCCGGGGCGGGTACAACAGCTGCGGCTGCTTCGTGTACTTTCACAGCGGGCTGCTCTTCTTTTTTCACCGGTGTTTCCCTGACAGGAGCAGGCTGCTTTTTCTCTTCTGCCGGAGCGGTTTCCGTTCCCTCATAAGTCACGCGGATGCGTGCGGGATTTCCTCCCAGCCCGAGAAATCCGGATTTGGCTCTTTCCAGGATCTCAACAGATACATCATCCCGGTCAAGACCGAGCTGTGCAAGAGCTTTTTTAACAGCCTCTTCCTCGGTCTTGCCCGTTACATCAATATAACTCATAGACAAGCTCCCTCTCAGTCTTTGTAATGGTCGTCGCTGAAAGCGCGTCCTCTGGCATAGGGACGTTGCCCCACACGACCGTTTTCATTGGTCTTTGCTTTCCTATCTGAGTCCTGCTTTTGCTTCTGAGGCTTTTTATTGCTCTCTTTTAAAGAGGACTTCTGTTGTTCGTAGTTATTACGGGCCTGCTCCATCTTTTTGATGCGGGCTTCCCGTTTGGCACGGTCCTTGTCGCTCTCTTCCATATCCAGAATCTTGTTGTAGTGCTTATTGAGCGCCAACTCCTGAATAATGGAGAACAGGCTCTGCGCAATCCAGTAAATGCACAAAGCGGCAGGCAGGATATAGCCCATCCACAGCGTCATAAGGGGCATCATATAGAGCATCATCTTGGAGCTCTTCTGATCGGCTGCCGCGGACTGGGTCTTCATGGTGACCATGGTCATCACAACGTTCAGACCGGCGGAAAGAATGGGCAGGATCATCAAGCCCCAGATCGCCCAGCCACCGCCGGGGAACTGGCCAAAGAACTGGTTGGGAATGTTCGCCAGATTGATCCCGAGGAAGTTGTAGTCCAGATTGATGAGGCCGTCAAACTTGGCGGAAAACTCAGCAAAGTGCTGGGAAACAAACTGTGCCACATTGATCTGCTGGTACGCGGCGTTGGCGCTGGAAAGATCCAGACCCATACCCACGGCCATGTTGGTCACTTCCGTCACCTTGTCCACGCTGAGCATCATGAAATAACGCAGAGGGGAGCGGATGATGTAGTACAGAGCGATCAGAATGGGGAAGGGAATAAAACTCCACAGGCAGCCGCCCATAGGGTTGACGCCCTCTTCCATATAGAGCTTGGAAATTTCCTGATTCTGTCGCTCCTTGTTGTTGGCATACTTGGCCTGAATCTCTTTCATGCGTGGCGTCATCCGGTTCATGCGCAACATGCTCTTCTTGGACTTGAGCTGGAAGGGAAGCATTACCAGCTTGACCACCAGCGTGAACAGGAGCAGCGCAACACCGTAAGAGCCGGTCCAGCTATAGAAAAGCCGGGTCAGCGCGGCAAACGGGACGCAAATCCAATAGCCGATTTGAGTAAACATTCGGTTTACCTCCGTTAAATTTGGTTTTGAAGCGAGGTCTTAGGGCACGGGGTCATAACCACCCTTGTGAAACGGGTTGCACCGCAAAAAGCGTTTAAAGCCCATCCATCCGCCCTTCAGAGCACCATAGCGGGAGATAGCCTCCAGCGTATACTCCGAGCAGGTGGGAATGTAGCGGCAGCGGGGCGGAAAAGCCGGGGAGATATGCTTTTGATAAAAGCGAATCATGGCCACTAAGGCTTTCTTCATGACTTTTTCTCCAAATGCAGCTGTAATTTTTCCGTTAGAAGCAAAAATTCCCGATTCAGATCCTGATAAGAGGTACGCACCGCGCGCACCCGTCCTACGACAATCAAATCGTAGCCGGGCTGCAGGATGTCCCTGTTCAGCCGATAAATCTCCCGCAGACGGCGGCGTACCCGGTTTCGGATAACGGCACCGCCAAGCTTGGTGCTCACGGTGATTCCCAGTCTGCTTTTCTTCTGCCGGTTTTTCTGGCAATAGACCACAAGGCAGGGGGAAGCGGCGGATTTTCCCTTGCGGTAGATCCGACGGAATTCATAGTTCTCTTTTACCGTGACGGCTGCTTTCACTGTACTCTTCCTTTTCTGCTATGGAAAAATTAGTTGTCCGCTTTTTTTAAGATAGACGAATAGGGACGGCAGGTTTCTTTGTCCACCGTCCCTTTTGCTATCTATTTGCGATTGCGATGCACTTTCCGTGACCTCAGTGGGTCAGACGGGCGCGGCCCTTCGCACGACGGCGAGCCAAGACCTTGCGGCCATTGCTGGTAGCCATTCTTTTGCGGAAGCCGTGCTCCTTGGAACGCTGGCGCTTCTTGGGCTGATAGGTACGGAACATTGCATGACACCTCCATTACAGTTAATCCGGCAGAGAAACCAAATCTCTCTGCTCTTACTCGACGGCGGAGGGGGCACAATACCCTCTCCCGCAGTTGACGATTGAGGCGCTGCTCTTAAGGAGCCGCGCATTGCTTATTATACTGTTTCCCTCTTTTTATGTCAATAAAAAGTTTTTAACAAAGTCTTTTCCCCCAATGGATTGAGAACTTCCTGCCGTTTTCCAAAATATAGTCCGCAGCTTGTCTTTTTTCGCAGGATATGGTACTGTCGCTATTTGGAAAACATGACTTATTATTAGAATATGTATGGACATCTCCCTCTATTTTTGATATAATGTATTTAAAATAAGGGGTGGTATGATCCGTCCCGTTAAGAGAAAGCCAAAGCAATGGGAAGGGAGAGCTTTTTTTGAATTCACTGTCTGATGTGTGGACAAATGTACTGGCCCGCCTGCAGGGGGAGTTATCCGAAACCACCATTCACACCTGGTTTGACGAGGTGCAGGTGGTCACAATGGAGGATTCCGCCTTCGTCTTATACTGCAGCAATGCCTTTAAAAAAAATACCATTGAAGCCCGTTTTTTAAAGTATATTAAGGCGGCCCTGAAGGACATTTTCTCCTCTGATCTGGAGGTAAAGATTCTGGATGACGCACAGCTCTCCGCCTATCACGGCGTGGCGCCGGACGCTCCGGGTGCTCTTTGCGATTCGGATACCTTTACCTTTGAAACCTATGTGGTGGGTCCTTCCAACAAAATGGCCTATGCCGCCGCCCGTTCTGTGGCGGAAAGCCCCGCCAAAAATTATAATCCTCTTTTTATTTACGGCGATTCCGGACTGGGAAAGACCCATCTGCTTTATGCCATTGCCCATGTGGCTAAACGCCGCAAGCCGGAGAGCAACATTGTTTATATCAAGGGCGATGAATTTACCAATGAGCTGGTTCGCTCCATTCGGGAGGGAAAAAACGCCGAATTCCGCGCTAAATATCGGGAAGCAACTCTCCTTTTAGTGGATGATATTCAGTTTATTGCCGGCAAGCCTCAGACGCAGGAGGAATTTTTCCATACCTTTAACACGCTTTACGAAGCAGGAAAGCAGATTGTTCTCACCTCCGACCGCCCACCCAGAGAAATGACACAATTAGAGGATCGACTTCGCACCCGTTTTGAATGGGGTCTGATGGTGGATGTGGCGCCACCGGACTTTGAAACGCGCCTGGCCATCATCAAAAATAAAGCCGCTCTTCTGGGCGTACAGCTGCCGGATGAGATTTCCGACTACATGGCGGAAAATGTCACGGCTAACGTGCGGCAGATTGAGGGTACACTGAATAAGATTCTGGCCTACCGGGATCTTTTGGGCAATCAGGTGGATGAAGAGGCTGTCAGCCGCGCCGTCCGCGACATGCTGAAAAAGAGCAACGAGTATGTGCCCTCGCCTGCCGTCATCATCGACTATATTTGCAAATATTACAGCATTGACGCCGATGTTATCCGAGGACAGAACAGGGGACGGGACATTGTCAACGGTCGTCAGATTGCCATGTATCTCATCCGCCGCATGACAAATCTCTCTTTGGCCGACATCGGCAAGGAATTTGGTGACCGGGATCATACCACGGTACTCCATTCCCTTGACAAGGTCGAAAAGCAGATGCGAACGGATCCTGCCTTTGCGGAGGTGGTCAAGGAAATCACCACCAACATCAATTCAAAGAAGTAGTTATCCACAAAATATGTTAATTCCACGGTGAAAACC
>JAAXZS010000139.1 GCA_012719745.1 Clostridiales bacterium | reverse complement strand
GATGAAATGATCCTCAAGCTCTCCGGCTTAATCTAATGAGATACCCAATATTGTTATCCCGAATTTTTTGACCACAATTCCTTTATTTACAAGGGCGGTGGCTTAAACTTCGGGATAACTTTTTCCTCGGCATAATCCTGACATGGGCTGCCGCCGCAGACGATATCCACGGGCGGAAGCTCGGCGCCACTCAGCTTCGTAATATCCACGACGTGAACCATGTCCGGGAACCGCAGCTTCGTTACCTCGATGGGAAAGGCTTCGATCTCGCTGGCCCAGACGGGCACGACACCATTGCGGACTGCCGCCAGCGGGAAGCCTCCGATCCCATCGAAAAGGCTTCCCATCGTCAGCATAGCTTACATCCGCATGGAGCAAGAGGAATGCCTTTCCGCAAACGGCCTTTCTCTTTCTGCCATTTCCTGTGCCACCACATATTTCACGGGTATACCGAGTTTCCGGGCGGTGTCGATCTCATTTTGCATTCCGCAGGATATCGTATCACCAAACACCCACAGCTCGTCGCAGTGAGCCAGCGCTGCCTTTCCCATGTCGAGGCCGAGCTGCCTGTCGTCGGAATCATGCTCGTCCAATACCTGCGGGTACAGCAGATGAGGAGCAAAAAAAGCGTGCCCTTCGTTCATCACGAACCGGCACGCATCCCTTGCAAATTCCGTATTTCGTTCAATGTCCCCGACATAGGGGGACGCTACATAAATGAGCTTCATGTTTCCTCCATTTATTTTGGCGCGGCCTGAATGATGGCCCTCGTCGTGTTGACTGCCGCCTGCGCCGTATAGACGGCGCTCATGATATTGGCGCGTGTGCTGGTGTCCAAGCCGAATGCGCCGCAGATGCGGGGTACTTCTCCGGCCGCCAGCATAAGGCCGAGCCCCAACAAGCAGTGGTCGGGTATGACCATGAGTCCTGCGGCAAGAATAGTGGCCTGCAAAAACGTTGTGAGACACAAGCCGATGATTTGCTTGCACCACTGAATAAAGCCGTCCATGTACCCGCGGGGAACGCTGAACATATACAACGAGCCCACGGAAATCTGAATGAGCAGAATGCCGCCACGCTTGAGATTTGCAAAGAAAACCTTAATGATGGCGTAGCCCATCATGATAATAATAAACAGAATCATAATGGGACTTGTGATGGTGCCAAGGCCTCCAAAGACACCGGCACTCGCAGCTGCGTCCAACGAACCCGCCGTGTTGAGATGGTCGATGATATCCGTTGCCAGTGTGTCAATGCCGCTGCCGTAGCCGGTGATTCCGGAGGTTAGGCTGGCCTGTAGGTTTACCGACAGCTTGAACAGCTCCACCGGCACGATGGTAAACAAATTGACGGCAAGAAAGCCCTTGAGCGCATTCAGCAGTGCATCTTTCACGCTGCCGCGTCCGTTCTGATAGTCGATGCCTGTCTCAAAGGCGGAAACCACAAGCCCTACAACATAGAGCGTCCATGCCAAATAGGAGAAAAACAGAACGATACTCTGCACCCATGACATTTCGAACAACTCCACGCCCATATTGCCCATTTGAGCAAAGAAATCACCGAGGAAGCCGACGATCTGGCTGTAAACCCAGTCGATAATCTGATCCATGACGTCGCCGAGCAGAAAATCCCATATAAACAATTGCGTAATCACATCCTTTCATAGCGACGCGTCCGCTTACATTTGCTGTCCCATCTGCATTTTCGGGCCTGCGCTCTGTTCCTGCTCAATCTCCATCCTTCTTGTGATCATGCGTTCAATGGACTCGGTGGAGTCGAACAGATACAGATTTTCATTGATAAACCGGTTTTCATGGTACATCAGCGCGCCGCAGAGCTCGCCCATGACCTTACAGGCGTCGATGTTCGTGTCGAGCGTCTTGATCGTCCCGATATGGAGCGAATCCCTGCCGCTTTCATCGAACTTTCCCTTGAGATAGCAGTCGATGTAGATCCCCTCGGAGCCGCCGAAGTTCATGGCGGGGAGCAGGTCGAATTCATAGCTGCACAGCTTGCCCTTTTCTCTCGTATCGTCGAGAATATATTCGTCTATAGTATCAAAGCGGGCGAGATCACCGTTTTCTCTGGCCCGCTCGATGAACCTGTCGAAGAGCTGCCCGCCGGTCATCCGCTGTTTTTCAAGGTTCATCCGGAACTCCCACTGGGCCTTTTCATTCAAACTGGAGCTTTCGCGGTATTTCTCCAAGGACACGACATAAGGATCTGGATTGCCGTCACGGTCAAGATATCGGTCGCAGAAGTAGCTTGCCCGCCGCGTCAGTTCCTCGACGTCACAGGGTTCGTCCGGCAAGTTGTCCCGCAGCAGAGCTAGCCTCTTTTTATCCATGCGGTCGAGGATGAATGCCAGAAAGTTCAGCTCCTGTACGCCGCCCTCAACAGCGTTCAGCACGAGGCTGCCCAGCTTTTCATTCAGAACGGCGTCCGGTGTTTCAAAGGTCACGGACGCTTTGCCAAACGCCAGATAATACGGCATCGGTCTCCGTACGATGTCCTCCACGCAGAGGGGCAGGCTCAAGTCCTGCATTTTGCCGCTCTTTGTGGAAAAGATTAAATTAATCATTTACTATTTCCTTCTTTTATTTCGAAAAGTACCAAAGCAATGGTGCAAACAAATGCCCGGCTGCTACAGCAAAGTCATCTCGAAATGTGATCGCCACACTTGCCCTTGGACAATAGTTATGCTATGCTATTCATATCCCCCCGGGGGGGATATGAAGGGGGCTCTTTATGGAACATCATCACGAAAACACGCAGGCTGTCATCAACCGCCTGTCGCGCGCAATCGGGCACATGGAAGCCATTAAAAAAATGGTTCAGGAAGACCGGGATTGCAGCGAGGTCTTGATCCAGCTCGCAGCCGTCAAATCTGCAGTCAATAATATTGCCAAAATTGTTTTGCAGGATCATATCCAACACTGCGTTGTGGATGCGATTGAAACGGGCGATAAAAATGTGCTGGACGATTTGTCAACGGCGATTGACAAGTTCATGAAATAGGCGGGAGTATGGGAATGAAAAACAAGGCAGCTACATTCTGCGCCATTCTTGCTGCCGCATTGTACGCACTGAACGCTCCCGCATCCAAACTTCTGCTTGGGAATGTTCCTCCCACGGTGATGGCCGGATTTCTGTACCTCGGGGCTGGGATAGGCATGTTTTGCGTCGGACTGATCCAAAAGGAAACGGGAACAGGCCGAAAGGAGTTGCCCCTGACGAAAGCTGAGTTGCCCTTTACCATTGGAATGGTGGTACTGGATATTGCCGCCCCCATTTTTCTAATGGTGGGGGTGACCATGACTTCCGCCGCAAACGCCTCGCTTCTCAATAATTTTGAAATCGTCGCTACTTCATTGATCGCTTTTTTTGTATTTAAGGAGTCCATTTCCAAGCGGTTATGGTGGGCCATCATGCTTGTCACAATATCCAGTGCGATTTTGTCTGTTGAAGATCTGAGCGGTTTTCACTTTTCTTTTGGCTCTCTTTTTGTCCTGCTGGCCTGCGTCTGCTGGGGCTTTGAAAACAATTGCACAAGGAAATTATCGTCTAAGAACCCGCTGCAAATAGTGGTTATTAAGGGAATTGCGTCAGGCTGCGGTTCTTTGCTCATAGCCGTTGCAATAGGAGAAAGGTTTCCAAATTGCCTTTGGCTGCTTGCCGCTATGCTACTCGGATTCTTTGCCTATGGGCTGAGCATCTATTTTTACATCTATGCACAGCGAGGGCTTGGTGCGGCAAAAGCAAGTGCTTATTATGCAATTTCCCCGTTTATCGGTGTTGCAATTTCATTGATTCTATTCCGGGAAATTCCGACGGCATCCTTCGTTGTTGCCCTTGTAATTATGATCGGCGGCACTTACCTCGCGGCAACAGACTCATAAGTTTTAATGTTTTAAGAAACGAATGCCGTTACACTGTTAAATCGGTGTAACGGCATTTTCTCACATTCCGAGGATGCTCCAGAGTATCCTTGCGAAAGGATGGTAGATGGGTTTTAGTTTTATTGGCGCTTGTTCTTTCTACGTTTACAATTTGATGATTGAAGCTGTTGCCTTAATGTGGTAAACTCGTTTCATATACTTGTTAAATAAAGCCTTCTTGAAACGATAGTAGCATATAATTGCCCTTGAGGATGTATTTGAATTTTGCAAAGGAAATGTTTTATGAACAATAAAATTATAATATTAGATATATCATTTCAATTTGGCGGGGTAGATGATAAAATTCACCACGTTGTTTTGTTAGATGATAAAGACATTGTTCTAATTGATTGCGGATATATGGGGTTTCTACCGAATATTGAAACCGCTTTACTGGACAATGGGATCGAGCCATCCGCTCTTACAAAAGTCCTAATTACCCACCACGATCACGACCATGTGGGTTCACTATTTGATCTAAAGAAGAAATACCCTCATGTACAAATCGTTGCCAGTGCAGGAGAAGCAAATTATATCAATGGTACACTGAAGTCATTAAGGTTGGAGCAAGCAGAGATGCTGCAAAGTATATTACCTGAGACGCAAAAAGAATTTGGCAAGCAGTTCATTGACATGCTTCGTCTGGTGAAACCTGTCCCAGTAGATATCACCATAAATAGTGGCGATATCATGCCATGGTGTGATGGTTGTGAAATCATAAGCACCCCAGGGCATACACCGGGACATATTTCGCTATATTTATCAAAGATGAAAACACTCATTGCCGGCGACGCAATTGTCTTGGAAGGTGGGATTCCAACTCTTGCGAATCCACAATTTGCATTGGACAAAGAAGCCGCAGATTGTTCGTTTGATAAGTTATTAAAGCTTGCTGCAAATCGCATCATCTGCTATCATGGCGGTATATATGATTGTTAATATTATTAGCACACCCTCTGTTAGTGTTTAACTTTTCCTGCACAATAAAATCTGACTTATCACGAAACTGAGCCACTACTTTTTAAGGTAGTGGCTCTTGATTTACCTATAATCCGAGTATCGTCCAAACGTAGAGCGGGGCAGTCAGTGTGAACACAAGGCACGCAAACAGGATCGCGGGGCCGCTCCACTCGAACTGCCCGTGCTTTTGATAATCGAAATACGCCATACCCAGCTTTGCAAAGAAAAACACGGCGAGGATGAGGTCGATGGCTGGAAAAACCACGTTGTTGACTACCTGCTTGATCTGACCCGAGGCGTCATCCCAAGTTCCTTCGATGGCTCCAGCGACATCACCGGCAGCGAGGGCGGGCGTCGCCATGCAGATGCAGACCAGAAAAACAAGGCAGAGCGCAGCGATGAGCTTTTTGCTTTTCACGATGTTATCAGTCCTTTCCAAAATAATCGGCCGCTGAGATTGAACTTCTCAGCGGTCTTGTTGACGTACTTATGGATTTGCCGGAGCAATGTGCCAGTCATCCCACAGGCTGCCGCTGATCATCAGCGAGTCTATCAGATTTGCGGAGAGCATACCGGTCGGCGTCCATGCGTCAATGAGCCAGGTGTTGACGGTATAGGCTCCATCAGGCATCCAGATCGGCGTGAAATGGGTGCGATTCTTATACGTGGAATATGGGTTCTTCTGAAATTCGAATTTGCCCGAGCTCGTCTGCTCCAGCAGCCGCCAATAGGTTTCATAACCGAATTCCGGGAAATAGCTGACCGCATTATGCGGCTTCGTCACCGCCGTGCTTTGCGTGGTGGTGACTTTTCCCGTGACGGTCTGATTGATCCCATAGCCGGACTTCATGGTATCCCTGCTGGCCGTGGGGTTTTTGCTGTCGCACACGATACTCATGGATGAGATCAGTTTGGCAGTATAACTGTCATAATCAAACTCCCACCAGCCTTCGTCGACCCAATATCCGTCCTCATCGTCGCCGTACCACACCCAATTCTCCTGCCACCATGGGCGCCATACGCCCCAGCTTGTGGAGCTCTGATTTGCCCGGTTGGGTACTGGGGAATAGGAAAAGCCGTCGTTGCGGTCGTCGGCCACAGGATTCGGCGGTTTATTCTGATCCAGATCCACAATTCTGACGTTGATGGTGGAGTTTGAAGTGCTGCCGGGGCCGATCACCGTGACCGTGATTAGCATGTCCTGCTCCGTGTCCGGCGTCGTCCATTTCACCCACGCAAGCTGACTGTCGCCGGATGGATAGTACACGTTACTCACGGTATAGGTGGTTCCGCCTATTCGGAATTTCACGCTGACCGGATCATCCGGATCGGACTGTCCTCCGCTGACCGTGACCGCTGTAATCACTTCGGTGTTGACCCGGTACTCATAGTCAATGGTATCAACCTCGACGGGCTCGGTTTCTTCTTTAAAGCGCACGATACCAAGCCCCAGGGACGAAATAATGTTCGCGTTGGATGTTGCGTTTGTTGTGGAGCCTTCCAACATAGGCGCTTTCATCGCGTGTCAGCAGGAAACCGCGCCGCTCCAGCAGAGCTGCGGCATATTCCTCATAGTGAAAGCTGGCCGCAACGGATTCAGGCAGGGCAACGCCCTGCTTTTTTAGCTCCTGCTCCGCATATTCCCGCAGGGAAACGTCGGGGATGATCTCATAGCGATTTAGGCTTTCGGCGATGTCCAGTGCCTCCGCAAGCGTGCGGCAGTCCTCGTACTCCAGCGCGCTGGCGTACAGCTCCATAAAATTCTGCATGCCCTGGCCACGCTCGTCCAAGACAAAGCCCAGATTTTGCCCGTCGTAGACGAGGTCGGAAGCGCGGTCATACTGCTCCGTCAGGTCGCCGACCTCCGGCAAAATACACCGTGCCTCCAGCAGCGTGCATTCGTCCACGCCCTTGACACCCAACTTGTCCAGCGTTATTCGCATTTCGTCCGGCCTGCCATCGTTTGCGTCCTCATAGTCCGGCAGCCGGAGCCACACGCCGTCGGGACAGCGTTCCGACGCCAGTTTCACCTTTACGCTCCAGCCGTCGTCCACGCAAGCGGCAAGATTTGTGCCGTCGTAGCGGGTTGCGGGCCCCTGATAGGAATACTCTACATAGCAGTCGCCGATAAAAACGCCGGGATGCTCGTCCTCATAATTCTTGCCCAGCTGTTCCATATCAATGTAGTCGCCAAGCTCCTGCGGGAGCTGCGCGTCATAACGGAGACAGAACCGTCCCAGCGCCTCATAATTTCTGGCCGGGTAGCATACCTCGTAATCGGACATGGACTGAAAAATGTTGATGACATCTCTGGCGTCGCAAGCGGGTTTACCCATCAGAGCCGCGCTGAGAATGAGCGATTCCTTGACCGACAGCGTTTCCATCCGCTCCTCCAGCCACTTTTTTTCCTGCGCTGTGGCAGGGAGTGTGTTCAGCCGTTGAATACAATTCATTTACAGCATCTCCATTCCGCCCAGAGTTGGTTCTTCAAAGGGTGCCAGTATGGGCCGAAAATCGTCACGTGCCATGTGCCCGTAAGGAGTAATCACGGCATTATCATGTTCCAGCAGATCCCTGCCGTACGCAGGCATATTCACATATCGCTGCAGTCGTTCCATATCCTTGCTGTCTACCATGAAATTCAGCTCCGCCAATGCCGCGCTCTCCGGGCTGGAGATTTTTGTATCCAGCATATAGTGATCCAGATTGTCCAGCAAAGATACGGCGCTTTGAAGGTCTCCGCATTTCGTTGCGGCCAGCACCGCCTTATAGCGGAGCATCTCTCTATCCGTCATGCCGGACAGCCGCCCGGCGAATTCATTGACGGTTGCAATGCTGCCGGATGCCTCGATTGACCCCATCAGCTGTGGAATCCGGCAGTCCAGACAGCGGCACAGCGTCGTATCGGGCAGCTTTGCCTGCGGCAATTTGAGCATACTGCCATCCTCCGACTCCAGCAGGATCTGATAGTCTGGATGGTGAGGCGTGAGGTCAAGCGCGAAAAACGCCTCGTTCAGCTCTGTGTGCTGCACCACATAGCCCTTTTCTGTGAACACGCCGCCCTCACCAATGCGGGCCTCCCGTCCAATCTTTTCAAAATCCAGCAGCTCGAACACCTTGTCCGGAAGCTGCTCCACCTCCAGCACAAAGCCGTTCTCGGCATAGAATCTGCCAAGCTGGGCATCGTTCAGCGCATCCGCCACAAGACAGCAGTCCACGCTGTAAGCAAGGTCGATGAGCCGCGACGTGGGAATGAGCCCCTGCTTTTTATTGACCTCCATCTGAATAAGGCCCTTAAAGGATATTTGCTGCTGCTCGTCCAGCTCCGCAAGCTGATGGGTCAGGGCGTTGAGCTCATAGAGACCGGCGTCACCGGAGAGCAGCGGTGCCAATCCCTCAAAATCATAGTATTCATTGATCTGCAGATAGGGCGCTTCGCCCTCGTCCAGCCGCAGCTTGTCCAGCGCGTCCAGCAGCTCATAGGGCGAGGCGGGCAGATCCAGATCCGCATACGCCTCGCCGTACGGCGTGTTGGCTCTGGCAAGGTACACATTAAGAATCTTACGCAAGGGTCATTCCTCCCATCTTCGGTCCTTCCGGTTCATAGGCTTTCGGGTCCGCGCCGGGGACGTTCCACCCGTGCATGCTGCCGCACTCCATAGCCTGCCGCTGGGCCGCCGTCACGCCGAGGCGTTCGTTGTTGTAGTCGGCCAGTTCCTGATTTTCCTCTCTGCCATCAGTGCTCCAGTCACTTTTGTAGTAGCCGCTCTCGCCCCGCTTGATGCAGATGAGATCGCCGGTACCGGGTAGCGTGGAGAAGCACAGCTCTGGCAGTCCCTCTGCCAGCTTGGGGGCGAAACATTCCTGTTCAGTTTGGATGCTCCAGTTGTCCTCATCGCTCCAGAGATGGGCGTAAAGCTCACAGTCGCCGATCTTAATTTCTCTTTGCTCAAAGCCCTCGCCGAAGCCGTCACTGGCCTGCCCGGTGATGTACTCCTTCAGCGTGTACAGTTCCTTCAGCGTCAGCTCGCCCGTCACCTGACATTCCGCCACGCTCCAGAGTCTGCTGTCCCGCACCTCGGCGGTGAAATTACAGGACTTGACCTTCTGCTCCACGCTGTCGTTTTTATTGTAATAGTGCATGAGGCCGCGTTCCGTTTCGGTGGACAGCTGCTCCCGCATTAGCGCGGTGGCAATGTGGTCCGCATAGCCTGCCGCCGTGTGGTTGTCCAGCTCCGTGGGATCGTCCTCGGTGTCGCCCCATTCATTTTTCTCGTAACAATCCACGGTCATGGGCATATACAGCTTGAGGAGATGCGTTTCGGGCGGCAAGACAGTGAAGCTGTCCTCGCCGATGACCAGCCCAAGGCCGCTGCCGTTGTCCCACTTCACATGGAATGTGCCGACGTCGTCAATGCAGTCCAGCGTCTCCATCGTCCCCGGCTCCATAGAGTGGTACGGGTCTTTCATTTCCCGAAGGCGGATGCGGCTGCCATGCGGGTACTGCTC
>JAAXZS010000089.1 GCA_012719745.1 Clostridiales bacterium | reverse complement strand
TTTCCTGTCTTCGCCGCTTTTATAAAGGAGATAAGATGAAAACGATTTAATTGCTGCTGCCGCCGTTGCCCTGGCCGAAGAAATAGTTGTAGAAATCATTATAGCTGTTGTCGGAGTTCCCCGAATTGCCAGAATTACCGGAATTACCGCTGTTGGAATCCGTCTCCGTGGTGGCGGGCGCCACACCGAAAGTCAGCTCCATGGTGGTGTAGGAACCGTCCCGGTAGACGGTCAGCGTGACGGTGTCACCGGCAGAAAAGTTTTTCTTGGCGGCGGTGAGGTCTTCCATAGAGGTGATGTCAGTATCATTAACCTTGGTAATGACGTCACCCAGCTTCAGTCCCGCCTTGTCACCGGCTGCGCCGGATTCAACGGAGTAAACAAATACGCCCTGCGTGATGTCGATTTTGTATTGAGACGCCATCTGGCTGGTCATAGTGCCTGCGGTAATGCCCAGATAGGGTTTGGTGGTCACCTGACCGTTTTCCATGATGTCCTTAATCATAGCGGACACATCATTGATGGGAATGGCAAAGCCCAGACCCTCCACAGAGGTGTTGGCATAGCTGGAGTACTTGGCGGACACGATGCCCACCACCTCGCCGTAGCTGTTCATCAGGGGGCCGCCGGAGTTGCCGGGGTTGATGGAGGCGTCCACCTGGATCATGTTGAAGGGGGTGCCGTCCACATTGATGGCACGGTTGTTGGAGGAAACGATGCCCTGGCTCATGCTGAAGGTCAGCTCACCCAGGGGGTTGCCGATGGCAGCCACGGAATCGCCCACGTTGACGGAGCCGGAATCTCCCAGCGTCACGGCCGGCAAATCGCTGGCATTGATCTTCAATACGGCAATATCATAGTCCTCATCGCCGCCCACCACGGCAGCGTCATAGGTATCGCCGCTGTAAAGAGTCACCTTCACAGCGGAAGCGCCGCTGATGACATGGTAATTGGTGACGATGTAGCCGTCTGTGGTGATGATAAAGCCGCTGCCGGCGGAGGCCGTCTCCACACTCTGGCCGAATACGTTGGTGCCGGTGGAGGAGGTGTTGATGGATACCACGCTGTTCACAGTGGCGGCGTAAACCTCCGCCATGGTCATTTCCGTCTTGCCGTCCACCTTCTTCACGCTGACCGCCGTGGTCTTCCGGTCACTGACATTCAGAGAGGTGCTGCCGCTGCCGCCGCTAAGAGCCATGACGCCCGCGCCGGCCGCACCGCCCAGCAGGGCACAGCACAGCGCCAGTGCCGCGATCTTCGTGCCTCTCCTTTTGAAAAAGCCTTTCTTTTTCGGCTTCTCCGGCTGAGGCTGCACCGGATCGGTATTGACCGGAATGTAATGGTCCTGCGGCCGCTCGGAACCGCTGCGATAACTGTAATGATACAGGTTTTCTTCATCGTTATACATGGATAAATCCTCCTTGCAGGTATTTCTCTCTTTGTGAGAGACAGGATAGAATATATTTGTGACAAAATCATGAAATTCGGCAAAAGTTTTTGTGAACAGCAGCTTTTCCTTGTTGTCCGCCCGTTTCTATATTATAATGATGAAACCGACGCTTCCGGGCGGGATGCCAATTTCCCTTGTCTATGTCCTATCATACCCGGAAACCTTAATTCAAGCTTTAAGTTTGACGAATTTTCAAAAAAGAGGTGATTTTTCTTGCTGAAGATTGAGGGGCTGAAAACCGCTCCCGACGCACCCGCGGATGCGCTGGGGAAAAAAGCGGCGCAGATTCTGCATCTCCCATCGGTCCCGACGGTCATACTGCTCCGCCGGTCGGTGGACGCAAGGGAAACCGTCTCCTTTGTCTCCTCCATTGCCGTGGAGGTGCCCCGGGAGGAACAGGTTTTGAAGCGCTGCCGGGACAGGCGCGTTTCTCTCTACCGTCCGGCTCTCTATCATTTGCCGGAGCATGTCAAAGCGCCTGCGCTGCCGCCGGTGGTGGTGGGTGCAGGACCGGCCGGTCTTTTCTGTGCGCTGACGCGGGCGCTGTGCGGCGCGCCGCCTATTTTACTGGAACGAGGGCAATCGGTGGAGCAGCGGCAGCGGGACGTGAATGCCTTCTGGCAGACCGGCGTCCTCCAAACGGAATCCAACGTGCAGTTTGGTGAAGGCGGCGCCGGTGCTTTTTCCGACGGCAAGCTCAATACCGGCACCAAGGATCTGCGCCACCGCTGGATTATGGAACAGCTGGTGGCCTGCGGCGCGCCGGAGAGCATTCTTACCGACGCCAAGCCCCATGTGGGCACCGACCGTTTTCATTATACGCTGATGGCCCTGCGGCAGACGCTTCTCTCCCTGGGTGCGGACATCCGCTTCGGCCATCGGATCGTGGGGCTGACGGCCGAAAAGGGTGCACTGCAAAACATCCGCGTAGCCTCACCCCACGGCGAGTATGTCCTGCCCGCTCAAAAGGTGGTGCTGGCCCCGGGACACAGCGCCCGGGACACCTTTGCAATTCTCTATCAAGCGGGCCTTGCCATGGAATCCAAGCCCTTTGCCGTGGGGGTACGCATCGAGCATCTCCAGCGGGATATGGACATGCAGCAGTATAAGCAGTTTGCGGGGCACCCCTGCCTGCCCCCCACCTCTTACAAGCTCTCCTGTCATCTGCCGGGCGGCCGCAGTGCCTTTTCCTTCTGTGTCTGTCCCGGCGGGCAGGTGGTGGCCGCCGCTTCGGAAACGGGGCAGGTGGTCACCAACGGCATGAGCGAGTACGCCCGGGACGGAGAAAACATCAACGGTGGCTTTTTGATTAATGTGACCCCGGCGGATTTCGGCTCCGCCCATGCTCTCTCCGGCATCGCCTTCCAGCGGCAGCTGGAAAAGGCGGCCTATGATCTGGGCGGCGGCGGTTATGCCGCACCTGTACAGCGGGTGGAAGACTTTTTGCTGCATCGCCCTTCCAAAGGCCCCGGCCGTGTCCACCCCACCTATCGTCCCGCTGTTTCCTATACGGATCTGCACCGGTGCCTGCCGGACTTTATCTGCGAGGCCATGGTCGGTGCGCTGCCGGAGCTTGAGAAAAAGGTGCGGGGCTATGCCGATGGCGACGCACTTTTGACGGCGGTGGAGACACGCTCCTCCTCCCCCGTTCGCATTATGAGAGATCTATCCGGCCAGGCCAATATCCGTGGGGTCTATCCCTGCGGTGAGGGTGCCGGTTATGCAGGAGGTATCTTGTCCGCCGCCGCGGACGGTATGCGCTGCGCAGAAATGATTTTGGAGGAATACAAATGAGAAAAATTGCTGTGATCGATGATTTTATGACCCCTGCCCACCATCTTAAAATTGATGATATTGCTCGGAAAACAGGCTTTGATGTGTCCTACTTTTCCAACGAGGACGCTCTCCGGGGCCACGAAACGGAATTTGAGATTCTCTACGGCCACTGTGCCCCCGACATTCTCAAGGCCAGCCGGAATCTGAAATGGTTCTGCTGCAGCTACGCGGGGGTGGATCCTTATCAAAAGGAGGAGGTATTTCCCTCTCCGGAGACGCTGCTTACCAACTCCTCTGGTGCCTATGGCATCACCATTGCCGAACATATTTTAATGGTAACACTGATGCTGCTGCGCCGGATGCCGGAATTCCAGTCCATTGTGGCACAACACCGCTGGCAGCAGACGCTGCCCATGCGCTCCATCTGCGGCAGCACCATCACTGTGCTGGGCACCGGCGACATCGGCACCAACTTTGCCCGCCGGGCCAGGGCCATGGGGGCCAAAGCCATCTGGGGCGTCCGCCGCAGCAAAAAGGCCGCCGATCCTGCCTTTGATGAAATTTATGCCCATGATGAGATTGATACTCTCCTGCCTCAGACAGACATTTTAGTGCTGGCTCTGCCCTCCACGCCGGACACCCGGGGCATTCTCTCCAAAGAGCGGATCGCTCTGCTGCCCCCTCACGCCTATGTGGTAAATGTGGGCCGCGGCAGCGCCATCGATCAGGAGGCGCTGATGGAGGCGCTGAATGCAGAGCGTCTGGCCGGTGCAGCTCTCGATGTGATGGTACCGGAGCCGCTGCCCGCCGATCACCCTCTGTGGAATACCAAAAATCTCATTCTCACCCCCCACTGCTCCGGCAACATGTCTCTTGGCATTACCTGCGATCTGGATGTGGACATGTTCTGCGAGGATCTTCAAAACTATGCTGCCGGGCGGTCTCTTGCCCATCTGGTAAACCGAAAGCTGGGCTATTAAAAACAAATTATATGCACAAAAAGGGAGCCGCAGCGGCTCTCTTTTTGCGTAGTTTTCCCCTTTTACATGTCTCTCCCATATTTTTAGCTTGTTATCCAGGGGAAAATCGTATATAATAAAATTCCATTCATATGTATGAATTTTGTTGCCATCTTCTGAAGAAAGGAAGTTTGCTATGATAAAGGTTCAGTCCGAGAAAGGCGAAATCACCATCAGCAGCGCCGTTTTTACCAACATTACCGGCGCCGCGGCCACCAATTGCTTCGGCGTCAAGGGAATGGCGTACCGCAGCATGACGGACGGTCTGGTTCACCTCCTGCGCCGCGAGGCCATGAGCAAGGGCGTGAAGGTTACCTATAACGAGGACAATACGGTTTCCATCGAGCTCCATATTATTGTGGAAAATGGCGTCAATATCACCACTGTCTGCCGCTCAATCATGAGCGAAGTGAAATATGTGGTCACCAAGAATACCGGCGTAGAGGTCAGATCTGTGAACGTCTGCGTGGATTCCCTCACCATGTAAGTCGTCGGTAAAAGGAGAAACTGAGTATGACAGAATGTATCAACGGTGCGCAGTTCAAGCAGATGGTCCTCTTTGGCGCCGCCTGCATCACGCTGCAAAAGCAAAGCATCAACGATTTAAATGTGTTCCCTGTGCCCGACGGTGACACAGGTACCAATATGAGCCTAACCATCAACACCGCGGGAACCGAGCTGAAAAAATCCCAGCCCTCCTCCGTCAGCGAGGCTGCCTCCATCACCGCCTCCGCCCTGCTGCGGGGTGCCCGGGGCAACTCCGGCGTCATTCTTTCCTTGCTGTTCCGCGGTCTTTCCAAGGCCATGAAGGGCATGGAGACCGCCGATGCCGCCACGCTGGCAAATGCCATGCAGGAGGGTGTCACCACCGCCTACAACGCCGTTATGAAGCCCGCTGAGGGTACCGTCCTCACCGTGTCGCGTCTGGCAGCCAAGCGGGCCGTGGAAGCGGCAGAAGAGGGTCTGGATGTAGAAGGCGTTTTGGAAGAAGCTCTGAAGGTGGGCTATACCACGCTGGACGAGACCATTGAAATGAATCCGGTTTTGAAAAAGGCCGGTGTGGTGGATGCCGGCGGCAAGGGCTATCTTATTATTCTGGACGGTATGCTCCGCTCCCTCCGGGGAGAAGAGATTCCCGAGGTCAAGGAGGAAGCCTCCAATGACAAGGCCGACTTCAATGTCTTTTCCGACGAGGAGATCACCTTCGCCTTCGACACGGTGTTTATTGTCCGCAAGGCCGAGGAAAATATTTCTCTTGAGCCGCTGCGGGCGTACCTTGGCAGCATCGGCGACAGTCTGGTGATCGGCGAGGATGACGAGTCTTTCAAGGTGCATGTCCATACCAACACCCCCGGCAGCGCCCTGACGGAAGCTCAGAAATACGGCACGCTTGAGCTGGCAAAGGTGGAGAACATGCGTACCCAGTACGACGATGTGGCCGCCGGCAAAAAGGCCCACAGCGCCGACGATCTGGACCACGAGGACGAAGCACCCGAGGCGGAATTTGCGGCTCCCGAAAAGCGCTACGGTTTTCTGGCCGTCTGCGCCGGCGATGGTCTGGCGGCGGCCTTCCGGGATCTGGGGGTTGACAGCATCGTCAGCGGCGGCCAGACCATGAATCCTTCCACCGAGTCCATTTTGAAGGAGATCAATCGTACCCCCTCCGAGGTGGTTTTTGTTCTCCCCAACAATAAAAATATTATTATGGCGGCCCAGCAGTGTGTGGGGCTGACGGAAAAGCAGGTGCTGGTTGTGCCCACCGCCACGGTGCCCCAGGGCATTACCGCCATGATGAACGCGGATCTGGAGGCAGAGGACCCGGAGGCCGTATTGCAGGCCATGACCGAGGCGGCCTCCCATGTGTCCACGGCGCAGGTGACCTACGCCGCCCGTCATTCCGACTTCGACGGTTTTGACATCAATGAGGGTGACTATCTGGCGCTGCTGGACGGCAAGCTTTTCGGCACGGGTCAGGATCTGGACGCACTGCTTCATCAGGTGGCGCAGACCGCTGCCGACCGGGAAGCGGAATTTGTCACTCTTTTCTACGGCGAGGATGTGTCGGCGGAGGACGCCGAAAAAGTCCAGCAGGCCTTTGAGGCGGTTTGTCCCCAGACGGAGGTATCCCTCCTCCCCGGCGGTCAGCCTGTTTACTATTATATTATTTCCATCGAATAAAAAGCGGGAATTGACCCCCTGTTGGTCTGTCGTTTCCCTTATATCGGATTCTGCCACCGGGTAGATCGAAATGCGGAGCATTCGCCACACATCGTTAGGTCTTTGAAGATGTGTGCAGCGGATGCTCCTTTTTTTAAGGAGAAATTATATGCAGTTTATCCGTTTATACAAAAGTCTTTCAAGGTTCGAGCGCATTCTGTGGCTTGGCTCCGTCATCGCGGTCACCGCCGCCTTCCTGCTGCCCGCCTCCCGTGACTATCTCACGCTGATTGCCTCCCTCATCGGCGTCACGGCGCTGATCTTTGTGGCCAAGGGCCATGTGCTGGGGCAGCTTTTGACGGTGGTCTTCTCTCTTTTTTACGGAGTCATCTCCTACTTTTTTTGCTATTACGGCGAAATGATTACCTACCTGGGCATGACCGCGCCCATTGCCGTGGCGGCCATGCTGTCCTGGATGAAACACCCCTACCAGGCATCGGCAGAGGTGGCCGTCAGCCATGTAACGCAAAAGCAGCTCCTTTTTCTCTCCGCCGCTGCCGCGGCCGTTACCGCCGCCTTCTACTTTATTTTGCAGGCGCTGGATACGCCCAATCTTTTTTTCAGCACTGTGTCCATTGCCACCAGCTTTCTCGCCGCCTCTCTCACTCTGCTGCGCAGCCCCTGGTACGCGGCGGCTT
Source organism: Clostridiales bacterium (assembly GCA_012719745.1). GTDB lineage: Bacteria > Bacillota > Clostridia > Oscillospirales > Oscillospiraceae > Vescimonas. The sequence goes on along the minus strand of JAAXZS010000089.1, from coordinate 33,572 downwards.
ATATGGCCAATGATATGGTTCTCGTCATCCTCTGGGTACTGGCCTCCCGGGCGGACAGTGCCTACTTTCCCATGGTGGCCTGCTTCTCTGTGTTCTTTGTCAACGACCTGTACGGCCTTGTGAACTGGCGGCGCATGAAACAGCGGCAGAGCACCCTCCATGAGGATGGGCAGGCGGCATAGGCAATTTCATATACAATTCGACACATTTTCTATAAAAATAACCCCCCGTTATCAAACGGAGGGTTGTTTCTATGTCGCACAGCGTTCTTACAGGGCGGCCACGGCTTCGCTTACGGAGGCTTCGCACCAGCGCATGGCCTCCAGCGTCTTTTCAAAGAGGTCGTTCAGCTCCCAGCCCAGCCGCTCCGCGCCCTGGGTAATCACATCCCGGGAGCAACCGGCGGCAAATTTTTTGTCCTTAAATTTCTTTTTCAGGCTGGATACCTCCATGTCCTGACAGCTTTTAGAGGGCCGCATCAGAGCAGCCGCCCCGATCAGACCCGTCAGCTCGTCGGCGGCAAAGAGGACCTTTTCCATCTCGTGGACCGGCTCCACATCGCACACAAGGCCGTAGCCGTGGCTGCATACCGCGTGGATCAGCTCCTCGGAGGCGCCCGCCTCCCGCAGCAGCTCCGGTGCCTTCAGGCAATGCTCCTCCGGCCACATCTCAAAGTCAATATCGTGAAGCAGGCCCACCGTGGCCCAGAAATCCGCGTCCTCGCCGTATCCCAGGGTGTTGGCATACCAGCGCATGACCCCCTCCACCGTCAGCGCGTGCTGAATGTGAAAATGATCCTTGTTATATTTTTTCAAGGCCGCCAAAGCCGCCTCCCGGCTAATACATTCCTTCATGGGACATCCTCCTTTGTAAATTTTACCTATTGTAGCAAATCACTCGGCATTATGCAAGAGGGCGCATACACTGTTCCAGCAAAAGCAGCATTTGCTGCGCGTGGTGGTATTCATCGGCGGCCAGCTGCTTAAAGATCTGGCTGAGGCAGTAGTCAGTGGTTTCCTCTGCGGCGCGTATGTAGTTGAAGTTGCCGCAGATCTCCTCGTGATAGCGGTCGCGCAGCGCCTGACAATAGGTAGGCAGCGTCACGCCCCCCACCGGCATGGCGGGCACATAGCAGGTGCCGGTAATGAGGTAGTAAACCGCCATCAGATGCCGGGCGTGCATTCCTTCGTCCATAGCTGTTTCCCGTAGAATCTGCCGGGCATAGGCGCCAGACGCCCGCCGGGCAAAGCACAGATAGTACCGTCGATCGCTGAGCTCTCCTTCGATAAAGCCTTTAAGTACCTCCAGCTCTTCCATAGCCGCCGTTCCCATGCAGCAAGGATTTGCCTCTGCCCCCGGAAGATTTTCCGTCGCCCCGCCGGCGGCGGGCGTCATACCGGCGGGCATGTCGGTGGCCATGGCCGCCCGCACCTCCGGATAGGGGTTCAGATCCGGCGCAACCCGCTGCCAGATCTGGTCATATTGGTGGTAGTCATAGGCCGGAGCCTCTGCTTTCTTTCCAATTTCCATGATTGAACGCCTCCTTCTCCAGTTATACTATGTAGAGAAGGGAAAAAGGGTGTCTGTCCCCTGAGGAAAATAAAGACGGCAAACGTTGCTTTTTTCTGGATTCTCTGGTAAAATAAATTGCTTGTGGGAAGAAATATGTCCTTTTTGGGCATTTGTTGCGTTTGCAACACTTTTTTACGCTGCCACATGGTATATTGAAAGGGCACATATCGCATGTATGCGTGATCATAAGGAGGGTGTTCCCATGCTGGAACTGAAAAACATCTGTTATCGGGTGTCCACCGCCGACGGCGAACAGGACATTCTGAAAAATGTCAGTGCGGTCATTGACGATCATAAGCTTGTTGTGTTTACCGGCCCCAACGGCGGCGGAAAAACAACGCTGGCAAAGGTTATCATGGGCCTTGTCCATCCCACCTCTGGCCAGATTCTCTGGAACGGGCAGGACATTACGGGTTTGGGCATTACCGAGCGGGCCAAGCTGGGCATCAGCTACGGCTTTCAGCAGCCGCCCCGGTTTAAAGGCATTACGGTGCACGATTTGTTGGTGCTGGCGGCGGGGCAGGACAAGCTCAGCAAGGATCAGTGCTGCCAGTATCTGACCAAGGTGGGCCTGTGTGCCAACGACTATCTGGATCGTGAAGTGGATGTCAGTCTCTCCGGCGGCGAGGTCAAGCGCATTGAGATCGCTACCATTCTGGCCCGCCACAGCGACCTGATGATTTTTGACGAGCCGGAGGCCGGCATCGACCTGTGGAGCTTTGCCCGTCTCACCGAGACCTTTGAGCAGATTCACCGGCAGCACCAGTCCACCATGATCATCATTTCCCATCAGGAGCGCATCATCCAACTGGCGGACGAGATCATTGTGGTGGCCGGGGGCGAGATTCGCCATCGCGGCAGCACCGAGGAAATTTTCCCGCTGATTCTGGCGGATACGCTGGGCAGCTGCCCTGTTTTGACAAAGGAGGAACATAACAGATGATTACCGATGTTGATGCTTCTTTGCTGAAAAAGATTGCCGATCTCACCGGCAAACCCACCGGCGCCTTCAATATCCGCAAGGACAGCGGCTGCGAGGCCCGGCAGAGCACCGAGCATATTGAGATCACCCCCAAAACCGACACACCCGGTATTGACATCCGCATTAAGGCCGGCACCAAAAATGAGGCCTGCCACATCCCCGTCATCATCAGCAAGACGGGTCTGAGCGAAATGGTCTATAACGATTTTTATGTGGGCGATAACTGCGATGTGGAGATTGTGGCCGGCTGCGGCATCCACAACAGCGGCTGCAGTGAATCCCGTCATGATGGCGTTCATACTTTCTATATCGGCAAAAATTCCCGTGTCCATTACTCGGAAAAGCACTACGGTGAGGACGCTGAGGGCGCCGACGGCAAAAACATCATGAATCCTCAGACCATCGTGTATCTGGGTGAGAATTCCACTATGCAGATGGATACGGTACAGATCAAGGGCATTGATTCCACCAAGCGGTTCACCAAATTTGTCTGTGAAAAGGGCGCCGAGGCCGTTTTGACTGAGCGTCTTTTGACCCATGGGCAGCAGAGCGCCACCTCCGAAGTGGAGATCGAGCTCAACGGCGCGGATTCCAAGGGACGTGTTGTATCCCGTTCCGGGGCCCGGGACACCTCCTCTCAGGTCTTTTATCCCCGGATGGTGGGCAATGACAAATGCTTCGGCCACACCCAGTGTGACTCCATTATCATGGACGACGCCAAGATCCGCTCCATTCCGGAAATTGCGGCCAACTCCACCGATGCCCAGCTGATCCACGAAGCCGCCATCGGCAAGATCGCCGGCGACCAGCTTCTGAAGCTGGAAACCCTGGGTTTGACGGAAGAACAGGCGGAGGACACCATTCTCAAGGGTTTTCTGGCCTGATTATTACCTACCCATACAGCCATCCAAAAGGTCTCCGCTTAACAGGCGGAGGCCTTTTTATTTTATAGTGTCTGCTATATTCTTTTCCTATAATTCATTTTCTCCGAAATTCCCGCCTTATTTGAATTCCTTTTGTTTATTTTGTGTTTTATATCCCTCTTTTTTGCCAGTACAATCAATTATTTACCATTTATTACAAATTGCAAGCCTGTCTTTTGTGTCTTTTGTTATCTTGTTTTCTTATAGCGGGCTATTGAGTTTTGTAAGTAACACTTCAGCGGCAAGCTGTGATAAGTTGTATATAGCAGCAAAAGCTAAAATGGAGACAATATGGTAACGGGAACTCAAAAATTAAGGAGGAAAATGTATTATGTTGAACGAAAACTGCGGTTTTGGCACCAAGGCAATTCACGCCGGCAACGGCAAGGATTCCCAGTACGGCGCACTGACAACTCCGATTTTTCAGACCTCCACCTTTGTGTTTGACAGCTGCGAGCAGGGCGGTCGCCGCTTTGCCGGGCAGGAAGACGGCTTTATCTACACCCGTCTGGGCAACCCCACCGTTTCCATTCTGGAAGCGAAGGTGGCTGCACTGGAGGGGGGCGAGGCCTGTGTGGCGGCAGCCTCCGGCATGGGTGCCATCTCTGCGGCGTTGTGGACCATTGCCGGCGCCGGCAAGCACATCATCGCCGACGGCACTCTCTACGGCTGCACCTTTGCCCTTTTGAACCACGGTCTGACACGCTATGGCGTAGAGGTCGACTTCATTGACACCTCCGATCTTAATGCGGTCAAATCCCATTTGAAGGAAAACACCTGTGCCGTCTATTTGGAAACTCCTGCCAACCCCAATCTGAAAATTACGGATATTGAAGCGGTGGCTAAGACGGCTCACGCGTATAATCCCGCCATCAAGGTGGTCTGCGACAACACCTTTGCCTCCCCCGCCCTGCAAAATCCTCTGGCGCTGGGCGCGGATGTGGTGGTGCACTCCGGCACCAAGTACATCAACGGTCACGGTGATGTAATCTGCGGCTTTGTGGTGGGCAAGGCCGACTTCTGCTCCCAGGTGCGCATGTTCGGTCTAAAGGACATGACCGGCGCGGTGATGGATCCCTTCTCCGCCTTTTTGGTACTGCGGGGCCTGAAAACGCTGGAGATCCGTATGCAGAAGCACTGCGAAAACGCCAAAAAGGTCGCTGCCTTCCTGGATACCTGCGACAAGGTAGAAAAGGTCTATTATCCCGGTCTTAAGACCCATGTGGGTCATGAGATTGCCGCCCGGCAGATGAAAGACTTCGGCGGTATGTTGTCCTTCGAGGTCAAGGGCGGTCGTGCCGCCGGCATGAAGCTGGTAAACAGCCTGCATCTCATCACCGTGGCCGTCTCTCTGGGCGACGCCGAAACGCTGATTGAGCATGCCGCCTCCATGACCCACTCCACCTATACTGGGGAGGAGCTGGCTGCCTCCGGCATTCCCGCCGGTCTTATCCGTCTTTCCGTGGGCCTTGAAAACGCCGAAGATATCATTGCCGATCTGAAGCAGGCTCTGTCTCAGATCTGACAGATTATAAAGCGAAAGAAAGGGCGGGTCAGATTTTCTGCCCCGCCCTTTTGTTTTTAATCCGCAGGCGCTTATGCTTCCGCTTCTTCTTCCAGCTCCACCAGGGGGCGCAGGCGGTTCATCCGGCAGAAATACCGGTAAAAGGCAATTGCCGATTCCTCCTGTTTGGTGTCGGCGCACAGCGCCACCATGTCAGCCAGTATCCGGTTCATTACCGTGCCGGAGCAGTATTTAAACGCCATGCTGCCCCAGCGGTGTACGGTCGTCTGCTCAAAATACTGCCAAAAAGGCATGGTGCTTCCCGCGGGAACAGACAACCGGTAATCCGGATGCCCCTGAATCCACCCGTCCCGGGCGTCCTCACCGAAGAAATCCTCCTGAACCATACATGCGCCGATGATCCGGCGTTCCTTTTCTATTTTGCGGGGGCATTCCGTAAAAAGGCATACGGAATTAGGTTTCATCCGCTCCGCGATGCGGGGTTCTCCCTTGGAGTAACCGCTGAGATACCGACCGGTGGAAACGGTGTAGGTTCTGCAAATCTCCGTGGTCTGCTCCGGTGCCACATGGAAAGCGGCGTGGGAATTGGGGGCAATGGTAAAATTCAGAAGCCTTTGTCTGTGCTCTTGCTCCTTCTGCTCCACCAGGCGCTGACGGCTGGTCTCCGCCTCCTTTCGGGCAATCAGGGTGGTAATCTGTCGCTGCATTTTCGTGTCTCGCAACTCCAGATAGGCCCCAAAAGCGTCCGGATAAATAAACTTTTTTTCACCCACCGGAAAGCAGACCGTTACCGTATCAGCCGTTGAATCGGTAACAACGCCGCAGCCGAAGGTCTTGTGCTTGATTGCCTGACCGTTGATATTCATACTTCTCCCTTCTGACGCGGAAAAGAGCCTCTCATCCTGACCGAGTGGCCGAGGGTGGAGACTCTTTTCACAAAAGCAGGCAGGAATTACTCTTTCTCTGCCCTTATCTCGGCCCGTTTTTTATCGCTGATACGCAAAACAATATTGCTTGCATCAGCCTGCAATTCAATTTTATCGCTTTGGAATTCGGGAATATCCCCAATGGTAAGCGTGGTACCCACAGGCATCCCTTCCAGATCCACCGTGACGGTGTCAATCAGATATTCGGGCTGGGCCGCGTGGGGCACCTGCATCTGCATCTGCTCCAGAACACCCGCCACCTTATCCTTGTTGAGAAGGACGATGTCGGCCACACTGTTCACTTTTTTATCGGCGTCCAGCACTTGAAAGCTGATATGGACGATCTGGTTACTCAGATTGTTGTATTCCAGATCCTTGATCAGTGACGGATAGGTTTTGCCATCTACCTGCACATTCACCTTGCTGCCGTTGCGTTTGCTGCGCTTGAGCTGTCTGGCGGCGTTCTGCTCGATTTGGATCGACAGCGATTCTTTCAGCGCCGTGCCGTAAACGGCGCAGGGGACAATTCCCAAACGTCTGAGCTGCTTTGCCTTTGCGGCGGGATCTCTTTTTTCTGCCAACACTGTGTACATCTTGATTCCTCCTGTAAAAAATTAAATATTGTAAAAAAAGAAGAGCTTTTCATAGTACGCCGCTCGGCGCAATATCAAAAGCCCTTCTTATTAAGACGGTTCTTTTATATTTTGTTTTAATTAGTATACCACACTCTCGGAAGAAAAGCAAGTCAACACCTCGTTTCTCCTTCGGTGTTTTTATTCCCCGATTTCACCCATAATCCGCTCTAATATGGCAACAAATCGCCCTCCCAGCTCACTTACGGGAACGCCCCGGATCTTGATGTAGCCAAGGCGCATGTCATCCACGGGGTCAGCCAGGGGGATTGCGGTGATTCGTTCATCTCCGTAGCCGTCGGGCAGCACACCGCTGCCTGTGGAAAAGCAGTCGGTGTGGGCCATCACGTTGTAGGCGGTGGCCCGGTCATTGACGTAAACCACCTGGTTAAAGTCCGCCCCGGTACCCACCACCGCCTCCTCTGCGTAGTTAAAGTTATTCTCCCGCTGGGTAAACATCACATAGGGATACGCCCGGAGTTGCTGAACATGCAGCGCCGCGGCGCCGGAGAGAGGGTGTCCTTTTCGGAGGAAAACCCGGGGGCGTATTTTTACCAGCTGATGAAATTCCAGATTTCGGGCGGCAAAAATCCGCTTGATATAGTGTTCGGTCACATCGGATAAAAAGATGATGCCCAGATCGCTTTCCTGCCGGGCCACATCCTCAATGACAATGCCCATTTCCGTTTCTTTAAGGCTGACTTCAATGTGCGGATTTTGCAGCTCGTGCAAAAACTCCACAAAAGCCTTGGCGCAAAAGGGATAGCGCTGGGCCGAGATGGCCAGCTTTGCCTTGTCGGGGGCAAGGCGCTGGGCGTAATAGCGCAGGAGCTTTCGGTTCTGCTCCACAATGGGGGTGATCTGCGCCAGCAACTCCCGTCCGTCCTCGGTAAGAGTGATGCCCCGGTTGCTGCGGTGAAAAACGGTGATCCCCAGCTCCTCTTCCAGCTCCCGGATGGTGCTGGAAAGGGCCGACTGTGACACGAAAAGATTTTGTGCAGCCTTGTTCATGGAGCCGCACTTGTAAATTTCCATCAGGTAATTCATCTGTGTCAGTGTCACGGTCTCACCTCTCTTAATAAAAAAACGGCCTCCGCAGAAGCCGTTTTTTATGAGCTGAAATCAGTCGCCCATGGGAGCGCCGCACTGGGGGCAGAACTTTCCCTCGGAAGCCGCGCCGCAGACGGGGCAAATCTTCACGGCGGTGTCGGCATCATCGCAGGCACAGTCCGTTTTCTTGGCCTTGGATGCTTCCAGAGTGGCAATTTTTTCCTTGGAGGCGGTAATGGCGTCTACCACGTCCTTGACTGCCTCAGGAATTTCGCCCTTGTACTCAGAAACATACCATTCGCCGATGGCTCTGTAATTCTTCTCGATCTCATGCTGCTCGGTGACGATCTCGACGCTGGTCTTAGCGTTGTCGGCAGCAGATTTTGCTTTCTCTGTAACAATACCGGCAGCAGCCTTGCCTTTTTCAGCGGCAACTTCCGCGTAGGCCTGCGCTTTCTTGGTCAGTTCATCCAAAAATGCCATAAAAATGCTCCTTTCAATATATGGTTTTGCAAGTTATAGTATATCCTAAGTTACCTTTTTTTGCAAGAATTATCTTTCGATCCAGTCGGCGGCACGTCCCACCGCCCGCTTCCACAGGTGGTAGGCGCTGTCGCACTCCGCCTGCGTCCTCTGGGGGGTAAAGATGTGCTGGCTGCGCCGCAATGCGGACAGCTCCTCCAGATTCTTCCACAGTCCACAGGAAAGACCTGCCAGCGCCGCTGCGCCGAAAGCGGTGGTCTCCACCATGGCAGGGCGATCCACCGGTAGCCGCAGCAGGTCGGACTGCACCTGCATCATCAGGTTGCTGACGCTGGCGCCGCCGTCCACCCGCAGCGTGGAGATGGCGCAGCCGGCGTCCTGCCGCATGGCCAGCATCAGATCGGTGACTTGAAAGGCGATGCACTCCAGCACGGCCCGGGCGATGTGGGCCTTGGTGGTACCCCGGGTAATCCCCAGAATGGCTCCCCGGGCGTACATATCCCAGTAGGGGGCGCCCAGCCCCGTAAAGGCGGGTACTACCACCACACCGCCGGAGGAGGTGACGCTCTCGGCCAGCGTGTCGCACTGCTGGGCTGAATCAATGAGGTGCAGCTCATCCCGAAGCCACTGGATGGTGCTGCCGCCGTTAAAAACGCTGCCCTCCAGCACATAGGTGGTTTTTCCGTCCACGCTCCAGCCCACGGAGGACACCAGTCCCGCCCGGGAGCGCACCGGCGTCTGTCCCACGTTCATCAATGTAAAGCAGCCGGTGCCGTATGTATTTTTGGCCTGACCTGGGGCAAAGCAGGCTTGGCCGAACAGCGCCGCCTGCTGATCGCCGGCGCTGCCGCAGACAGGAATGCCCGCCAGTTCCTCCAGCGCCGGGATCCCCGGCTTCACACGGCCGTATTCCATGCTGTTGGGCACGGGCCTTGGCAGAAGTTCCATGGGGATATCCAGCAGCCCGCACAGCTCTTCATCCCAGGCAAGTCGGTGGATGTCAAAGAGCATCGTGCGGGAAGCGTTGGCATAGTCGGTGACATGCTCCCCCGTAAGGTTCCAGATGAGCCAGGAATCCACGGTGCCGCACAGAAGTTCCCCCCTCCGGGCCCTTTCCCGGGAGCCGGGCACATGATCCAGTATCCACTTGATCTTAGTACCGGAAAAATAAGCGTCGATCAAAAGGCCGGTGCGGGCGGTAATCAGCTCCGCCTTCCCCTGTCTTTTCAGCTCATCGCAGATGTCGGCGGTGCGACGGCATTGCCAGACGATGGCGTTATAGATGGGTCGCCCCGTCTCCTTTTCCCAGATGATGGTGGTTTCCCGCTGGTTGGTGATGCCGATACCGGCAATGCCCCCGGCCGGGATACCGCCGGTGCGGACGGCCTCGGCGGCGGCCAGCCGCTCCGTCTCCCAGATCTCCATAGGGTCATGCTCCACCCAGCCGGGTTGAGGATAGATCTGCCGGAAAGGCAGTTGTGCCTTGGATACGATTTCGCCCTGTCTGTCAAAGAGAATGGCCCGGGAGGTAGTGGTCCCCTGATCCAGTGCCAGAATATAATTTCCCATGGCGGCCTCCTGTATCTTTTTTTTAAAGTTGGTGGTATACTATCACCAGTATTTGTCCCTATCATATCACAGGGAGGCTGTATTTTCTATGACAAAAATTAATGAATTCACCTTTCTCTCCAGCGACGGTAAAGCAAAACTCCACGCCATGGAATGGATACCCGAGGATCGGGAAATCATCGCTGTTCTTCAGATTGCCCACGGCGTTTCCGAATACATCGCCCGGTATGGCGGCTTTGCCCGGTATCTCAACGACCGGGGCATTGCGGTGGTGGGCAACGACCATCTGGGCCATGGCGGCTCCGCGGGAGAGACGCCTGTCTATTTTGGGGAAGCGGACGGCTGGACCCATGTGGTCAACGACCTCTATTCTCTCCACCTCCGGGCACAGGAGGATTTCCCCCATGTGCCTCTTTTTTTGATGGGACACAGCATGGGTTCCTTTCTGACCCGCTCCTACCTGATCCGCTATCCCGGCACGGTACACGGCGCGGTCATTATGGGCACAGGCTGGCAGTCCCCCGCCGTTATCACCGCCGGCCGCCTTGTGGCCAAGGCGGAGGCCCGGCGCTATGGTAAAAACGGCGTCAGTCCCCTGGTGAATAAAATGGCTTTCGGCGGCTATAACAAGTCCTTTTCCCCTAACCGCACTGCCTTCGACTGGCTCTCAGTGGACAACGGCAACGTGGATCGCTATATTGCCGATCCCCTTTGCGGGCAGGACGCCACCGTGGGGTTGTTTTTGGACATGCTGGAGGGCTTTCGCTTTAATCAGGACCCCGACAACCTGAAACAAATGGATGGCAAAACCCCCATTCTCTTTGTGGCCGGCGCCGCCGATCCGGTGGGGGCGCAGGGCAAGGGCGTCCGTCGGGCCTATGAGGCTTTTTTAAAAGCAGGCGTACAGGATGTGACGCTGAAGCTCTATGAGGGGCTGCGCCATGAGATCCTCAACGAAAAGGAAAAGGAAACGGTTTCCGCGGATATTTACAGCTGGCTTAAGAGTCATATGTAATCTATAAGGCCCGCCGTCAACTGACGGCGGGCCTCAGCTTGTCGAAAAAGCCTTTTCGACAAGCTGAGCAAGATTTTTTGAACTTTTAAAAGTTCAAAAAACTTATAATTTAACACGAAAGACACCCCTCCTGGGTTTCTTTCGTAACTATCTTCCTTCCCGTTGTCCAAAATTTCAGGTTTTATCGACAGTCTCAGGCCCGCCGTCAGTTGACGGCGGGCCTCCTGTTTATATAGTTTCTCCTTGCTGTGTCAGTTCTCCTACCAGCCGGGGCACGCTCATCAGGTCAATATTACCGCTGCGGCGCAGCAAATGCAGGGAGATCACGGTATCCGCCGTGCACAAAAGCATGGCAGCAAAAGTAAGTCCCGGCGGAATCCGTAAAATCAGTTCCTCCAGCGGCGGCTGTGCATACCGCACCGCAATAGCCGCCAAAACGCCCCAGACAGCGGCAAAGGGCAGGCATACCCGCCCTTCCAGGTTAAGCCGGCACCTGCTGTAATCCCAAAACGCGACGCCCAGCGCCTTTTCATAAAAAAGATGGAGCAGGTATTCTACACCCGTGGCAGCCAGACCGCCGCACAAAACCAGCAGTGCCGCATTTTCCCGGATACCCGCCGGCAAAAGCAGCACTGCCGCCATCCCCAGCCCATAGACCGGGCACAGCGGCAGTAAAAGGCGGCAGGAGCGCACCCGATGACGGGCTTTTGTCGCCGCCGCAAATATTTTTTCCAGCAAAAATCCGCCGAAGCTGTACAGTATCAAAATCCAGAACCACCGCGCCATGCTGTCCCCCCTTTTTTTCAGTTTGTCCCGGACATTGCGGAAAATACAGGTGGTTGTCAAATGGTTTCGTTTCTGTTACACTGAAAAAAACAGTTTGAGAGGATGGATCGTCATGGGTGCCTGGGAAGAATTGAAAGAGGAATGTCTCCATTGCCGCCGCTGCGCTCTTTGCGAAACGCGCACCAATGTGGTTTTCGGTGTAGGCAATCAAAACGCGGAGGTGCTGTTTATCGGCGAAGCTCCCGGTGCCAATGAGGACGCCCAAGGCGAGCCCTTTGTGGGCCGGGCGGGAAAACTGCTGGACGATATGATGGAGATGATCGGTCTGGATCGCTCCAAAATTTATATTGCCAACAGCATCAAGTGTCGCCCGCCCCAGAACCGGGACCCGCTGAACACGGAAAAGGACGCCTGCCGGGATTATTTGGGCCGGCAGATGGAGCTGATGCGTCCCAAAATTGTGGTATGTCTGGGGCGCATTTCCGCCATGGAGATCATCAAGCCCGATTTCAAGATTACCCAGGAGCATGGGCAGTTTTTTGAAAAGGACGGCGTCCAGATGATGGCTCTCTACCACCCCGCCGCCCTGCTGCGGGACCCCCGCAAAAAGCCGGAGACCTTTGAAGATCTTAAGCGCCTGCAAGCCAAGATCCGAGAGATCTGTGACCACACGCCCCTGTCCGTTTAACCCCGAAATAATGATAAAAATACCCGCTGCCACAGCGGGTATTTTTTATAAATCCAGCTTCATATAAATGGAGGTATCCATGGGGCTGTCGTTGTAGCGGGGTATCTCATAGAATCCATAGGCCTTGTACAGCCGAATGGCGTCTTGCAGAAAAGGCAGCGTATCCAGCCGTATCCAGCCGTATGCAGTCATAGCCAATGGTTTTGGCATCGTTTATAACCCGCTCCACCAGCTGCCGGGCAATATGACGGTGCCGGAAAGGCGGGCGCACATACAGTCGTTTCAGCTCACAGCACTGTCCGTCTATCTTCTTAAGCCCAATGCATCCCACCGGCTGTCCGTCCCAGAGGGCGGCATAGAGGCGGCCATCGGGCAACCCATATTTTTTCTCCGGATGCAGCACTTCCTCGTCATACCGCTGTATGGCAAGATAGGCCTTAAATGCCGGGTCGTTTTCCACCAGCATGGCGGTATACTCTGAAAAAAGAGCCCTTATCTCCTCCGGCCGGTCATAGGCGAGAACCATCTCCAAGCTCATGCTGTCCACTTCCTTCCCCAGCAGTGGTTATGTACAAATCAGCGCCTGTAATAAACCCGTTCCATCAACCGCACCGTGGAGTTGCCCGCATTGACGCACTGCCAGGAAAGATCACCGGCCAGGCGCATACTGTCCCGTGTCTCCAGCAGCCACGTTTCTTCACCCACACACACCTCCACCATACCGCTTAATACGGTCAGATAGACCTGGGAGCCGGGAATGTGATCATCGGGTTCATACTTTCCGCTGATAAATATGTCCAGCTGACTGCTCTCGCAGCGGGAGAAATTATCCATGGGCAGAAGTGGGTAGCGAATCATCTTTCCGCCCGCCGAACGGATGCTGCCCACATCCAGCGCCCTGTAAACGGCCGTTGCCGGCTCATCGTCATTGGCGATCAGATCCGTAAGCGGCGTCCGCAATCCCTGGGCAATCTTTTGCAGCACGGAAATCGTGGGGTTCACGCTGCCGCGCTCGATCTGCCCCCACATGCTTTTGGATATGCCGGAGAGCTCCGCTGCCCGATCAATACTCAGTTTTTCTATTTTCCGAATTCGGTGAATATTCTCCGCTACGGCCTGATTGATCTCCATTGCGTCACCAAGCTTTCATCATATTGTGTATTTTCGATATTATACTATCTTTTTTGACGTATCTTGTCAATAAAAGAAATGCCTCGTCAAAAGATTCCGGCGTCAAAACGCCGGAATCTTTTTTGTTTTTTGTTACACGCGCTTCCACTTGGCGCCACCGGGCACATCGGTAACCTCAATGCCCTGGGCCTTCAGCTCGTCCCGGATACGGTCGGCCCCGGCAAAGTCCTTGGCCTTCTTAGCTTCGGCCCGGGCGCGGATCTTATCCTCCACATCCTGATCGCTTTCGCCGGACTCAGATACCACCGTAAAGCCGCCCACCGTGGTGGCCGCTGCAGACTCGTTGCGTCGTTTGGCCGCTTCCTCCAGCAGGTTAAGGCTTAATACCTTATCAAAATCGGCCAATACATAAAGCTTGGTCTTGTCGTTGGTCTTGGCTTTAAGCACATCGTAGAGGACGGTCAGCGCCAAAGAGGTATTCAGGTCGTTGTCAAGGGCCGCACGGAACTTCTTTTGCAGCTCCTCCGCCGCGGCCATATCCACCGTGTCAGCCTCGTTGTCCTTCAGCGCGGCAATTTTGGCAATCAGCTTGCTGTAAGCCAGCGCCGCATTGTCCAGATTCTCATAGCTAAACACCAGCACCTTGCGATAGTGTGACTGGAGGCAGAAAAACCGATAGGCCATGGGGTCGTAGCCCTTCTGCTCCAGCAGAGAAACCGTGAGAAACTCACCCTTGGACTTGGACATCTTGCCGTCGTTGGTATTCAGATGCAGCACATGGAACCACCAGTTGCACCAGTGATGCCCCAGGTAGGATTCGCTCTGGGCGATCTCGTTGGTATGATGGGGGAAAGCGTTGTCGACGCCGCCGCAGTGAATATCCAGATCCTCGCCCAGATGCTTCATGGAGATACCGGAGCATTCAATGTGCCATCCGGGATAGCCCACGCCCCAGGGGGAGTCCCATTTCAGGGCCTGATCCTCAAACTTGGATTTGGTAAACCACAGCACAAAGTCATTTTTGTTGCGCTTATTGGTATCCTCCTCCACGCCCTCCCGGACGCCCACGGCCAGATCCTCTTCGTTGTGTTCGTTGAAAATATAGTATTTATCCAGCTTTGAGGTGTCAAAATACACATTGCCGCCGGCCTGGTAAGCGTGACCGTTTTCAAGAAGGCGGGTAATGATCTTGATATACTCGTCAATGCAGTGGGTAGCCGGCTCCACCACGTCAGGGGTCTTGATGTTCAGCTTTTTGCAGTCGTCGAAAAAGGCGTCGGTGTAAAACTGAGCGATCTCCATAACGGACTTGTGTTCCCGGCGGGCGCCCTTGAGCATTTTGTCCTCTCCCTCGTCGGCGTCGGAGGTCAGGTGCCCCACATCGGTGATGTTCATGACGCGCTTGACGTTGTAGCCCACATAGCGCAGATATTTCTCCAGCACATCCTCCATGATGTAGGAACGCAGGTTTCCGATATGGGCAAAATGGTACACCGTGGGGCCGCAGGTGTACATTTTCAGGATGTCAGGATGGTTGGTTTTAAATTCCTCTTTTTTATGGGTGGCTGAGTTATACAGGTACATAAACAGGACTCCTTTATGATGAAATATTTTAAAAATTCTGAAACGGGATGAAACGCCGTGAAACAAAAAAACGCCTCTCATGCCGGTTAGGGCATGAGAGGCGATCATCGCGGTTCCACTCTCTTTTATCACTCAAAAAGCCTAATGACGCAGGCCAGACGGGGGGCATCCACATCCCCCGCGCTCCCGGACGCACTTCCCCCCGCTTGCTGCAAAACCGCTTTCAGCCGGTGGCGGCTTCTCTCTTTCCAGCGACCCGGGACTACTCTTTCCGTTCTTCACGCTATTGGATTATCGTTTATATTATCAGCTTTTTTTGAAAGTGTCAAGCTGATTTAATCACATCCCGGTTCTTTACAAAATATTCGATACCGGAATAAACCGTGGTCACCAGAATCACAGCCTGACAGGTGATATTGAGCCAGTGGGGAATGCCCAGCAGCATGAGGCAGATGCTCACCATGGTGCTGGCAGTCTTAATCTTGCCCGACCAGGCGGCAGCAATCACCCGTCCGCCCTCCACGGCCACCATACGCATACCGGAGACAGCAAATTCCCGGAACAGTACCACGGCCAGCACCCAGCCGGCCATGCTGCCCTGCTCCACAAACCAGCAGAGGGCTGCCATCACCAGCATTTTATCCGCCAGCGGATCCATAAACTTTCCGAAATCCGTGACCTGGTTGTAGTGTCGGGCAATATACCCATCCACAAAGTCGGTGCAGCAGGCCACCGCATAAATGCCCAGCGCCCAGTATTGGCTGCCGGGAAAGCCCCAGTACAGCACCACCAAAAAAACAGGAATCAGCGCAATACGCACAAGTGTCAGCTTATTGGCAGTCGTCATTTTTTATTCCTCCCACACCTGTCCGGTGAGCTCACCGTCCATGGTTCCGGTGATCCGCACCGGCACGAACTCACCTTCCGCCACCTCGCGGTCTGCGGTAAAGTAGATTTTTCCGTCAATATCCGGAGACTCAGCATAGCTGCGGCCGGCATAGCTCATGGCCTGGCTGTCGTAGCCGGTGCAGAGCACCTCCCGAATTTGCCCCTGCATGGATTCATTGTATGCGTCAATGATGCGGGATTGCACATCCACGATCAGCTCCGCACGGCGCTGGGCTTCCTCTGTGTCCACCCGCTCCATTTTGGCAGCCGCCGTCCCCTCCTCCGGGGAATAGGGAAATACGCCGGCCCGCTCAATACCAACTTCCTCCAAAAAGCCGCAAAGCTCTTCAAAGGCAGCCTCATCCTCACCGGGCAGACCTGCAATGAGACTGGTTCGCAGCACAAGACCGGGGATTTTTGCCCGCAGCTTTTTGAAAAGCGCCAGCAGGTATTCCTTGTCGCCCCGGCGGTTCATGGCGGTGAGCACCCGGTCGTTGCAGTGCTGGATGGGAATATCCAGATATTTAAGGATCTTCGGCTCTCCCGCGATGGTGTCGATCAGCTCATCGGTGATTTCATCGGGATAAAGATAGTGCAAACGAATCCAGTGGAAATTCATCTTGGCCAGTTCCCGCAAAAGGGCGGACAGTTTTCGCTCCCCGTAAAGGTCAGTACCGTAGCGGGTAATGTCCTGGGCGATGACGATCAACTCTTTGACCCCCGCCTCGGACAGCCTCTTTGCCTCCGCAAGCACATGCTCCATCGTCCGGCTGCGGTATTTCCCCCGGAGGGATGGAATCACGCAGTAGGCAC
Source organism: Clostridiales bacterium (assembly GCA_012719745.1). Taxonomy (GTDB): domain Bacteria; phylum Bacillota; class Clostridia; order Oscillospirales; family Oscillospiraceae; genus Vescimonas. The sequence goes on along the minus strand of JAAXZS010000089.1, from coordinate 17,005 downwards.
AGTGGTTGTCGCAGCCCTCAGCGATGCGGAGATAGGCATAGTACCGGGGCGTGGTCAGCACGCGGTCAAACTCGTCAATATCGCCATGAATACTGTCAAAGAAACAGGGATTCCCGCCGGAGAGCACCTCCTGCACAGCGTCTACGATCTTGCCGTAGCTGCCCGTGCCCAGAATGCCGTCCACTTCGGGCATCTCCTCCACGATCTCCTTTTGATACCGCTGGGAAAGGCAGCCGGTAACCAGAATCTTTTTGACCTGTCCCGCCGCCTTTTGCTGTGCCACCGCCAGAATGGTGTCAATCGCCTCAGTTTTGGCGCTGTCGATAAAGCCGCAGGTGTTGATGACCGTCACGTCGGAGCCGGAGGGCTCCTCCCCCACGGCAAAGCCCGCCTGACGGCAAAGCGCCATCATCTGCTCGGTATTCACCAGATTCTTGGCACAGCCAAGGGAAATAAAAGCAACCTTTGTCACAGTGTTTGTTCCTCTCATTATTCGTCAATCAAATCGTTCAGCTCCCGCAGAACGGGTCGGATCTCCTGCCAGGTAAAGCCCCGGCGCAGCAGGCTGTCCGAAAGCCGTTTCACAGCCTTGGGATCATCGCCGCCCCGGTATTTCTTTTTTACCAGTGCACGAATGGCCTCCTCCGCCGGAGGCAGGCAGGCAAAAGCCTTTTCCCATAGCGCCTCCGGTACGCCCCGGCGGCGCAGCTCCTCCCGCACGCGCAAGCGGCCATAGCCGGAAGCGGCACAGCGCCGGGCCAGAGCCGCCGCATAAGCCGCGTCATCCAACGCGCCCAGCTCCTCCAGCCAGTGGGCGGCATCCAAAGCATCCTGCTCTGCCGCACCTTTTTTCACAAGGCGACGGGTCACTTCCTTTTTGGAAAGCATCTGCCGCCCCACCATTTCCGCCCCTCGAACCCGGGCTTCGGATGCGCCGGTGGATTGCTTCAATTGTACCACAATTGCGTCGGATAAGTCCATACCCGGGCGCAAATCAAAACGCAGGAGCTCCGCGGTGGTAATTCGGAGGAGGTCGCCCCCCTCCAGAAACACCAGCACGCGCTCCTGCTTATGTTTGGATGGTTCTATTTTCTCAATCTTCATCGTTGAAATCGTCGGCGGATATATCCACAGCCCGGCCGGCAGCACGGGCGGCAATCTTGGACTGGTTGCTCATCAGCTTATGGAAGTCCCGGCGAATGTCCGCTTCCAGCTTTTCAGCCTCCTCGTGATGCTCTTTAAAATACTGCTTGGCGGCATCACGGCCCTGCCCCAGGCGCACCTCACCCATGTTGAACCAGGAGCCGCTCTTCTGCACCAGATCCAGCTTGACGCCCAGATCCAGCAGCTCGCCCTCGTGGGAAATGCCCTCGCCGTACATAATGTCGAATTCCGCCTCCCGGAAGGGGGGCGCCACTTTGTTTTTCACCACCTTGGCCCGGGTGCGGTTGCCGATCATCTCGCTGCCGTTTTTCAGCGTTTCAATGCGCCGCACGTCTATGCGGACACTGGCATAGAACTTCAGAGCCCGGCCGCCGGTGGTCACCTCGGGATTGCCGTACATCACGCCCACTTTTTCACGCAGCTGGTTAATAAATACCACGATACAGTTGGTCTTATTGATGGAGCCGGTAAGCTTGCGGAGGGCCTGGCTCATAAGGCGCGCCTGCAAACCCACAAAGCTGTCGCCCATCTCGCCCTCGATCTCCGCCCGGGGCACCAGTGCCGCCACGGAGTCCACCACCACCACATCAATAGCACCGGAACGTACCAGCGCCTCGGTGATCTCCAGCGCCTGCTCGCCGGTGTCCGGCTGGGAGATCAGCATATCCTCAATATTCACGCCCAGCGCCCGGGCATAGGCCGGCTCCAAGGCGTGCTCGGCGTCCACAAAGGCCACCTCGCCGCCCTTTCTCTGTGCCTCGGCCAGAATGTGCAGAGCCAGTGTCGTCTTACCGGAAGATTCAGGGCCATAGATCTCAATAATGCGTCCCTTGGGCACACCGCCCACCCCCAGCGCCAGATCCAGTGACAGCGAACCGGTGGGAATGGATTCCACATTGACCTCCATCCCGTCGCCGTAGCGCATAATGGAGCCCTTGCCGTACATCTTTTCAATCTGCTGCATGGCGGTTTCAATCGCGCGCTTTTTATCCGATACAGGCGCCGCGGGAGCCACCGTTTCTTTTTTCGCTGCCATTCTTCGTTCCTCCTCGTATGTGAGCACATATCTGTTTTCTTGATACGCTTAGTCTATCGTTTTTTCTGTCCCGAAATACGGTCTGTTAAATTTCGTTGTACAGCCGACCGCAAACCACCCGTGGAATTTCCATGGTATCGGGCACCACATCCAGATCGCCGAAGCCGTTTTGCATCATCAAACGCTCCACATGCTCGGATTCCCCGATACCCACCTCAAAGAAAAGGCTGCCTCCGGGGGTAAGCGCCGTGCGCCACAGGTCGCAGATGGAGCGGTAAAAATCCAGCCCGTCCGTGCCGCCGTCCAGCGCCATCAAAGGCTCATAGTCCTTTACGGAGGTGTCCAGCGTCCTGATGTCGGCCCGGGGAATATAGGGGGGATTGCTGAGAATGCAGTCAAACTCCCCCAATACCCGGGCGGGTTTTTCCAGTGCGTCCATTTTGAGAACCGTCACCCGCCCCCCCAGATTGTTGCGGCGGATGTTCTGCCGGCAAATGCGGACAGCGCCCTCCGACAGCTCTCCCAGCACCACACGGGCCTGAGGGGCATGGGCGGCAACGGCCAGACCAATGCATCCGCTGCCGGCACAGAGATCCAACACCCGGCACGCGCCCAGAGACTGAATCAGCGGCAGCGCCCGCTCCACCAGCACCTCGGTGTCCGATCGGGGAATCAGCACGCTTTCGGATATATCCAGAGGCAAGCCGTAAAACTCCCATTCGCCGATGAGATAGGCCACCGGCTCCCCTGCCAGATGGCGGCGCACCAGCTCCCGGGCCTGCTTTTCCACATCTACGGGCACATAAAGTTGTCCGTCCCGCAGCAGCTCGCTCCGGGTCTTCCCGGCGGCGTAGCACACAATCTCCCGGGCTTCCAGCGTGTACGCCTCCATGCTCGCCTGTTTAAAAATCTGACGAATGTCCAGATAGAGATTATTGTAGGTAATGGCCATCTGCACTCACCATGCGTCCTTGCCCTTTTCCTGGGGCAATACCAGTTCAAGCGCCTTGATAGCCACCTCCAGCATGGAATCGTCCGGCTCGTTGGTGGTAAAATTTTGCAGCCACATGCCGGGCTTTGCCAAAAAGCTGGTCACAGGGTTATCGTGTCGTCCTACATAGCGATTAAACTCATAGGTAATACCCACCACGGGCACCAGAAGCAACAGGTGCATCAAAATACGCACCCAGATATTCCGCCAGTCCACAAAGCTGAACACCACGCTGGAAATCAGGATGGAAACAATGATGACCACAAAGAGAAAGCTGGTGCCGCAGCGGGGATGGTGCTTGGGCTGTTTGCGGGCGTTTTCCACCGTCAGGGGCAGTCCCGCTTCGTAACAGAAAATGGTCTTATGCTCCGCCCCGTGGTAGGCAAACACCCGCTTGATGTCCTTTTGTTTGGAACAAAGAGCCAGATATCCCACAAAAATGGCGATCTTAATGACGCCCTCCACCAGATTGTGAACCACCACGCTGTTGATATAGGGGTCGATCAGCCCGGCAATAAAGGTGGGCAGGAGCATGAAAAGCACCAGCGTCAGGCCCAGGGACAAGAGTACGGACAGCCACACGATGAGGTTCTGGGCCTTTTCCTCCGAGAGATGGTTTTCGATCCACGTATCCAGCTTGGAGGGCTTGGCCTCCTCTTCCTCCGGAAAGTAGTCGGCGGAGAACATCAGCGCCTTGACGCCTTTGACAATGGAGTCCAGAAACGTGACGGCGCCGCGGATAATGGGCCAGCCCAGAATAGGATGCTTGTCCCGAATGAGCTTGAGCTCCTCCACCTTGGTGACAAGGCCTTCCGGTGAGCGAACCACGATGGCCTGCTTGTCCGGCCCCCGCATCAAAATGCCCTCGATCAATGCCTGTCCGCCGATAGAGGTGCGGAAGGCGCAGGATTTCAAATTGTCTTTTGCCATGGATTATGTCCTTTCTATATGGAAAGAATAGCACACCTGCGCCAAAAATGCAACAGTTGTTCTATTTTTTAATGTTCCTTTGGCAGGGAAATGGTGACAATGGTGCCGCCGCCCTCGGCATTGCCAATGTCAAAAGTACCATTGTGCCGGCGGACGATCTCGTCACACACGGCAAGGCCGATGCCGCTGCCCCGGGCCTTGGAGGAGCCCTTGTAGAATTTCTGCTTCACGAAAGGCAGCTCAGCTGTCGGAATGCCGGGGCCGTAATCCCGGATACGGATGACCTCGCAACCGTCTTCCTCTGTCAGGGAGGCGGTAATGCGCTTACCGGAGCCGCCATGTTTGGCAGCGTTGTCCAGTACGTTGCAGAAGACCTGCTTAAGCCGCTCCGGATCGCCGGGAACCAGGTCCATAGCCTCTTCGGAGCACTCGTATTCCAGCGTAATGCCGTCCTGACGGAACAGCTCCCGATAAGTGTAGATAGCGTCCTCAAACTCCGCCTGCAGGTCAATTTCCTCCACCCGCAGCGTAAAGCGGCCGTCCTCCATCTTGGAAAACTCCAGCAGTTCCTCCACCATGTTGGTGAGACGCCGGGACTCCTTCAATATGATGCTGATGCCCCGGCGCAGCTGGGCAATATCCCCGCTTTCGTCGCTGACCAGCGTTTCGCCCCAGCCATTGATGGCTGTCAGCGGCGTACGCAGCTCATGGGAAACGGAGGAAATAAACTCCGTCTGCATCTTCTCACTCTGGCTGATCTTCTGGGACATGTGGTTGATATTATCCACCAGCTCGCCCATCTCATCGCCGTATTTGTTTTCGATCTGGACACCGTAGCTGCCGCTGGCAATGCGCTTGGCCGCCTCGGTCACCGCCGCCACCGGCGCCACCACGTTGCCGATAAAAATCAGGTTGGATACAAAGATCAGTACACCTATCAGCAGGCTGATGCCCACGATCACCATCACGCTGAAGAGAATCTGCCGATCAATGTTGCGCGTGGCCGTTACATAGCGCATGACGCCCACCACCGAGCCGTTAAACTTCAAAGGACTGGACACCGACAAAATCTGCTGCCCGGTGGCCGGGTCCTTGCCGCTGTAAGGTTTGATCTCCCCCTGCTCCAGCGCGGCCGAAACATCTGCTGTGCCGGGCGTTGTGCCCGCCGTGAGGCCCCGGGTAGATACCTCAATCTTGCCGGAACCGTTGATAAATTGCAGCTCAATCTTGTCGCTGTCCTCAAAGGTTTCGGTATAGAGGGTGGCCGTGCGGAAATATTCGTTGTAGCTGCCCATGGTATAGGTATTGAAATAGTCCGCGCCGGTTTTCGCCTTGGTCACCAGCGTATTTTGAGCGCTGTTGTAAAAGCTGCTGGCGATCCCCGCCGAGATCAGCACCGCCGTCAGAATCAGACACAGCAGGATCGGTCCGATGCTGTTGATCATCCAGCGCTGCCGAAGGCCGCGCACTTTCAGCTTTTCCTTGACCAGAGTCCCTTCTTTTCCGATCTTACTCATGCATCAAAAGCCCCACTTATAGCCAAAGCCCCACACCGTTGTAATATAGGTGGGATTGGTGGCATTATCCTCAATTTTCAGCCGAAGACGGCGGATATTCACATCCACGATCTTCAGCTCGCCGAAATAGTCCCGGCCCCATACCAGATCCAGAATCTCCTCCCGGGAGAGGGCCTTACCCGGGTTTTCCATAAACATCTTCATGATGGCGTATTCCACTTGGGTCAGCTTGATGCGCTGGCCGCCTTTTTCCAGCGTGCGGTTGCGGGTGTTCAACAGGAAGGGGTCCTGCCGTATTTCGCCGGAGCGCTCCTCCCCTCCGCCGCCGCTGCGGCGCATAAGGGCGTCCACCCGGGCGGTCAGCTCCGCAGGGGAAAAGGGCTTTGTCACATAGTCGTCGGCACCGGTCATAAGTCCGGTGATCTTGTCCATCTCCTGCGAGCGAGCCGTGAGCATAATGATACCAATATGAGAATTGGTAACACGGATGCGGCGGCAGACCTCAAACCCGTCAATGCCGGGCAGCATGATGTCCAGCAGCGCCACGCGCACATTGGGATTTTCCTTGAGTTTGTCAAGAGCCTCTTCACCGGATTCGGCCTCGACCACATCGTAACCGGCGCGGCGGAGATTGATGACGATAAAACTGCGGATGCTGGATTCATCTTCCAGTACCAGTACTTTTTTCATTTCAAAGGCCTCCTTTAGTTTTCGACTGTAGACCACTCGTTAATAATCAGGTGGAAGCTTTGCTTCATGTTGGCCGATCCCATACCGTAGCCGTCCACGCTGAGCATTTCGCCTGCGTAAATGGTGGCTGTCTGGCGCTTGAGTATCACACGATTGCCCCGGGCAGCCCGGTTTTCCCGGTTTTCGCCGGTAATGGAGTAAATGGCCATCACGGGATTTCCATCCACATAGAAGGTGACGGCGCTTTCACTGGCGCCGCTCTCCGACGAGATGGCGCCGAAGCGATCCTTCCACTCGTCCGGCAGCGCAAAATACCAGCCGGAGGTCTTGTTGTGATAGGTGGTCTCCACCTCCCGGCTGGCACCCGCCGCGTCATACTGCCGCCAGATCACCAGGCGGCTGGCGTCGTCCCCGTTTTTAAATATGGCGCCGGGCCACGGGATCTCGATCAGGCCGTCGCCGTTGATGTCCTGAGGCTTGAGCGCCATATCCGGACACACCACTTTGGAAAGTCCCGTCCGGCTGTCCAGCGCTACATTCACAAGACCGGTTCCGGCCTTGTAAACCAGGATATCCGTGGTGGCCTCTCCCACGTCGGAAACACCGGTCACAAAAAGAGCCCGGGTATCTGCCGCCAGATAGCCGGATACCACGCTGCCAGCAGTCAGCCCCGCCATGGTCATGGAGAGGCTGCACTTGTACTTCACGGAAAAAGCATCGCCGGTCCAGCCGTAACACTCCGCCATACCGTTACCCTCGCTGTCGGAGCGGAAGGTGACCAGCTCCTGTATGTTGTCCTGGTCCACATCCAACAACGTATAGCGGCTGTACGTGCTCTGCATCAGCTGCTCGGGCTGCTGGGCAATGCTGTAGACAGCCACGGCCTGCACATCGGCGCTGATTTTCCAGCCCACCACCACCTCCTGACGGCCATCGCCGTTGAGATCGCGGTAGTAAATGCTGTTAATGGCGCTGCCGCTGCTTTCAATGACACACATGGGCTGATATACGCCGTCATTGGCGTGAAAAATATAAATTTTCAGCGGTTTTTCATCGCTGGGCTTGCGGAAAAAGGCAATGGCCTCTTCGCTGTCATCGCCGTCCAGATCCACCATCTGCACCGACTGGATATTCCGCCCGCCGGTGGGCGCGGCATACTCCATGCCGCCGGAGAGAATCGTGTTGATCTGACCCTCCAGCTCCGTATATTCTGTGGGCAGCCGGGGCAGCGTATAGAGTTCCTCCACAGAGGAATCAAATAAACATCCGCTGAGCACAAGCGCCACGCTCATCGCCCCGCACAGAGTCAGTATCCATCGTAGTGGCCGCTTCATGCCCCATCCTCCCGGTCGTATGATTTAACGGTTCTATCATATCACAGAAAGCTTTTCTTGTGTAGTCCTTCTTTTTGGGGGAAAATCGGTTCTTTTTGGCACAGAGCAAAAAATTTTTCTTGAATTTATACGCCGTATAGGCTATAATACGCATTGTATGACAGGCCGGTATGATGGAATTGGCAGACGTGCGGGATTCAAAATCCCGTGGTGGCGACACCGTGCGGGTTCGACCCCCGCCACCGGCACCAAAAAGAGTACCGCAAAATGTATGTTTTGCAGTACTCTTTTTTTATTTATATTTTATGTACGCTTACGCGGCGGAAAAGCATCTGGCAATATCTTCGGTAATGATGGGATCTATTTTCCCCGATTTGGCCATATCACGCAGGATTCGGACGGCTTTTTCATGAGGCATACCGTCCTTATAGGGGCGAGGCTCCACCAGAGCCTGATAGATGTCAAGACACCCCATCAGCCGCTGCTCGTGATTGAGTTTGCTGCCGCTGAGGCCAAAGGGATATCCACTGCCATCCAGCTTTTCATGGTGCAGATAGGCCCATGATGCCACATCCTCCAGTCCCTCCATCTGTCGCAGCACCATGTAGGAGGCATAGGCGTGGTTCTGCATGGTGATATATTCCTCGCCTGTCAGCTTGTCCGGTTTTTCCAGAATATCATTCTGAATGATCAGTTTACCCACATCGTGGACGGCACCGGCAAAATAAAGCTCGGACTGTTTTTCTTCGTCCATGCCGTAATAGGCTCCCATACGCCGGGCTTTTTCGGCCAGACCGACGCTGTGTGCCCGGGTAAAGGGCGATTTATAATCGACAATATGGGCGAACATGGTCGCAAGGCGCATGAATTCCTCGTTGGTATAGGTCTAGCGCAGGGGGTTCAGCTGGGAAAAGAGTCTGCCGTTGATCTGTTCATCATCAAGGGCATACAGTTCCTCTTTTGTGACCGCCCGACGGAAAAGTGCAATCACATCGGGCGCAAACAGCACGCCGACATTATTTTTCAGGTAGGCCTCAATCTCCGCCTCTTTTTCCTCCGTCATCTCACTGAGGACAAACTGCACATCTATCTGATCTCCGAAATGGATCAGCTGGGCGGCAATGGGCGTCTCCGCCGCAGTTTTTCCGAAGGCCCCTCGGCCGTTTGCCTCCTCGTGGTGGTAAAGCACCGCGTTTTTGGCAATGGGGTCCAGCGGAATCACCGAAATATTGCGCTCGCCCGCCAGACAGTGCGGCCGGCAGTCCATAGGGCCGCTGTACTTTATGTCGGCCCGCAGCTGCTCGTCATACAGATATTCCGTCAATGCGCTGTCGTGCATCACGGCGCAGCAGACCAGCGCCGTCAGTTGTTCGTCGGAAAAAGAGAGGCTTTTCCCCATCTTCGCGCACAAATATGCCACCCGTTTTGAGTGATTGGAGGTGGCACCCAGCAAATCTTTTTCCACCATATCCAACACACTCGACAGGGCAGCAAGCATATGACTGATGTCAAAGGTAATCATGTGGCCTCCTCTTTTCGCTCTCTATTGCAGTGCAATCATTGTCCAATGGAAATGCATTTTTATAAATAACATATCGCATGCCGGACGCTTTACGCAATGGTATCGCAGATATTTTTTAAATAGCGGTAAAGCGGCATCAGTGTTTCAAAACCGGAGAGGATCTCCTCGGCCAGCGCGTGGGAAAAGATCACATCATCCAGCGGTTTTTCGCACTCCAGCGAAATGGATTTTTTCTGATACCAGGGGGCAAGCAGCTTGTCCGTTTGTCCCTTGCTGCGGACATAGTCCGCCCCCTTCAGTTCAAATCGCTTCTGCCGGTTGAACTGCCGCACCAGCTTGGAAAAGCCCTCGGGATTCAAGTCCAGCTGATGGCGGAAATGGGTCATCATGGATGCACCGGGGCTCCAGAAGCCCATGCCATAGCTGTAATACTCCGGGGCGATTTCAAAGTAAAAGGTAGGGCGGCCCATCCAGTCGTCGCAGCGGTTGTCCGGCCGCAGGGAAAACCACAGATGATCCTTGTAAGGTCCCTGACCGTGAAGTCGGCGGGCATCCCGGTAGATCCGGGAAACATGGAGCTCCAGACTGTCCTTGGGGAACTTCTCCGCCATGGCCTGCCAGATCTCCTCCCCCAGCTCTCTGGTGGGCGTCTGCAAATGCTGCAAATATTCCTCCTTATGAGCCAGGAACCACTCTTTTTCATTGTTGAAACGGATGCCCCACATAAAGTCAATGGACTGCTGATCAAAGCCTGTAAACACGGCGTTGCTCTCCTTTGCTTTTTCTGTTTAATAGTGTAACCATTTTCCTGTCAATTTGCAACAAAAAAGAGCGTCTCTGCAGACGCTCTTTTTTCAGCCTGTCAAACTCCAGTACTTATTTCGCTGCTGGAGCAGCGAAATAAAAAAAGTCATTTTCCCGGCGACATGTGCGTCGGGAAAATACCCCGCCCCGCCGCAGCTTGCGGCGAAACCGGAAGGTTGTGCCGCATCGCGGCGCGACCGTAAGGTCTCGAAAAAGTGCCGCAGACACTTTTTCGATTATAAAAAAGAGCGTCTCTGCAGACGCTCTTTTTTATATAGTCAGTGAGTCTCGTTGTATTTTTTGATGCCCAGTGCCAGCAGCTCCATGGCCCGCTCCAGATCCGCCTGCTTGAGAACATAGGCAATCCGGACTTCGTTCCGCCCCTTGCCGGGCGTGGCATAGAAGGGTTCGCCGGGGGCAAACATGACCGTGTCGCCCTTATCCTCAAACTCCTCCAGGAGCCATTTCTGGAAGGTATCCGCATTGTCCACCGGCAGAGCGGCCATGATATAGAAGGCGCCCTTGGGGCACTTGCAGATCACACCGGGAATCTCCTGCAATTTCTTGACAACGGTATCCCGGCGGCGCTTGTATTCGTCCCGGACGGCGGCAAAGTATTCCGGCCCCACATCATAGAGCGCGGCGGAAGCCACCTGATCCAGCGTGGCCACAGAGAGCCGCGCCTGACAATATTTCATTGCCTGGGCCAGCAGCTCCTTGTTGCGGGTAATGAGGCAGCCAACCCGGGCGCCGCAGGCGGAAAACCGCTTGGACACGGTGTCGATGACCACCACATTTTCCGCGGCGTCGGCAAATTCGCCCAGAGACTGGAGCGGCTCGCCGGCATAGACGAATTCACGATAAGCCTCGTCGCCGATGATGAACAGGTCATGTGCCTTGGCCACATCCACCATCATCCGCATCTCCTCCGGCGTCAGTACGGAGCCGGTGGGGTTGCCGGGATTGGTACACATGATGGCCCGGGTATGCTCGTTGATCTCCCTTTCGATCTTTTGACGGTCCGCGTAGTGATAGCCTTCCTCGGGAGAGGTGGGAATGGGATGAATGACCGCGCCGCAGGTAAGCACCATGGTGTTGTAGTTGGGATAAAAAGGCTCGGGAATAAGGATCTCGTCCCCATCGTCCAAAATGCACTGCAGAACAATCTGAAGCGCCTCGGAACCGCCATTGGTAATCAAAATCTCACTTTTTTCAAAGTGCATATTCAGCTTGTCATAGTATTTCTGAATGGCGTCTATCAAAACCGGCATACCGGGCGACGGCGCATAGGCCAAAACCGGCAGTTCAAAGTGGCGCACCGCGTCAAAATAGGCTTTGGGCGTCTCAATGTCGGGCTGTCCGATATTCAGATGATAAATGTTCCGTCCTTTTGCCTCCGCCGCCACCGCATAGGGGTGGAATTTCCGCATGGGAGACAATCCGCATTTTTCGACCTTGCCGGAAAACTTCATGACATGACCTCCTTTAAAAGTAAGTGCTTCTCGCTGTTATTTATACTAGACCTTTCCTCAAAAAAGGTCAACACGCCGGGCATTCTTTTTCCGTCTTATTCCGCTGCAGCGGCCGCTTTCGGCGGTGTGCCCACCGTCACCGAGTAGGCAGAGAGAATACTGCCTTCACCGGCCTTGGCCTTAACGGTCACATAGTCGCCCATATTGAGGATCACGGCAGTCTGGCTGTCGGCGGCGCTGATGGTGTAATACACCGTACTGTCCTGCAAACGGATGAAATATTCCGTATTGCCGTCCATAACGGCGCTGCGGATCTCTGCGATGACGCCGGAAACCTCCGTCTGATCGGCGGTACCGATCTCCGTCTTTTCCTCATCAATGAGGTTGTTGTTGGCCAGCATCACCCGATAGGCAGTTTCACACTCGGCCACCGTAGAGCCGGTGGCCACAATCTGATACTGTCCCACATTGACCATGGCATACATCTTCACAAGACCCGCCGCATCCTTCAGCGCCATGAAATAGGTGGGCTGGTTGCCGATGTTCAGCAGCAGGGGGAAGGTGGCGGTATATTTCATCTGCTGCACCTGGCCCTGGGCCGAATCCATGGCGGAGTATTCCTCCGCGCCGGCCACGGAGTAGAACTTTGTCTCCTTGGTGCGCTGGTTGCTGAGGATGAAGCCCACGTTGGACTGGTCGCTGACCACGGAGGTCACGCCGGTGTACATATATACATCGTCACCAATGGCGATATAGTTATAGCCCTGTGTGGTAACCTTTACATCCCGCTGACCGAAAAGGGAGTTGAAAAAGCCGTTGTGGTATTTGCCATAGTAATCATACTGCTGCATAATCAGCTCCGCCGTGTACACATGATCCACCCAGTCGGGCACATTGGCCACATCGTAATAGGTGCTCTCACCGGTGACGGCGTTGACCAGCACGGCGCCGGTAATATCCTTGCCCCCGAAAAGGCCAATGGTCTTGCTGTACCGGGCGCAGACCCAGTAGGGATTACCCTCCTCGTCGATCTCGAAGGCGGGTGCCTCAAAGAGATAAGTGGGATACTTAAACCGCAGGATCCGATAGAGGTTGCGGCCGAAATGCTCGGCAGTGGTATACTTGATGCCCTGATCCAGACGCACCACCTCCACATTCTGTGTCACCATATCAATGATGAGGTAGGCAGGCAGACCTTCCTTTCGGTTATTGAGCCACTTGATAATGTCGCCGTAGCGCAGGGAGGTGACCCGGACGGGACGGCCTTTATAGTTGATCTGGGTATAGTCGTCGGCCACCTCAAACTGGGACACCATATCGGACAGCTCGCCCAGCTTGCGGTTGCCCAGCAGAGCCGCGGAGGCCGCGTCCAGCATAGGGATCTGATCGTAGGAAATCTCCTCCACCTCGGAGACAAAGTCGCCCTCTTCCACGGGGAGCAGCTTTTGATAGGAGTTGGCCCGAAACACCACCCAAGAGGTGGCGGCGCCCACCAGGGCCACGGCCACCATGGCCAGCACCACCCACAAAGGGATCTTGCATTGCTTTTTCACAAAGCCGAAATAACCTTTGGCCCCGTCGCCGGTAAAACCGGAGGTGATAACAGCGCAGATGCAGTATACCAGGCACAGCAGGAATATAAAGGTATAAAACTCCTCCGCCTGAAAGTTCAGGGGCGGCAGGGCAAAATAGTAATAGATCAGGCCGAAGACCACCGTCACCGCCAGATTGATCAGCGTCCGGCTGCGGGCCGTGCCGATGGGCTTGCGGGGCTTATGCTCCTTTGGCTGCCGATGGCCGAAGGGCTGGCCGGCGAACCCCTGAAAATTGGGGTCGTTCCAGTTCACATTCATTGAAAAATCCTCACATTCTTCCTGATTTTCCGAAATTTACAGTTCTCTTTTCTCTTTCTCGTTCTTTATTATATCCGAAAAGCCCTGCCAATACAATGATTTTTTGTGCCGTGCAAAAGTCCTCGCCGGGGCATACGCTCCGGCGAGGACTTCAATGGGATTTACTTTTCAACGGCTACCTTGCCATCCTTCAAGCGAATGTGGGCGGTGTCGCCGGATTTGAGCCGGCCCTCCAGCATCAGCTCGGCCACAGCATCCTCCACCTCGTTCTGAATGGCCCGGCGCAGGGGACGGGCACCGTACTGGGGATTAAAACCGTCCTTGGCCAGCGCCGCCACGGCCTCATCGTCTGCCTCAAGCGTAATCCCTTGCTGGGTCATGCGCTTGCCGGTAACAGTGAGCATCCGTTTGGCAATCTCCTGAATATCTGCCTGAGACAGAGGGCGGAACACGATGGTCTCGTCGATACGGTTCAGGAACTCCGGCCGGAAGGTGCGGCGCACCTCCGCCATCACAGCCTCCTTGACCTCGGCGAAATGCCGCTCTTCATCGCTTCCCTTGCCCTTTTCTCCGCCGTCAAAACCCAGCTTTCCGGTCTGCGAGGTAATATTCCGGGCACCCAGATTGGACGTCATGACAATAATGGTATTCTTGAAGTCCACCCTGCGGCCCTGGGAATCGGTGACAATGCCGTCCTCCAAAATTTGCAGCAGAATGTTCCACACATCCTCGTGCGCCTTTTCGATTTCATCGAACAGCACCACGGAATAAGGCTTGCGGCGCACCTTTTCGGTGAGTTGGCCGCCCTCCTCATGTCCCACATAACCGGGGGGTGACCCCACCAGGCGGGAAACGGTATGGCGCTCCATATACTCGGACATATCAATGCGGATCATGGCATTTTCATCGCCGAACATGGACTCGGCCAGTGTTTTGCAAAGCTCCGTCTTACCCACGCCCGTGGGGCCCAGGAAGAGGAAGGAGCCGATAGGCCGCTTGGGGTCTTTCAATCCCACGCGACTGCGGCGGATGGCCTTGGCAATGGCGGTGACGGCTTCGCCCTGTCCCACCACGCGCTGATGCAGCGCTTCCTCCAGTTTCAAGAGCCGCTGGCTCTCGCCCTCGGTAAGCCGGGTGACGGGAATACCTGTCCAGCCGGAGACCACCTTGGCAATGTCCTCCGCCTTTACGCTGCCCCGGTTGGTGGAAAGCTTCTTGCGCCAGTTTTCCCGCTCAATCTCCACCTGCTCTTCATAATTTTTCTCAATATCCCGCAGCTGTGCGGCCTTTTCAAAGTCCTGAGAGGTAACGGCCTCCTCCTTCTCCCGGTGAAGTGCCGCGATTTTCTCCTCCAGCGCTTTCAGGTCGGGGGAGGCGGACTCCGCGTCCATTCGCACGCGGGAGGCCGCTTCATCCATCAGGTCAATGGCTTTATCGGGGAGAAAGCGGTCGTTGATATACCGGCTGGACAGCTCCACGGCGGCGTCAATAGCCTCGTCGGTGATGGTCAGCTTGTGATGCGCCTCATATTTATCCCGCAGGCCGTGAAGAATCTCCACAGTGGCCTCTTTGCTGGGCTCGCCCACGGTGACCGGCTGGAACCGACGCTCCAGCGCGGCATCCTTTTCAATGTAGCGGCGGTATTCGTCCAGCGTGGTGGCACCCACCACGCGGATCTCACCACGGCCCAAAGCGGGCTTAATGATATTGGCCGCGTCCACGGCACCCTCGGCAGAGCCGGCACCCACGATGGTATGCAGCTCGTCGATGAACAAAATCACGTTGCCGGCCTTTTTGACCTCCTCCAGCGTGTTCTTGATGCGCTCTTCAAATTCGCCACGGTATTTGGTGCCGGCCACCATGCCGGACAGATCCAGCGACAAAAGCCGCTTATCCAACAGCTCCTCCGGCACATCACCGGAGACAATACGCTGGGCCAGCCCCTCGGCGATGGCGGTTTTGCCCACGCCGGGTTCGCCGATCAGAACAGGGTTGTTCTTGGTGCGGCGGGAGAGGATCTGGATCACCCGCTGGATTTCCTTATCCCGGCCTATCACCGGGTCCAGCTTGCCGCCCCGGGCGGCATCCGTCAGATCACGGGTGAACTCCGAGAGCGTCTTACCGCCGCCTCTGCGGATCGCTTCATCCTTTATAGGACCGCCGGGGGCGCTGTTGGTCACCTTCGGCGCTTCATTGAGCTTCTTGGCAATGCTGCTGTACATCTTCCGGGGATCAACACCCACCGTCCGTAAAATCCGCAGAGCCATGTTGTTGCCTTCCCGCAAAATACCCATCAGCAGATGCTCGGTGCCGATATAGCTGCTGCCGCCGCGCATGGCCTCGGATACAGCCAGTTCCACCACGCTTTTGGCCCGGGGAGTCAATCCCTGCGAGGGGGCTGCGGCCACGCCGGTGCCTACGCTGCGGGAGATAATCCCGCGGATCATGTCCTCTGTCAGTCCGAATTCTGTCAGAACCCCGTGGGCAATGCCCTCCTCTTCTTCCATCAGACCCAGCAGCAGGTGTTCACTGCCCACATAGCCGTGACCCATTTCCTCGGCGCTCTCCTGCGCCAGACGCAGCGCCTCCTCGGCGCGGGGAGAAAATTTATTTTCATTCATCATAGTTGTTCGCTCCTTTCCGTTCCGGCACTCACCGCTGTCCCCTTTTATTCCTTGGGCAGCTGGCGCAGCTGATCCCGCAGCCTGGCCGCTTCTTCATAGTTTTCCGCCGCAACGGCGTTTTCCAGTTGAGTCGTCAGCGCGTTGCGCCGGCACTCCTGCCGCAGTTTTTCGCTCTCCGCCTGAGAGAGCAGGTTGCGTCCCGCTTTTTCAGATACGTCCGGCTGTCCGGGTTCCTCCGCGACTTCTACGGTCGGCGCGGGAAACTCGGTCAAAAGCCGGGAGCCAAAGCCATTCAGCACGGGGCGGAAGAAGTTTTCAAAGAGACTGTCCCCAAAGAAATCCGAGTCAAAAAAGCTTCTGCCGCTCACAGCGCTCATCAAACCGCCGTCGTAGCCCATCTCCTGGGCGCACTGGGGGCACAGATGTACCTCCCGCACCTGTCCGTTGATATTGCTCTTGTAATAGAAGGTAGCTTCCCGCCTTCCGCAACGTTCACATTTCATCATCATGACCTCCTTTTTCAGTTCATAAACAAAAATTTTTTATACAAAATGAATCAGCACCTGTTTGACAATATCCGCCCGCAGCGCATCCCGTTTTTCCTGGGGAACCGTACGCAGGGCACCCTCGCTGACGGCTGTCAAAAGAGCGGTGGCCACCTCTACCGAGAGAGCCTCCGACTGGGCCAGATTGGTCAGGATGGCACGGGCGCTGGGATAATCCAGCGTATCGCCGATGGAATTGATAACGTGCATCATCAGTGTCTGCCGATCCACTTGCACCCGCGTGATACGGATATAGCCACCGCCGCCCCGCCGACTCTCCACAATGTAGCCGTGCTCGGGCGAAAACCGGGTGGACATCACATAGTTGATCTGGCTGGGCACGCAGTTGAACCGCTGGGCCAAATCGCCGCGCTGCAGCTCCAGTACGCCGTCGGCATCATCCAGTGCCTCCTGAATAAAACCCGCTATCACATCGGAAATTCCCATTACTTCTATCCTCCCGTTTTTTGTTTGACTATCTCTGACCTTTCTGCTGCTTAGTATACCACGGTGTTTTAAAATG
>JAAXZS010000110.1 GCA_012719745.1 Clostridiales bacterium | reverse complement strand
TGCGGCGGCCATTGCCGGTGACGACACCCACGTTGCCGTTGTTGTCGTACTGAGTCGTTGTGCTTGTCCCGTCCTCATAGCCGGTGCCGGTGACGCGGCCATAGCTGTCGTAGGTGTAGGTCACATAGTCCCCGTTGCCGTAATCCGACCGGGCCAGCCGGCGGTTGGCGTCATTGGTATAGGTGTGGGAGATCAGCGTGCGGCTGCCTACCTTCACACTGGCGATCTGGTCAAAGACGCCGTAGGTAAAGCTGTAATTGGTGCCGCCTGCTGTGGAGATGGTAGAGAGCAGGTCGTCGCTATAAGCGTAATTCACCGATGCAGCTGCCGCCCCGGCAGGGGACTTGCTCACCTGCGTGGTGCGGTACATGTTGTCGTAGGTGTTGCTGGTGCGGGTGGCTGATGTTTCTCCGGGAGCCTGCGTCCATTCCAGTACGCCGGTTTTCAGGTTATAGCCGTAATAGGTGGTCTGATTCAGCGCGTCTGTCACGGAAGCGAGCTGATTCCCATCGGCGGTATAAGCGGCAGTAGCTGTTATCTTTTGCGCTCCGCTGCCGAGACTGACAGAGGTATTGTTCCCATAAGTATCATAGGCAAAATTAGAGGTGACGCCCTCGGGGCTGACCGCCTTGGTGACATTGTGATGGCTGTCGTAGGTGTAGGTCTGGGTCGCGCCGCTGGGCAGCGTCATTTTGGTGAGGTTGTTGCTGGCGTATTCATAAGTGGTGGTTTTTTTCTGCAAATCCACCACGCTGGTCACATTGCCGTCGCTGTCATAGGTATAGCTGTGACCAAACTGCTCCTTATAGAGCTGGATGCCGTCAAAATAAGCGGCGTTGTCATTGAATTCATACTCAATGAATATGCGAATAAAGGCGTAGTTACCCGGTGCGATTAACTGCCGTGCGGCATATTGCCAGTTGTTAGCGGTATCGGTATCCGGGTTGAAGTTGACAGTCTGATCACTGCCTATCTTGTTTCCGCTTGCGTCAAAGAACCGCGCCGTTAGGCCAAAGGTGCGGCTGGTGCCGCTGCTAAGGGGCACCGAATCGGCCAGCGCCCAGCCGGCGAGGGTAAATACATCACCATTCGCGCCGTTTGGCACATAGACATCCTGATAAATGAATTTATAGGCGTCAGGAAACGCAATGAAGCGATAGACATTGCTGTCCAGCTGGGGCTGCCCGCTATGGGGCACGGTCCAAATTCTGCCGCTGGAATCAATGGAATCATACATGGTCCACTGATAAGCACCCACCTCGGTGGAGCTGTCTCCAAAGCGGAAATCGCTGTTTTCAATCAGGTTGTAACGACTGGCGGAAGGGGCTTCCTCAAACTGCACGCAGTCAAACCAGGTATAACCCGGCCGGTCGCTTTGCAAATAGGCGATCAGATTCGCGGCTGAAGCGCTGGAAGGATGGGTATAGGTCAGCTCCAGTCGTGTCCAGCCCTGATCTGCTGTTACTTTTGTGCTTGCGGCCACATCGCTGCCGCCTCGCGTCGATTTGAGAGAAATCCAGGAGCCTGTCCCACCGGTAGAGGTGAAATCTGCCTTCACATAGACAGAGAGTGTAATGACCGGCTTGAACATAAGCCATGAGAGTGTATGGCGCATGGTGCAGAGCGCCGGTTCCTGGGCACGAAACCGTGCGGACGGTCTGAGCGCTGCTGCAAAGGCGGAAAGCAGCGCCGGAACCTATGCGACAGATATTTTGTATGAAGAGATGGATGGCGTGTACTTATCTTTGCAGGGGAAGGACAGGCAGGAAAATGGCCCCAGCAAAGAAATGAAGGTTTCCATCGCCTATTCCGGCGTCTGCGAGGATGCCGGCGGGCGGAGGACGCTGGCAAACAAGGTATCTTATGCCGGGTTTGAGCCGGCGGGAGAATTCCGCAGCCACGCGGAAGGTATTTTGGCGGATTTCTATGATGTGGACAGTATCCGGCAGCGTATCTTTAACAGCGATGGCGGCGCATGGCTTCAAAAGAACATGGTACCGGGGTACACCTATCAGTTGGACCTCTTCCATCGCAACAAGGCTGTCCGTACATATGTCAATGATCCGGACCTGCAAAGTACCATTTTAACCTTGCTGCAAGAAAAAAGAATTCCCGATGGACTGGAAGTCATAGAGGCCTCCATTGAAATCACGCTTGACCCTACGGAGCAGGAAAAAAGGCGCAAGCTCTTTTCCTACTTTAAGAACAACAGGCAGTCTCTTATTCCGTTTTATGAGCGAGCTGGGAAAAAGCTTCCTGTCCCTAATGATGGGCAGAAACCGGCACATTGCGGCAGTATGGAGAGCAACATTTTTACCATCATTGGAAGTCGGATGAAACACAACCGCACCAGTTGGAGTATAAATGGAGCCAATTGTCTGGCAAGTCTCCTGGCGCTCCATCATACCGGTCAGCTGCGCCATGTTTTGAAGCAATGGACACCGGGCGGAGATACTGCGCTGAGCTACACGGTAACAGTATCTATCTCTGCCGCGCAGAGTAATGGGCATTCTGCCGACAAGAACTATATTCCACCTCATACAGTATCGGCCACCGATCTGACAAACACCGCGAAAAAAATGATGGGCTTTTGGCCGGCGTCTCAATTCCGTCCCATTTAAAAAGTTTTCAGTCTTTCCGTGAATTTCAAAAGGAATGAATCAGCAGCCCACTGCAAGTATTCAAAACAAGCGTATTTACCGCCTGCATCCGCGTCAATTTTCCGGGAATTTCCCCCGGAATCATTCTTGCCAACGATTTTGTTACACATACCAAATGAAGCGGCGGGTTGAAAAAATGATGCGGCTATGAGATAATGTTCTCGAGAATTCTCATTTCTGAGGGTGTCATTATAAAATGGGAGCACAGGAACTGAAGCACCAGGCAAAGTTGGTGCAATGGAAAGAGCAAATAGCCCTATGCCGAAGCAGCGGAACGAGCATAAGAAAATGGTGTATGGATACCATATTGGTCACATCATAAACGCCAGTTTTTATTTCAGTTCCGTGGCCGTCAGAACAAGAGTGCCTGTTTTTGCTATGCCTTTTTTCATGGGGCTATTTTTTTGAGATTTTTCTGCTTTTAGGTCTTGACAGCTCTTGGCAGGTTTAGCAGGTCTTACTTTGTAAAAAATACATTTAGTGCAGTACTACCAATAGAGGTAAAACCTCTTTTGATGGTATATTACCCAAAAAACGAAAATACCCCATGATAGAAACGACAAGATGACATTCGCTATGGACAGATATGACAAAAAGCGCTATACTATAGCATACTGTTTTAAACAAATCATGACACTTTGCAGACCGTATATTGGTCGAAAGATAGGATAGGAAAGCAGGAGAGAGTTTGAAAGAAAAGAGTATATTTAAAAGGATGTTCGTTGCGATGCTGGACATCCTGATTTTAAACGGAAGTTATGCTTTTGCCCTTTGGCTTCGTTTTGATTTTCGGTTTGGAAATATTCCATGGGGATATCTCCAAAACTGGTTAACATTTATACCGGTTGCCTCCGGTATTCTGCTTGTCATTTTTATACTCTGCAAAATGTATCACTTTGTCTGGCATCTGATTGGGTTTAATGATTTAATCCGGATCACATTGTCCTCTGTTTTGGCTAACATTGCCTACATCGCAGGCAGTATTATCCTAAATTGGCGGCAACCGGCTGCCGTATATCTAATGGGACTAATGCTCAGCACCGCGCTTCTGGTAGTCATGCGGTATGGATGCCGAGTGCTTGAAATGCTGCACCGCATGGCAAATGAAGGGGAGAGAACCGGCATACCCACTATGCTCATTGGCGGTGGCGAAGCGGGCCGACAGCTGATTCTGGAAAACAACCGAAATTATGCCATGGAGATGGATATTCGCTGCATTATTGACGACAATCCTTCTAAACGAGGCAGCTTTGTGGAAGGAAAAGAAATCGTGGGGAATCGGAATGATATTCCCCGTTTTGTCAAGCAGTATGAGGTTGAGCGCATTGTAGTTGCCATGCCCTCGGCAGATGCAAAAATGAAAAAGAATGTGCTTGATATTTGTAAGGATACCGGATGTGAGTTAAAGATCCTGCCGGGCATCTATCAGATGATTACAGGTGCGGTAAGCCTAAAGGCACTGCGCGACGTCTCAGTGGAAGACCTGCTGGGGCGGGATGTGATACATGTTGATAACGGTAATGTGTTTCGCAAGATTACCGGTAAAGTGGTCATGGTAACAGGCGGCGGCGGTTCCATAGGCAGTGAATTATGCCGGCAGGTGGCAGCGCATGCGCCTAAAGAACTGATTATTTTGGACATTTATGAGAATAATGCCTATGATATTCAGCAGGAGCTGAAAAGAAAGTATCCGGGGCTACGGCTGACGGTACTGATTGCTTCTGTGCGCGATGCCTGCCGAACGGATCAGATCTTTGAAACATATCACCCCCAGGTGGTATTCCACGCGGCGGCGCACAAACATGTGCCCTTGATGGAGGACAGCCCCAATGAGGCAATCAAGAATAATGTCTTTGGAACGCTGATTACAGGTCAGGCGGCCATCCGCTATGGAACAGAAAAATTTATTCTGATTTCTACAGACAAGGCTGTGAATCCCACCAATATCATGGGAGCCTCCAAACGCGTATGTGAGATGGTAATCCAATATCTGAACCACAAAAGCAGCGGAACTAATTTCGCCGCTGTGCGGTTTGGAAATGTACTGGGCTCGAATGGTAGTGTGATACCTCTTTTTAAAAAGCAGATTGAAAACGGCGGCCCAGTGACAGTGACACACCCTGACATTATTCGCTATTTTATGACAATTCCCGAAGCAGTTTCACTCGTATTGCAGGCTTATGCCTATGCACAGGGTGGCGAGATTTTTGTGCTGGATATGGGTGAGCCCGTAAAGATCGATGATTTGGCACGTAACATGATCCGATTGTCAGGTTTTACGCCGGATGTGGATATTCAAGTGGTCTATACCGGCCTGCGGCCAGGCGAAAAACTCTATGAGGAGATGCTCATGGGAGAGGAAGGGCTGCAGCGAACGGTTAATAAGTTAATTTATATCGGAAAGCCCATTGATTTTGATTATACTTTATTTGAGAAACAACTGGTGCAATTGCGTGAGTTCTCCAGTATAAATGCGGAGCAGACCCGAGGATTAGTGGCAGAGATTTTACAATCCTCATGTGAAGGCAGCGGAGCGAAACTTTGTGGCGGTTGAGCATTTTAAAGAATGTTATGTTATGGATATGAAGATGCAAAAATAAAGATGCTCGGGCAACACCAAATACACAAATGCGCGCGACACAGGAATAAGGTGTGAATGCTTATCGTCTCTGCTTAAGGAATTGGAACAGGTTCGTATAAAGAAAAAAATTCTTGAGCAGGTCAAGTGTAGTATATTGTTTCTATGAGGTAAATGAATTGCATGATTAAACCGCACTACCACTAGAGAGTGTGCGGAAATAAACCCTGTGATTTGGAAGCCGCAGGTATCTTTTAGAGCTAAGCGTAGTGGTATAGTGAATTTGTAACATTGAGGTGTGAGGACGTTTTCTTGGACTTGAATCCAATTACGTCCGTTTCATACTGGTTGTGAACGTATCCTTCGTTTTATACAGCCAAGCCATCAAAACAATCAATGATGGGTGATAGATAGACTGTTATCTCATTTGCCACAATCAGGTTGCATTCCCTGTACTAGACTGCTATAATAACCGTGCTGTAATTTGGCCATTTTGATAATAAACATGATTTATTTAATTCCTAATTTGCAGTAGTGATTTAGAGAGGAAATTATGGAAAACTATTATGTATAAGATAAAACACAATTCATCACAGCAAGGCCGTCGTAGAGGTAACTACCGCACTAAGGTCGATCTATTCGGTACAATCAGCATGTTATTGCTGTTAGCAAGCAGCTTGACACTAGATGTTTGGATCATAGTTTCCAAGATGCTACCTACAAAATATCTACTGTTACTGATGGCCTTTTTGCTGATAATTAACGCCGTTAGTGTTTTGGTACAAATACCATTTCGGAAAAACAAACTGGGAAAACTGATTTGCGGTATTGCGGCCGTCCTCATCTCCGCTGTCATGATTTATGGCATGGTGGCGCTTGGCTCTGTGCAAAGCGCCCTTGCCAAGATCTCTGGGCAGTTTCAGGAGACCAAGCTTGTTGACGTGGTAGTGGCTGCCAACGACCCGGCGCAATCCATTACCGATGCCAAGGGCTACCGGTTTGGCGTCCTTGAAAACATGGATGAGAAGACCCGTTCTGCCATGGAAAGCGATCTGGGCGGCAAGATCGGCACCCTTCAGACCACTTCCTACGCATCGGCGACCGCCCTGGCGGACGCGCTCTATGCCGGCAAGATTGACGCCATTATTCTGGACGACTCTTTCGTCACCATGATGAGCGAACTGGATGGCTACGCTTCTTTCTCTTCCCAAACGCGGATTCTCTACCAATTCACGGTCACCAACGATGTGGTCGGCGGCGATGTGAATATCAACACGGCAAAGAGCCCCTTTATTGTCTATCTGAGCGGAACGGACGCCCGGTTCAACGATCTATCCGTGGCCAGCCGCAGTGACGTCAATGTTCTGGCGGTGGTCAATCCTCAGACCAAGCAGGCACTGCTAATCAACACCCCACGTGATTATTATGTGCCCCTGGCGGTGGGGAAGAGCGGCGCTTATGATAAGCTCACCCACGCCGGCGTCTACGGCGTTGACTGCTCCATGCAAACACTGGCGAATCTCTACGGCACGGAAATTCCCTTTTATGCGCGGGCTAATTTTTACGGGTTCCGCTCGCTGGTAGACGCTCTGGGCGGGATCACCGTCAATTCCGAGGTCGCTTTTTCCTGCGAGATGGCGGCTGATGGTGGCGACGGCGATCTGGTGACCTTCAATTTTAAGGAGGGTCCGAATGAACTCAACGGAGCGCAGGCACTGGCTTTCTGCCGGGAACGCTATTCCTTTGCCGCCGGCGACAACCAGCGTGGCCGCAATCAGATGGCCGCAATCCAGGGCATTATCGACAAGGCGACTTCCCCCACGATCCTCGCCAAGTACCAGGGCGTTTTGAGCGCTGTTTCGGATTGTGTTTCGACCAATATGAACTACGGGGATATTACCGATTTGGTACAGCTTACGCTCCAGGGTGGTAGCGGCTGGAATGTCACCTCCTTCGCGGTCACCGGTACCGGCGATTACTCTGACGTCTGTTACTCTTATCCCGGACAGAGCCTGTATGTGATGAAGCCCAACCAGACTTCTGTGGACAACGCCAAAAAGCTGATCGCACAGGTCATGAACGGTGAGACTCCCAATGTGGCCGCGCTGGGCTAAAAGGCAAGTTGACAGCAGGAAAAATAAACGAAGACGTAATTAAGGGGCAGTGATTATGATTAACGGGAAGATATGGCTATCGTCACCCACCATGCATGGTGATGAGATGAAGTATATACAGGAGGCGTTTGATACCAACTGGGTGGCACCGCTCGGCCCCAATGTAACAAAATTTGAGCAGGAGATGGCATCCTATATAGGGATCAAAGCTGCCTCTGCCACGGTTTCGGGTACTTCCGCATTGCATCTGGCAGTCAAGTTAGCCGGCGTCAAACCGGGAGATGTGGTGCTCTGCTCGGATATGACATTCTCTGCAACCGTGAATCCCATCAGTTATGAAAACGGTGTGCAGGTATTTATTGACAGTGAGACAGACACTTGGAATATGGATCCCCGGGCGCTGGAAAAAGGCTTTGAAAAGTATCCGCAGTGCAAGTGCGTTGTCTGCGCCAACCTCTATGGCACACCGGCGAAGCTGGACGAAATCCGGCAGATTTGCGATGCCCATGGAGCAATTTTGATCGAAGATGCCGCTGAAAGCCTGTCTGCCACCTACAAGGGGCGGCAAACGGGCACGTTCGGACAGTACAATGGCATTTCCTTCAACGGAAATAAAATTATCACCACATCCGGCGGCGGAATGTTGCTTTCCGATAATACCGAGGCAATCCAAAAGGCACAGTTTTGGGCAACACAAGCCCGAGATCCGGCCCCATGGTATCAGCACAGCGAGCTGGGCTACAACTACCGCATGAGTAACATCGTGGCGGGTATCGGCCAAGGCCAGCTGGGGCATATTGAGGAACACAAAGCACTGAAAAAGAAAATCTATGATACGTATTTGGCAGGGTTTGCAGATATCGGTGCAATCTCCATGAATCCGTATCTGCCGTGTTCTCAGCCGAACCACTGGCTTTCCTGCATGACCGTTGACCCCCAAAAAAGTGAGGTAAGACCGCTGCAGATCATGGAGGAGCTGGCTAAGAAGAACATCGAAAGCCGCCCCATCTGGAAACCTATGCACCTTCAGCCGTACTATGCCAAAAATGATTTTATTACGCTGAGTGGCGGCGGCCCGTCCGTCGGTGACGAGGTGTTTGCCACCGGATTGTGCCTGCCCAGCGATATTAAGATGACCGAGGAAGAACAACGTACCGTTATCGATACAATTCGGGAGATGGTTTGATGTACCGCCGCTTTTTGAAACGGCTGTTTGACATTGTCCTGTCTTTCCTGGCACTTTTAATTTTGTCCCCACTATTGTTGGTGGTGGCGGTTTGGGTGCGAATTAAGCTGGGCGGTCCAGTGATATTCTGCCAGGAGCGTCCGGGGAAGGACGAAAAAATCTTCAAGATGTATAAATTCCGGTCCATGACGGATGCAAGAGATGAAAACGGAGAGTTGCTGCCGGACGAACAACGACTAACCAAATTCGGCGCGTCACTGCGTTCCACCAGCCTGGACGAACTGCCGGATCTGTGGAACTTCCTGAAAGGTGATATGTCCATCGTAGGCCCGCGCCCGCAGCTGGTGCGGGATATGGTTTTTATGACGCCATTGCAGCGGCGCAGACATTTGGTGCGCCCTGGTCTGACCGGATTGGCACAGGTGCGGGGGCGCAACGCCATTTCGTGGGAGAACAAGTTGTCCACCGATTTGGAGTACATTGAAAGAATTACCTTTTTAGGTGACTTCAAGATTATATTTTTGACGGTAAAAAAAGTTTTTTCCCGCGAGGATATTACATCCGATGGTATGGCAACCGCGACAGATTTCGGCGACTATCTGTTGGAAAAGGGTGCGGTCACACGGGAGGAATATGAACAGCGCCAGGTGGAGAGCAAAGCATTGCTACACGCCGCCCGATAAAAAGCAGGAGAGAAACGACCAATGGATATATGGCTTATTAACCACTATGCGGTACCAGCGAAGTACTATCCGTTGGCGCGGCCTACAAATTTTGCAAAATATCTTATGCAAGCGGGTCATACCGTTACTATTTTTGCTGCCAGTACCGTCCATAATTCGGACTTGAATTTGATTACAGACGGTGCGGCGTATATTGATGACATGGTGGACGGTATCCACTATGTGTATATCCGTTGCCATAGCTATCGGGGGAATGGTGCAAAACGCGTGTTGAACATGTGCGAATTTGCACGGAAACTGAAAGGCGTTTGTGCCAAATATCCGAAACCAGACGCCATTGTAGCGACATCCATGCCACCAATGTCCTGCGCAGCGGGGATTCGTTTGGCGCGGAAATACGGCTGCCGTGGCGTGGCGGAGATTGCCGATCTCTGGCCAGAGAGCCTGATCGCCTATGGAATAGCGGGGCCGAAGAACCCGGCGGTACTGTACCTGCGGCGCATGGAAAAATGGATCTACACGCATGCGGACGCCGTGGTTTTCACTATGGAGGGCGCCTACGACTATATCGCGGAACAGGGCTGGGAAAAGGACGTACCCCGTTCTAAGGTGTATTATATCAACAACGGGGTGGACTTGGAGCAGTTTAACTACAACAAAGAGCATTTCAAGGTAACGGATGTTGATTTGGATAATCCTGATCTGTTCAAGGTGGTTTATACAGGATCTATTCGCAAAGTAAATAACTTGGGACTGCTGCTGGATGCGGCGAAAGAGGTCAAAGACCCCCGCGTAAAGTTTTTGATCTGGGGCGATGGAGATGAGCGCCCGGCACTGGAACAGCACATTTCCGATGAGCAGATCTCCAATGTGGTGTTTAAAGGGCGGGTTGAAAAGAAGTACATTCCTTCCATTGTCTCTCGGGCAGATTTGAACTTTATGCATGGAACACCCAATGTCCTGTTTCGTTTTGGGATCAGTCCCAACAAACTGTTTGATTACTTTGCAGCACAGCGCCCGATACTCATGGATTTTGCATCAGAGTATAATCCGGCAGAGCAATATGAGTGTTGCATCATGGGAAACGGCGCACAGGATATCGCAAAAAAAATTGCAGATTTTTTCCAGTTGCCAGAAGAGCAACGGGAACGCATGAGGAAGAATTGTGAGTTGGCTGCTAAGCGCTATGACTTTTCCAGATTGACAGAGGAATTGGTGGCTGTAATGGGAGGGAAATCAGAACAATGAATTTTACATTTGCCAGCTATGCACAGCTCTTAACATTGCTTCGGAACGCCGACTATAAATTCTGCGATTATCACACATGGAATGAGGAGAAACGTTGTGTGATTCTCCGCCATGATATTGACCAGATCATCGAAGCCGCTGTGAAACTGGCGCATGTGGAGCAGGCGATGGGGGTGCATTCTACTTGGTTTGTGATGCTGACCAGTGACTTTTACAATCCGGCATCCCCAAAAAATCTGGAAGGGCTGCGAATGATTCAGTCGATGGGGCATGAGCTCGGCCTGCATTTCGATGAAGTAGCTTATGTAAATCCGCAAGAGCCTGTGGAGAAACTGATTACTCATGAAGTGGGAATTCTCTCTGAAATTCTTCAAACACCGGTGACGACAGTGTCTATGCACCGCCCCTCTCAAAAAACGCTGGATGCCAATTTGCAGATTCCAGGGATTATAAATTCTTATGGAAATGAATTTCTCTGTGAATTTAAGTATCTCTCCGACAGCCGCCGCCACTGGCACGAGCCGGTGGAAGAGATTGTCCGTTCCGGCGAGTATGACCGGCTGCATATTCTGACCCATGCTTTCTGGTACCATGAACAGGAAAAAAGCATGGGAGACGCCGTGCAAAATTTCGTTGATTCAGCAAAACATGAACGCTATGAACAGTTGGTGGAGAATATCAGTAATTTGGAAAGCGTGATACGGGAGGAGGATGCCTGACATGCGAATTGCAGAGATCCTTGCATTTCTTCAGCAAAAGGATATTCCGTTTACTTTTTCCGGTGAGGATTCTGCCGAGGTCGAGCGGTTTTCCTCGTTGTCGCATTATTGTCCGGGAACCTTTACCTGGATAAAAAAGCAGGAGAATATTCCTGTGGACTTCGATGTTTCAACCATTACACTGGCCTTTGTACCGGAGAAAATACAGGGGAACTTTCAAAATACCATTCGTACCTCTCAGTCCAAACGTGCGTTTTTCTCCACCATGGAGCATTTCTATGGGATGGAGGAAGACCGTCTGCCTGTTGGACAATTTACCTACCTTTCCCCGAAGGTCAAGCTGGGAAAGAATGTCCGCATTGGCCACAACTGTACGCTGGATGGGGACATCACTATTGGAGACAACACGGTGATCTGGAACAATGTGACCATGGTCAACCGGGTTGTCATTGGCCGGAATTGCGAGATTCAGTCGGGGACAGTTATCGGTCATGACGGCTTCGCCTATACGGAGGATGAAAATCATGTCAAAACCATGGTGAAGCACTTCGGCGGAGTCACCATCGGCAATGATGTTCATATCGGGATGGATGTTGTGATTGCACGAGGGACGATTGGCGATACAGTCATAGAGAACGGTGTAAAAATCGACAGCCAAAGTATGGTTGCACACAACTGCTGGATTGAGGAGAACGCAGCACTCATTGGGAAATCCATGTTGTTTGGGTCCAGCCATCTTCGGAAAAATGCATACATAGCCAGTGCTCTTGTCCGAAATCAGTGTACCATCGGCGAGAACGCCGTGGTGGGAATGGGTGCAGTTGTCGTGAAAGACGTTCCGGAAAATACCACCGTGGTTGGCAATCCGGCAAAGCCGCTTTTAAAAAAGGAGAGTTAATTTATGCAGTTTATTGATTTGAAGGCGCAATACGCGGCACTGAAAGATGAGATTCACAAAAACATGGACGATGTTATGGAAAACACCCAGTTTATTGGCGGAACCTATGTGAAGGAACTGGAGCGGCAGCTGGCCGAGTTTACCGGTCGAAAGCACTGCATTACTTGCGCCAACGGAACGGATGCGTTACAGCTGGCTTTTATGGCCTGCGGAATCGGCGCAGGGGACGCGGTGTTTTGTCCGGATATGACATTTATCTCCTCTACGGAACCGGCTAAAATGTTGGGGGCAACGTCCGTTTTTTGCGACATCACAACGGATACTTACACTCTTTGCCCCGCAAGTCTTGAAAAGCAGATTAAGGCAGTGCTGGCCGAGGAAAAATTGACACCAAAGGCCGTTGTGGCGGTAGATATTCTGGGCAACCTCTGCGATTTTGACGCTATCGGTGCCATCTGTGAGCAGTATGGACTGACAATGATCGAGGATGCTGCCCAGAGTTTCGGCGCGGAGTACCACGGCAGACATGCCGGTTCTTTCGGCACCATCGCTACCACCTCTTTCTTCCCGGCGAAACCACTGGGCTGCTATGGTGACGGCGGTGCATTATTCTGCGATGATGATAGTATCGACGACCTATGCCGCTCGCTCTGCGTCCATGGAAAAGGCCCCGGCGGAAAGTATGACAACATCCGCATCGGCGTGAATTCCCGGCTGGACAACCTGCAGGCGGCTGTTTTGCTGCCCAAGCTCAAGGCACTGCGCGACTACGAGTTTGAGGCTCGCCAGACCGTTGCTGCGCGCTACAACACGGCTTTTGTCGGGAAACTGGTGACGCCCTTTGTGGCACAGGGCTGCCGCAGCGCATATGCACAGTATGCGCTCCTGGCCAAAGACAGCGCCCAGCGCAACAAGATTGTAGCACATTTGGCAGAGAAGAAGATCCCCAACATGATTTACTACCCCACCCCGCAGCATGAGCTGCCGGTATTCCGCAGAGAGCCGCGCTATGGCGAGACATTTGCCGCCGCAAACGATTATTGCGCGCGCACCTTCAGCCTGCCGATGCATCCCTATCAAACAGAGGAAGATGCAAAAGCAGTCATTGACGCGGTTTTGGAGGTGCTGTAATGGAGAAAAATTACTTTGTGCATGAGTCCAGCTATGTGGATGAGGGCTGCGAGATCGGCGAGGGCACCAAGATTTGGCACTTTTCTCACATCATGAGTGACTGCAAGATTGGCAGGCACTGCAACATCGGTCAAAATGTGGTGATTTCTCCGGGCGTTACCTTTGGCGATGGCGTAAAGGTACAGAACAATGTGTCGGTCTACACCGGTGTGACCTGCGAGGACGGCGTGTTTTTGGGACCGAGTTGCGTATTTACCAACGTGATCAATCCCCGCGCATTTATTGAGCGGAAAAGCGAGTACCGGGCCACGCCTATCGGCAGAGGCGCCAGTATCGGCGCCAACGTGACCATCGTCTGCGGACACAGCATCGGGGAGTACGCGCTGATCGGCGCGGGCAGCGTGGTGACGAAGGACGTGCCGGATTATGCCATGGTATATGGTGATCCCGCCAGAGTTCATGGCTGGGTGTGCGAATGCGGCATACAACTGACGTTTGAAAATGGGCAGGCAGTTTGCCCTGCCTGCGGCAAGAAATATGCAAAAGATGAAAACGGAAATGTGAAGGAGATTGGTTGACATGGGAATGAAAGAAGAATTACTTAAAAAAATCAAAGATAAGACCCTCACGATGGGCGTATGCGGACTTGGCTACGTGGGGCTCCCCCTTGCGGTGGACAAAGCCCGCCACGGCTATAAGACCATCGGCTTTGATGTGCAGCAGTCCAAAGTAGATATGGTCAATGCCGGGAATAACTACATCGGCGATGTAGTCAATTCGGAACTCAAGGATCTGGTTGCTTCCGGAATGCTTTCTGCGACAACGGACTTTTCCCATGTTTGCGAAGTGGACTTTATTGCCATCTGTGTTCCCACACCGCTGGATACCCATCAACAGCCGGACATCAGCTATGTCCGGGATTCTACCATTGCTATTTCTAAGCATTTGAAAAAGGGCACAATGGTGGTTTTGGAGTCCACCACCTATCCCGGTACCACGGAGGAACTGCTTAAGCCGATTCTGGAGGAGGGCAGCGGCCTTGTGTGCGGCAAAGACTTTTATTTGGGCTTCTCCCCGGAGCGGGTAGACCCGGGCAACCTGGTCTACAAGCCCAGCAACACCCCCAAGGTCGTCGGCGCTATCGGTGCGGATGCAACGGAAGTTATCTCCATGGTATATCGCTCCATTTTGGAGGGCGATGTTCATACCGTTTCCTGCCCTGCGGTGGCTGAAATGGAGAAGATACTGGAGAATACATATCGCAATGTCAATATCGGTCTTATCAATGAACTGGCCATTTTGTGCAACCGTATGGGCATTGACATCTGGGAGGTCATTGATGCCGCCAAAACCAAGCCCTACGGATTTCAGCCGTTTTATCCCGGTCCCGGCCTCGGCGGTCACTGCATCCCGCTGGATCCCTACTATCTGAGCTGGAAAGCCCGCGAATACGGATTCCATACGTCAATGATCGAATCTTCCATGATGGTCAATGACCGGATGCCGGAGTATACCGTGGAACGTGCCGGCAAGATCCTTAACCGCTTCAAGAAGTCCCTTAACGGTGCAAAGGTACTAATTTTGGGTGTTGCCTATAAACAGGATATTGATGACTATCGGGAGAGCCCGGCCATTCGCGTCATCGAAGAGTTTGAAAAGACGGGTGCTCAGGTAGCGTATTACGACAAGTGGGTTCCCAAATTCCGCCACGGTGCGATTGCCATGGACAGTATTCCGACCATCTCCAAGGAGATTCTGAATGGATACGACATCGTTTGCGTAACCACGGCCCACACCAATGTGGATTATGATATGGTCGCTGCCGCGGGTGTGCCGGTATTCGATACGAAGAATGCCATGAAGGAAGTAAAGAATCGGGAGAACATCGAGGTACTGTAAATGAAACGGGTCTGCCATATGACCTCAGCGCACGATCCGGAAGATGTACGTATTTTCGGAAAAGAGTGCGTGTCACTGGCCAGAGCGGGTTATGAAACCTATCTGGTGGAGAGCGGTGAAAGCTATGAAAAGGACGGCGTTCACATCGTGGGCGTGGGAGAGATCCCCACGTCCCGCAGGAAACGTATGACCGAGGGGGCAAAGCGTGTTTATAGCGCAGCGAAAGCCATCGATGCCGATCTGTACCATTTCCACGATCCTGAACTGCTGCCTTACGGACTGAAACTGAAGCATGCAGGGAAAGCGGTGATCTTTGACAGTCACGAATGCTACAAAGAGCAGCTGCGATACAAGCCCTATCTTTCTCCATGGGTGGCCTCGGTCATAGCCAAAGCCTATGGCGTATATGAGCAATATGCACTCCGGCGGCTCGATGCGGTGATTTTTCCTTGTACCATGGGCGGGAAAAATCCTTTTGCGGGACGTTGCCGCCGTGCGGCCATCATCAGCAACGCGGCCATTCTGGACGAGTTTTATGACCGGTACGATGCCGGCTGTTCCAAAAAACCGCGGCAGGTTTGCTATGTGGGTGGATTGACGGAGGAGCGAGGGATCACATCGGCAGTAAAAGCTGCACCAAAAGCGGACGCTGTTCTCGCATTGGCAGGAACATTTTCCTCTGTGGATTATGAATCCCAACTGCGTGCTATGCCAGAGTTTTCTCATGTGGATGTTCGCGGCAGACTGAATCGCGTGGAGGTTTCGGAACTGTTGAATGAGAGCTGCGTTGGACTTTGCGCGCTACTGGATCAGGGGCAGTATCTGAAGATTGACACGTTTGGCATCAAGGTTTACGAATACCTTTCTGAAGGTCTTCCAGTGATTTTATCCCATAGCGCATACAACGACCGCATGGTGGAGAAATACGGCTTTGGCATCTGCGCCACACCGGACGACCCGGACGATATCGCCCGCGCGATCAAATATATTCTGGATCACCCGGACGAGGCAAAACAGATGGGCGCAAATGGACGCAAGGCCATAAAGGAAGAATTTAACTGGAGCGTCGAGGAGAAAAAACTATTATCCCTGTATGAGAATATCTTGGGAGAGTAAGGAGAAAGAACTATGAAGTATGCTCAGATCGGCTGTGGCCGGATTTCTACCAACCATATTAAGGCGGCTGTCGCCAATAAGCTGGATATCGTGGCTGTGTGTGATGTGAAACCGGAAGCAATGGAAAATGTTCTGGCCAAGCATGGACTGGAAAAGGATGCATCTATTCATCGCTATGCGGATTACAAAAAGATGATTGAAACGGAAAGTCCTGTGCTGGTGGGCATTTCCACAGAGAGCGGTATTCACGCAGAGATTGCTCTTTTTTGCATTGAGCACGGCGTCAATGTGGTGATTGAAAAGCCCATGGCCATGTCTATGACCGATGCGGACAAGATCGTAGCGGCGGCGGAGAAAAACCATGTGAAAGTTTGCGCCTGCCATCAGAATCGTTTTAACCCAGCCGTGCAGGCCACCAGAAAAGCATTGGAGGAAGGCCGCTTTGGGAAAATGTCCCACGGCAGCATCCATGTGCGCTGGAACCGCGACCATGGGTACTATGATCAGGCCCCCTGGCGCGGCACTTGGGCGCAGGATGGTGGTTGCATGATGAATCAGTGCATCCATGGCGTGGATTTGCTGCGCTGGATGATGGGGGATGAGGTGGAGTCCGTCTATGCGCAGACCGCCCAGCAGTTCCATCATTATCTGCAGTGCGAGGACATTGGCATGGCGGTGGTGAAGTTTAAAAATGGCGCCATCGGGACCATCGAGGGGACGACCAATGTTTATCCAAAGAACCTGGAAGAAACACTGTATCTGTTCGGACAGAACGGCACAGTGAAGATTGGCGGAACCTCCACCAATAATATTGACGTCTGGCAATTTGCTGATGAGCGTCCCGAGGACAGCAAACTGACCGGCTTGCAGGAGGCCACCTCCAATGTCTATGGCAACGGGCACACCTCAGTTTACGCCGATATGATTGACGCCATTACCCATGACCGGGCGCCGTATATCGATGCAAAAGCGGGCCGCCGTGCACTGGAGATGATCCTCGCCATGTATCAGTCAGCCGCCACTGGAGAAGTGGTGAAATTGCCGCTGAAGAACGTGGCATCTACCGATTTTATGGGCAGATTCGACTAAGTCAGGAGGAATACAATGAGGGACAGCGTGACATTACGGGAATTAGCGGCAATCTTGATGCGGCGCGCTAAGATTTTAATCCGGTCAACGGGCGGGGGTGCTGCGCTGCTGCTGATCATACAAGTGATTCGCTTGATATGTGGTAATGGGAATAGCTGGGGCGCTGCATTGGTATCCGTTTTGAAATATGCGGTGCTGGGGGCAGTATTGGGCTTGGCTGCTGGCTGCATCTGGGTTATAGTGGGCTATTTGTTTTATAACCGGGTGGAAAGCGCAAACGAAATGGGAAGGTCGCTGCAAATACCCTACCTGGGAGCGGTTGTGCCTGACAAAGATCTTTGGAGCTGCCGCGCCAGTCGTATTTTGGGCGAACCTCAGTGGCGCGGCATAAAGGAAAGCAAGGACTATTTCGCCACGGCTGTTTCCATTCGTGTGGAAAAGGAAAAGAAGATTGCGCTGCTGACCACATTAAAACAGGCGAGCCTTTCAGCTGTGACAGATACACTGCATGAACAGGGCTATTCCGTGACAGAGGCTGTTGATGCGCCTAAATCGGCGGATGCGTTGCTGGCAATAAAAAACAGTGATGTTGTGATACTCGCGGAGCGACTGGGCGTGTCCGATTATGCAAAGGTTGAAAAGCTTGTGCAGATGGCGGGCGAATTAGATCGACCGGTGGGCGGTTATGTGATGATCTGAAGCATGGAGGCTGCGATGACAATTTCACTCACGAAAGCACAAATAGAATACACGGTGGCACGGCTGTTGGAAATAGCGGGAATTCAGACGGAAGAGCAAAGCATTTCCGGCAACACTGCATCTTTCGGCCGGGGTCAAGTGGTATTTACACTCATCTCGGAAACGGATACAGCCGCCTTGCTGGACGGCAGCTATCCGGTATCCCATGTGCCCAGCGCCGACGGACAGGTTTCCCTGCCGCTGTTCGGCGGAGAGGGGAAACCCTTTACCATCTTTGAAAATAACAATCTCACCGTCTGTGCGGATATTGTGACATACTCCTTCCTCCTGCTCTCCCGCATGGAGGAGCTCCTGTTGGAAAAGCCAGATCAATATGGGCGCATGAGTTATGCCGATTCCCTGCAAAAATGCTATGGAACCATCGACTTGCCCATTGTGGACGAGTATGCCATGCTTTTGCGCCGGGAGATCCAGCAAGCCTTCCCTGAAATACCAATCCTTCACCGCAGTCCAAAATTGCTGCCGACCCACGATCTGGACGATATGTTCCGCTTTATGGGGATGTATCAATCGCTGCGGTCTATTTTGAGTGGCGATCTACTGCGCCGGAAGAGTGTTGCATTAGCAGCGAAATCGTGGTGCGAATGGCACAGAACCCGGCGCGACCGCCAGCGGGACCCCATGCTGCAAGCCTGCCGAATGCTGGCCGACGACTCAAAAGAGAATGGCCTGACTTCCCTCTTTTTCCTGATGGGGGTGGCCCGAGAGGAAAAAGATTTTCGCTATGACTGCACAGATCCGGATGTCGTCCGGTGCCTGCGGGAACTGATTGACTCCGGGGCCAAAATCGGGTTCCATGGGGGAATGGGTACCAGTGAGAATAAAGCGCTGTTTGCCAGACAAAAACAGCGGACAGAAGAAGCACTTTGCCATCCTGTAACCGCATTGCGACAGCATTATTTGTGTTTTAGGCCCGACCAAACGCCGATGATCTGGGAAGAAAACGAGATAACCGACGATTATACGTTGACTTATTATGACAGGGAGGGCTTCTGCTGCGGGACCTGCCATCCCTATCCGCTATTTGACCTGACAAATGACCGGGTTATGCAGGTGATGGAGCATCCGCTGCTCGTTATGGACGGAACCGTACGTGAATATCGTGACCTGACGGTAGAAGAGGCCAGTATCTCCATGCGCGTACTCGCACAGCGTGTCCGGGCGGTGGAGGGTGATTTTGTCCTTCTTTGGCATAATGGAAATATTTTCAGGGAATGGGCAACATGGTATGAAAATGTGTACCGTACCTTTTTGAAAGAAGAAGCATCAGCCTTTAAAAACTTGGAGGGCATTGACAAATGAGACTGTTAAAGATTACCACCAACGATTGGATAAAAGCCAGCAGAGACGTTCGGGAGTTGGCGGCTTGCCGGGAGCTGGGCATGGAAGTGGCTGTGATGGCCAAGGGCATGCCCTATGACGATGGGCGAAAGGACAGCGAAAGCGGATTTGACGTCTATCGCTTTTCGACACGTCCCCTTGGTACGACATCCTGGCTGAATCCCTTTAACCGGGTGCTGTCGTTGTGGATCTGGGGACGCAAAGCAGCACGCTTTAAGGCGGATATCATCTCCGGCCATGATATGACAGGATTGCTCATCGGTTACTTGTGTAATATAGGCCGCCGGCACAAGGCGAAACTGGTGTATGATTCCCACGAGTTTGAATTGGGACGAAATCAAAGTCGAAGCGCTTTCAAGGTGCGTTGTGTCAGCATCCTTGAAAAGTTCCTGATGAAACGCAGCGCATTTTCCATCATGGTAAACGACTCCATCGCTGACGAAGTACAGCGGATTCATTGTCTGGATATGCGGCCAGTCGTGGTACGGAATGTGCCGCCATATTGGACCCTGGACAAAGGAAAAACGGCAGAGGCACGGCGAGAATTGCTTGCAGAGCTCCACGCGCCAGAGGATACGTTCCTTGTGCTGTATCATGGCAGCGTGACCAACGACCGTGGCGTGGAAAATATGTTGCGCGCGGTTGCGAAACTGCCGGGAACGGCGGCGGTGGTACTCGGAAACGGACAACCGGAATACCTTGCGACCCTTCACACCTTAGCGGAGGAGTTGGGAGTTGCGGACCGGACGCTGTTCCATGCGGCAGTACCCTATGACATTCTTCGAAATTATGTCAGCGCAGTGGATGTGGGCGTAGTCACAGTACTCCCGACCTACAAAAGCTACTACTTTATGCTGCCCAATAAATTCTTTGAGTGTATTCAAAGCGAAACGCCTGTGATCGTCAGCGACTTTCCTGAGGTGGGCCGCATCACTGACCACTATGGGATCGGTTTGAAGGTCAATCCCGCGGATGCGGAGGCTATTGCCGCCGGCATTCATCGACTGCGGAGGGACAAAGAATTTTACGGGACCTGCAAAACCGGCCTTGCGCGGGCGAAAGAGGACCTTTGCTGGGAAAAGGAAAAACCAACGCTCTCGGCGGCCTACCGGGCGCTCTTTTAAGCGCATATTTATGACAGGGAAAGGAGGAAAACGTTTGATAACGGACCATGTGCTGCAAAAGAACAAAGGCATCTGTTCTTTTTATAATTTTGCAGTATTTTTTTACCTGATATATATGGGG
>JAAXZS010000011.1 GCA_012719745.1 Clostridiales bacterium | reverse complement strand
GGCGCTTCCTGCTGTATTATTTGAAATCAATGGGCAGTTCCTGCCGCATATTTTCCTCGCCGACGATATCATAGAGAGACTTTTTCATAAAGACAGGAATTTGAAGCTCCCGGGCTTTTTCGGCAATAGCAAGAATCCATTCTTTTTTGGCAACAATTTTTCCCTTGCGGCTGCCGGTCTCCGTTCCGATGACGACCCAGCCGATTCCCCTCAGATCCAGATCGTTGACCGGTCCGAAAAGAGGCTCGAAGGTGATAAAATAGTGCGGCGCCGCTATGTGTGCCTGCATGGCCCCAATACGGCTCTTATCGGCATCGGCCGTCACAGTGACTC
The DNA here is from genome assembly GCA_012719745.1 of Clostridiales bacterium. GTDB lineage: Bacteria > Bacillota > Clostridia > Oscillospirales > Oscillospiraceae > Vescimonas. The sequence continues at coordinate 9,698 of JAAXZS010000011.1, read as the reverse complement.
CCATCCAGACGCTTTGAAGATCGGTTTGAAAGGTGATTTTTTCGGGACGCTTGGTCAAAAACAGATAGCTGTGCTGACTGTTTTCAGCAAGCCTGGCAAAGACCACCTGCCGCCACTCCTCCCGCCAGTCGGAAAAGTCGCTCATGCTGGTCATGAGGTAGGTGTGGGCCTTTTTGGTGGTGAGCTGCTTCAGCCGGGCTTCTATAAACTGGGGATTCTCCCATACCGGGGTGATATGAAAACGGTCATTGATCCGCCTGGCGTAGCAATATTGACAGCCGATGGTGCAGCCGTTGACAGGATTCAGGTTTCGAATCAGCTTTCCTACATCCACAAATTCCATGGGTGTTCTCCTTTTTATGGTTATCTCAAAGCATTCCGGCAGGGTGCTATGCCGCTTACTGATTGCGAATCAGTTTTGCCAGGGTCGCATACAGTTTCCGGGGATCAATGGGCTTGGCCAGATGAGCGTTCATCCCGGCTGACATTGATTCCTGCCGATCTTCATCAAAGGCATTGGCCGTCATGGCCACGATGGGAATATGCCGGGCGTCAGGGCGATTCAGGGCGCGGATCCTCCGAGTCGCGTCCAAGCCGTTCATGACCGGCATGCGGATGTCCATCAAAATGGCGTCAAAATTACCTGGGGGCGACGCGTTGAATACACAGAGGCACTCCCGTCCATTTTCGGTTGCCATCACATGAGCGCCTGCCTTTTCCAGCAGCTTTCTGGCGATCTCCCGATTGAGAGGTTGATCCTCACAAAGAAGAATTTTTCGCCCGGATAAGGCCACCGCACCCTCATCAGCTGCTTCTGCGGGGGAGTTAGCGACATCTGATACTTTAGCATTTATAACAACTGTAAAGGAAGTACCCTTGCCTGGAGCGCTTTTGCAGGAAATGGTGCCGCCCATGGCTGTCACCAGTTCCTTGACGATGGAAAGTCCCAGACCAGTACCGCTTTCGGCATTCTCCAGCCGTCGTTCCTGTACAAAAGGCTTGTATAATTGCTCCGTCTGAAAAGCTTCTGTCATACCGATGCCATCATCTTTTACGGAAAAGGTGACGCAGACATCCACCGCGTTTTTCTGCTCTGCGGCAATTTCAAAGGTGACATGACCGCCCGCCGGTGTAAATTTAATGGCGTTGTTGAGGAGATTGATAAAAATCTGCTGTAGCCGCAGCTGGTCGAATAAAACAGACTGTTGCTTGACCCCTTCGCTGATCACTGTAAAGGAGACTCCCTTTTCAATCGCTCTGGGCCGGAGAATATTTTCGATCGCCCCTATAAAATCGGCCATTTGACAGGGGGTGGGGTGCAGCTTGAGCGTTCCGGCTTCGATTTTGCTCAGATCCAGAGTATCGTTGATGAGTTGCAGAAGGTACTTGCTGGCGTCATGAATCTTGCCATGGTACTCCTGGGCCTCTGATAGCGTTTTGCTCTCCACGCCGAAGCCGGAATAGCTGATAATGGCGTTCATTGGCGTACGCATATCGTGGCTCATGCGGGAGAGAAAATCCTGTTTGATATGTGTGGCCCGAATCAGGGCGGCATTTTTACGCTTGTTTTTCTGAGCGGTAAAAATAAAATTGGCCAGCAGGAAAGCTCCGATCACGATGAGGCAAATGACGGTGGTGCTGCGAACCGGATCCTGATAAAACCATTCGGCTATCAGATTTTGCTGCGGCTTTACGGAGGTTTCCTGCACGATCAGATCGTTTAGCTCGTCAGCAGGGGTGGAGATAAGACATTTGTTTAAAATCGAAGCAATCAGCTCCTTGTCTTCTCCAATGACGGCAAAGCAGATCTGGTGGGAATAATCGGCGATGGTGGCCGACAGACTGCTGTAGCGGTAAAGATTCAGGTAATATTCAGCCGTGTAACGGTTGACATAGGTGATATCCGCCTTACCGGAATAGACCGCCTCCATACACGCGGCATAATCCTTGCACCAGACCATTTGCTGGGGTTTATAGGCAGGCTGGATGTACTGCTTGGTTACGCGGAAGTCTTCAACCGCGGCGACCATGGCGGTGGAGCGGTTGATCTTTCTCCCCTTTAGCGTGATTTCGTAGTAGTTGGCCGTCATGTAGGAATCGGTAATGGCGGCATCGCATTCATCGGCCCAGGCGTAGTCATAGTAGAAGTCGGGAAGAATGACGGAGTCGCCGGCAGTCCAGCTGCTTGTGTCAAAGCGTTTAAAGTCGACGCCCAGCTTGTTGCAGATGCTCCGGGCAACAGAGGGATAGATACCTTCAAGGCTGCCATCCTTAAGTGCGTGGGACAGATACCCCTGCTCGTCGTTGAAATAAAAGCGCAGGCAGTCTGTATCGGCCAGAAAAGCCAGCTCCTCCTTGGTAAAGGGGATGGTGGCGCGCTCCGGAAACCATTTACTGTAGAGACTCGAAAGAAAGGTGGGATCCTCCATCGTGATCCGGAAAAGGGCCTCATCCAAAATGTTCAGATAGGAGTTGCCGATGGTCATGCTGATGTAGTTGGAGCAGGAGGAGAACCGGGAGAGAATCTTCATGCCGTCATCCAGATCCATGATATTGGAAATCAGTGCATCCACCTGCCCGGCTGCCAGAGCTTCCCGGCAGTCGCTATATTCTTCGCAGAAAACAAAATTCTCTTTCGTCAGATTCATGCTTTCCAGGTACTCCTCAATGGACGCCGATTGATACAAATTGGAGGAGACAGCAACTTTCACAGAGGAGAAGGTGTCAAAGTCATCATAGATAAGGTCGTTCCTGTTCTTGCTCGTCATGAGGGCGTAGTATGTGTCCAAAACGCTGTGCTGCGTATATTCCAGCGTGGTGGATGGACTGCTGGGCAGTGTTCCGGGCATACGGAGGTCCGCTTTACCATTGAGAAGCATTTCTTTGGTGCTTTCCCAGCTGCTGGCTTTTACATAGGTAAATTGAATGCCGGTGTAGCGGGTAATCCGGTTGAGCAGCTCCACACCATATCCGGTTTCATTGCCATCGGCGTCGTATGAAAAGAATCCCTCCAACGGGTAAAAAGCCACGCGGAGTGTTGTTGGCTCTGAGGCCATTGCCGGTGCCATCGTCATCCATAAAAGCAAGACACATAGAAGCGAGGCAGTTGCGCAGCGCCAAAATCGTTTCATATCATTCCGCCTTTCCCGTGACAAACTGCCGCATGGTCTCGAACAGCTTCTGCGGTTCAATGGGCTTGGCCAGATGGGCGTTCATACCGGCCTGCTTACTCTTTTCCATATCGTCGTCAAAGGCATTGGCTGTCATGGCGATAATAGGAATACGACGGGCATCCGGTTTGCTCAGATGGCGGATGCTGCGGGTGGCCTGTAGGCCATCCATAACCGGCATGCGAATATCCATCAATACAGCGTCGTAATAGTTTTCGGGAGCAACGGTAAACATCTCTACAGCCCGCACACCGTTTTCCGCCACCTCCACCGTAAAACCCTTGCTTTCCAGCAGCCGGCGGGCAACCTCCACATTCAGCGGGTGATCTTCCGCCAGCAGCAGACGCTTTCCAGTGAAATCAAATTCCATCGGAGCCTCCTTTGGCTCTTCCGCTTTTTTTCCGAAGGCTTTTTCAAACGCGGACAGCAGGGAGGATTTAAACATAGGCTTGCTCATCAGAAGATTCACACCGGCCATCTTGGCCTCGTGTTCGATGGAGGCCCAGTCGTAGGCGGTCATGATAATAATGGTCACGTCCGGCCCCACAATCTGCCGGATACGCCGGGTGGTTTCAATTCCGTCCATCTCCGGCATTTTCCAATCAATAAGGATCAGATCATAATTGTTTTGCTTATTCCAGTGGGTCTGTACGGCCTCAATGGCCTTTTTGCCGCTGTCCACCCACTCCGACCGGATGCCCATATCTTTTAAAATAATATGGGTGTGTTCACATACGCTGACATCATCGTCCACCACCAGCGCCCTGAGATGAGCCAGATTGATGCTGCTGTTTTTGACAGCCCGGTGCTTTGTTTCCTCTGTCATGCCAAGCGTCAGATCAACGGTGAATTCACTGCCTACGCCCACAATGCTGCGCACATGGATACTGCCGTCCATCAGCTCCACAAGGTTTTTGCAGATGGACAGTCCCAGCCCCGTGCCGCCGTATAGGGTGGTAGTGCCGCTGTGCTCCTGTGCAAAGGGCTCGAAGAGCCGCGGCAGAAATTCCTCGCTGATGCCGCAGCCGGTATCATTGATGACGAAGCGCAGCACCGCGTTTTCCCTGGAATGCCTGATTTGGCGGATGCGCATGGAGACCTTGCCGCCCTGGGGCGTGAATTTAACAGAGTTGGAAAGAATGTTGATGATGATCTGCTGCAGCTTCATGGCGTCGCCGATGTAGTAATCTTCTGTATTGTGATCGACGATGCACTCATAATCCACATTTTTGACCTGGGCCTGGGCATAGCAGATGGCGTTGACGCCATTAACAAATTCCTCAAAGGGGATGAGTCCTTTTTGCAGCAGAACTTTTCCGCTTTCGATGCGGCTCATGTCAAGAATATCGTTGATAAGGGAGAGCAGAAAGCGGGAGGAGATGCCGATTTTGGAAAGGCAGTCCGCCACCTGTTCCTCATCGCCGATGGATTGCGCGCCGATAGCTGTCATGCCGATGATGGCGTTCATCGGGGTACGAATCTCGTGACTCATGCGGGAGAGAAAATCGCTTTTGGCGGCGTTGGCCTGCTCGGCGGCAGCGAGGGCGGCGGAGAGAGCCTCGTTTTTGCGCTGTTCATTTTCAAAAATGTCGGTGATGTCGGTGCGCGCTACAATCACCGTTTGTTCCTGCCGGTTCAGGTAGGAAAATTGCAGTTTTTTGTGGCTGATACGTCCATCGGATTCCCGGAGAGCGCAATAAATGGTATAGACCGGCTGCACGGCCAGCTTTTTCTGAAGATTATCATAGGACATCTCCTGAATATTGCGCTCCACATCCTCGGGAACAAGAAATTCCCGGGCATATTTTTCCACTTCTGAGGGGTAATCGCTACTGTAAAAAGGCGGCAGAGGCGTTTCTCCGCCCGTTTTGGCGAAAATAGTATAGCTGTTGGTCTTCATATTCAGCAGTGCCAGGTAGTCGTAATTCATGTTGACCACCGCATCTACCAGTGCCTGCGCGTTTTTCTTGTCATTAATATCCCAGGAGTTAAAAAAGGCCATAATATCGCCCGTATCGGGCTTTTTGAGAAGAGTCACCCGGGCTTCTACCCACTTGACGGTACCGTCCGGCAGAGCGGGCCGGTATTCCATGGTGAGGTTTGTGGTGCCGCTATAATAATCCCGCAGCAGTTTTTCGGGGTTGAAGCGCTGGTAGCAGGCGTTTCGTTCTCTCTCATCAGGAATGGAGGCGTCGCAGATGCTTTTAAAAATGGTATTATCTATGGGCGTGTTTGGCGCAAGCGGCGCCTTATGAACGGACGAGCGGCTGTCCTCCACAATGCCCCGAGTCAGATTGACCCGATGGGAGGAAACCAGATGATCGCCGATAGACCTGCGGTAGCTCATTTCCTCCTGATAGCGTTGCTGCGCGGCTTTTTCCTCGGTCACGTCGACGGAAGAGCCAATGGCCCGGATGGGCTTGCCTGCTTCGTCAAAAATGGTGGTGTAAGAGATTTTCGACCACCACCACTCGTTCGTACCGGGGCGTCTCCAGCGAGCCACGCAGTCCGCGGTTTTGGCTCCGTTGTGAATCCGGGCATACATATCCCTGACAAGCTGCACGTCCTCAGGATGCACAGCACCGTCTGCAATCAGAGATTCGGGCACGTTTGCCACATTGCCGGCGTAGCCGTAGGCGTTGATGGTACCTGCCCGACAAAGCATCATCCGGGAAGACAGATCATACCGCCACACGGTGAGACCACTTTGCAGTGCTGCCAGTGTGAAAAACTCTTCAAACTCGTGGCTGGTATAGTAGCGGTTCATGGCGTGCTGAATGTAAAAGGAAATCCGATCCAGCAGCGAAGAATCCGGATCGCTCATATCCGAATTGAAGACGCCAATGTAAGCCTGATGCGTCTCATCAAAATCGCAGCAGGCGCACCGCAGGTTTTCAATGTCCATGCCTGCCAGAAAATGGTAGAGTTTTGCATCGCTGTGCATCAGATCCGCTACATTTTCAATTGTGTGGCAAGCCAGAGTCTTCAGCCGCCGCGACAGTGCCTCATATTCCGACAGCGGGAACTGCTGCGATTCGGGAAAATCTTCCATGGGCATACTGGTCCAACGGCCCAGCTTGCGGACAATACCGTTTTCCTTGTTGATCTCAAGCAGCACGCAGCGCTGGGCATGATAAAAGCGGCCGATTTCCTCCAGAATATGTCCGATAGACACGCCAAGTTCGGTAGAGTCGGACAGATGGCGGCTACAGGCAGTCAGGCATTCCTGCTCCTTCAACTTCCGACGAAGCTCATCATGAGCGGCGGTACGCTCCGTATCGTCCAGAATATATTCAATATGGGCATCGACCCCGTTCCAGTCAATTTTTTTGCCCTTCATGAGGTAGGTGCGGCCACTGGTGGGATTTGTGAAGCTGCGGATATAAAAGAAATCGCGCCTCATCTTGTTCATTTTGCAAAAAGAACAGGGCGCGTCGTTGTGCATAAAGGCCTTATAACATTTCTGCCCCTTTGTGCTTTGGGAGCCGAATCCACTCATTTCCCGCGCTGAATTATTCATGTACAGCAGGTCATAGTTGGCGGTGTCACACACATAGATGGCGCTGGGTGAATTTTTAACCACATCCTGATAAAGCCGGCTTTCTGCCAGATGATACCGCCCCAGCACATTGTTGACCCTGGCCCGGATGACCTCTATGTCGGAAGGCTTGGCAATAAAATCCCATGCCCCGCTGCCCAGTGCCTCCAGCTGATAGCTTTTGTCGGCCGTAACGGCAATAACGGGAATGCTGCGGTACTCGCTCTCTGAAAGCCATTTCAAAAACGCGATGCCGTCCATCTTCGGCATAATAATGTCCAGAAGAATAATGGCGATGGAATCGGCGTTTTGCCGCACCTGTTCCATGGCGTCAAGCCCGTCAACGGCGTTTAGGATCCCAAAGTCATTCCGGAAAGCGGATGCAATGATCTCCCGATTGGTATCAATGTCATCCACGATGAGCATATTTTTTTTGGCATTCATATGTTTCTCCTGTAAGCGCTGTTATTTGCGGCCCTGTGCGGAATGACCTACCTTCCCTCATAGCCATAAAGTGCTCCGCAGAGACACTGATCGGGCTGCGCGAGAGGTGCGCATTTTCTCTTTATCATATCACTTTCCCGACAAAAATCAATCATTTGCGACGTGTTTCCCATCGGAAAGCTCCCGCAATATTAAAAAAAGACCCGAATCGGCCGATAAGGAACGATCCAGGTCTTCTCCGTTATAGAATTACGTGTTCTAACTCTGGCAGCATAGCCTGAAGCTCTGCTGTCAGGTTGTGATAAAACCGACCCAGATGGATGCCGTCCACCAGGGCATGGTTGCACTGGATAGAGATGGGGATCAGCGTTCTTTGTTCCTGCACAAAATACTTGGACAGAAGGATCCGCGGATTACTGTCGGCAGGAATGGGGGCAGGCTGCACAAGGGAGGTCACGGAGGCCCACGGCATGGAGGAGACAAAGATCAGCGGCAGCGAATCTGCTTGCGTCTCATCAATACGGGCCTGCTCCATCGCTTCTTTTTGCATCTTTTTCGCATGGGAAATAAATGCCCGGTAGGGTCTGTCGAAATCGGGACAGCAGTAACAATAGGTACCATTGTCCAGGGCAACGGTATAGGAGCAGGGGCAGCTGTCGTATTGGATAATGCTGCGGTTATAGATGCGCTGGCGCAGCTCCGGTATGGCATTGACCGCCCGGTTGAGGGCATAGAGAAAACTGAGAAAAAAGGGAAGACGCCGGGCCTTGACCACCCGCAGCCAGTCGGTGATATCCACATTTACAGTGATGCCAACATAGGGAAAGGCCAGCGTGCTGAAGTAGGCGAAGTGGTCCTTGCGTGGGTAGGAATCCATGTTTAAGGTAGTATAATTCATTAATCTTACCTGCCTGTAGTTTAAAAGTGATGTATAAATAATTCGGCTTGAATTATTTATATTTATTCTATATCTAAAGACGACATATGTCTATTCATTTATAACATTGCCTTAAAAACGGACACAATAAACCGGGCGATAGCTTTAGCAAAATGCCGGGAATTTCTATGGTATATGATTACCAAAACAGACAAAAGAGAAAAATGTGCTGTTGCAAAATTACTAAATAACAGTTAAATTAAAAATTTCACTTGTCAATAAGAAAATAATATGTTAATATACTTTTGCAAAAATATTTTACATAAGGGGCGTGATATATAGTGCCTGTGATTACCAATACAGCAGAGATTCGAAGACAGAACCGAAGCAGGATATACAAATTTATATACGAAACCGGCGGAAAAACCTGCAAAAAAGAGATTGCGGATTCCCTTTTTCTCAGTTTGCCGACTGTATCCCAGAACTTGCAGGAAATGTTTGACGAAGGTCTAATCTGTTACAGCGGAACAAAGGCATCCACCGGCGGTCGGAAAGCAAGAACAATTTCTATCAACGAGAGCGCCGGATATGCCGTTGGCATTTCCATTACAGACGATGAAGTCAGCTTTACGGCGGTTGATTTAAAAGCACAGGAAATTGCAAACACAGCTGTGCAGATGCGCTTTTCCGACAGTAACGCCTATTTCTGCAACGTCAACAACTGCTTGGTCAGTTTCTTAAAAACCATTCCTGGCGACGCAGACAAATTGATTGGCGTGGCGATTACATTGCCGGGCATTGTAAATCCACAGACTCAAATGCTTGAATTTGCACCAACGCTTGGCATTCGGAATAAGGAAATTTCGGGCATTTCGGAATGCTTTTCCTATCCTGTTCAGATCTTTAATGATGCTGATGCCAGAGGTTACGCGGAATTTTGGAAGCACAACCAGGAAAATATGGCGTATCTATCCATTAGCCGGGGTGTGGGCGGTGCCATCTTTTGCGCCGGCAAGTGCTATTACGGAGATCATTTCCGCAGCGGTGAATTTGGGCACATTTGCGTGCACAATAACGGCCGTATGTGCGACTGCGGGAAAAAGGGTTGTCTGGAAGCGTACTGCTCTACGCAGCGAATCAGTGATGATTTTCATATGGAGCTTAAAGAGTTTTTCCGCTGTATGAGCGAGGGCAATCAAAAGATGATTTTATTTTGGAGTGACTATTTAGAGCATCTGGCTATTGGCATTGCGACGATCCGCAACGTACTGGATTGCCAGATTGTATTGGGAGGAAGCGTTTCTGATTATATGTCTCCCTATATGGCGGAGTTGCGTGAAAAGGTATTGCAGCACAGCCCCTTTGACGAAGATACGGATTTTCTCAAGTTGGGAAATTGTAATGCCAGCAGCGCTTGCTACGGTGCGGCACTGTATAATATTACTGAGTATATTGAAGGCGTATAACCTCTGCCTTAACAGCCGTTTGCCATCCGTAAGACGGATAGCAACGGCTGTTTTCTTATGCATAAAAGACTGCAAAAGGGAAAATAGACAAAATGATTTGAAATAAATTGTTGAATAAAACAAAATTTTAAATGAAAATAGATTTCTTATTGACAAAATGCATTAGTGGAAATATTATAAATACATAAAACTTAAGCAAAAAT
>JAAXZS010000107.1 GCA_012719745.1 Clostridiales bacterium | reverse complement strand
CAGAGGGTGCGTCATACACCTTCTGCTGTGGCTTTACTGATTCCAGGCCGGTACGGAGCAGATCAACTCCGAGGCGGCAGGACGGCAGAAAATGTATAACCAAAATGAGCGCAACGACAAGAGGGCATCATCATGTCCCGACAGACGCACATAGCAAAACGTTTCATACATTTTCTCCTTTCCTTTTAATAGGTTGTTACTATTATATGAGTTTCTTCATAGGAAATCTACAGGCAATATTGACAAAAAAGAAACAGATTTACCCTTGCTTTTCTGTCAAAGAGGGGGGATCGTGTCAGGAGAAGCGGGATAGCAGGGTCTCCCGTACCGTCTCGCTCAGCTCGACGGTTTTGGAGGTGGCCACGGTTTCGGCGTCAATGACCCGGCAGAATTCCACCGTCACGGTGGTGGGACGCCAAGGAAAGTTGTGGACAATGCGGTCGGTGCCGCGGACGGCGGCCACCACAACGGGAACCTTTGCCTTGGTGGCGATTTTAAAGGCGCCGCTGCGAAAGGGAAGCAGTGGTTCATCGCTGCGGTTACGGGTGCCCTCGGGATAGATGCCGATGGACACCACATCCCGGTTAATCAGATCCACTGCGGCCTGAATGGTTTTCACAGCGTTCATGGCATTTTCACGATCGATGGGGAGATAGCAGCACTTGTGGATAATAGAACCGGCAATGGGAATCTTCATGTTTTCCGGCTTTGTCACAAAGGCAATGCGGTCATGGCGCAGTACCCAGGCGGTAATAATGGGGTCATAGCCGGAGAGGTGATTGCTCACCAGCAGATACCGGCCGGGAGGAAGCAGTTCCATACCCGTCACCTTCACCTGTACACGGGTGGCCTGAAACAGAAGCTCCGCTGTCCAGTTGAGGATTGTGCGGAAGAACGGATCATTTTCCCGCTGAGGCTTGCGCCGGTCGATAAAAAGGCAGATCAGCCACAGAATGATGACATAGGCAATCTGCAGACCGATTCCGTAGCCCAGCGTCAAAAGAACAAAGTAGAGGAGCAGTGCCCCGCCTGTGAGACCGTGCAAAAAAACAGTCAGCCCGGAGAGGGCCGCGCCCAGCACCCAAAACACATAGATCATGATACCCTCACACTTCCCGCGTACCCGTCTGTCCCCAGTCAGGGAGGCAGACAGTCCCGCTAAGGTGATTATAGTAGATTTTCCCCGTCTGTCAAGGAAATTACCTCTTGCAACAGATGTCAGTATAGAATAGAATAAGTCTATCATTGTTGAAAAAAGTTTGGTGAATTTAAAATGAATTTTTCCCTGTATGAGATTGTCTGGATGTTTTTTTTATATGCCTTTTTAGGCTGGTGTACCGAGGTGGCCTATGCGGCGGTGCGGCGCGGTAAATTTGTCAACCGCGGCTTTCTCAACGGGCCGGTCTGCCCCATTTACGGCTTTGGGCTGGTGATCGTCATCGGTCTGCTTGCCCCTTTGAGTGACCGGCTGCTTCTGCTGTTTTTAGGGTCGGTGATCCTCACCAGCGCGCTGGAATTTATCACCGGCTGGGCCCTTGAAAAGCTGTTTCACGCCAAGTGGTGGGACTATTCACAGAATAAATTCAATATTAAGGGCTACGTCTGTCTGGAGTTTTCTCTGGTGTGGGGATTGGCGGCTACCTTTATTGTCCGCATTATCCATCCCATGATCTACGGCCTCATTACAAAATTTCCCAGATTGCCGGGACACATTCTGCTGTATGTATTTCTGGCGATGATCTTGGCGGATCTGGCAGCCACGCTGGTGGCCATCCGCCATCTGCAAAGCCGTTTGAAGCTGCTGATGTCCCTTGCCCAGGAGATCCATGAAACCTCCGACCGCATCGGTGACAGCATTTCGGGCACAGTGCTGAACATCAAGGAATATGCCGAGGACGTGCAGGATCGCTACGGGGAGCTGGCAGAGATGAAGAAGGCGCACCGTGCCGAAGAAAAGGAACTGCAGGAGGCCCATCAGGAGCAGGAGCGGCAGCTACTGGCGTCTATTTGGGAAAAAGCACAGCTGCGGCAGGAGGAAGAGCGGAACAACGAACGTCTCCATTTGCAGATGCTAGAAAATCAGCTCCGGATGAAACTGGAGGAAAAGAAGAAAAACCGTATTCTCCGTGCCTTCCCGGATTTGAAGAGCAACCGTTATCAGGAGGCACTGGAAAAACTGCGGGGTATGGACAAAAAGCAATAAACGGCCGGGAAAGCAAGAAAAATCCCCCGTTATTAAAAAAGAGACTGTCCTTTTTGAGAGGACAGTCTCTTTTTCGTTGTCAGGGACTTCCCCACACGCATAGGTTAGAGTAAGAAATCTGATGGTTTGGGGGAAATTCCATGGGATATAACACACATTTTTATCTGGGAGCCAACAGCGGTGACGGCTTTCAGAACATGTTCGATCAGCTGACACGGCGGGAAGCGCTGCGGGAT
>JAAXZS010000076.1 GCA_012719745.1 Clostridiales bacterium | reverse complement strand
CAGCCGCTCTATACCATTACCGGTCACAACCCTACTGAATACATTATTCCTGACTTAACTGGCCCTAACGGTGAAAGGCCGGTGCGGTTTGGTAATAAGGCGGCAGAACAGCTACAATTGGATAATACCGGCAATGTCTTAGATGGCCTTTGGCAGCACTATTCTTTAACGCAAGATCGGGATTATCTGGCCACTTGGTGGCCTAGGGTAGTCCGGGGTGCTCAGTGGGTAACTGAGTATTGGCAGGAGCCGGAGCACGGGATTTGGGAGCTACGGGAGAAACAGGTCCATTGGGTTCACGGTAAGGCCATGTGTGTAGCTGCGTTAGAAGCAGCGGCCAAGGTGGCCCAGGTTTTAGGTTATCACGATTTTAGTAGTACCTGGCAGCGGTTGGCTATGCACATTGCAGTAGAGGCAATTGAAAAGGGCTGGTCTCCTCAACGTCAAGCCTTCCTACAATACTACGGGGCCCCGGCTGCTCCTGTAGATATCTCTGTTCTAGCCTTAGAGTTCTATCAATTACTACCAGCTGATGATTGGCGTTTACGTTCTACCGTAGAGATTATGGAAAAGCCAGCAGATAGCGGTGGCCTTCAGATCAACGGGGGTATTGCCAGGTACGAAAAAGCCGCTGTTCCCTTTTATTTACCTACTTTTTGGTTAGCCCGTTATTATAGTCACTTCGGCCAGGTGGAACGGGCTTGGGAGTTAGTTAGGCTCGCTCTTCAGAGCGCTACTAACCTCTATCTAATGGCCGAACACTTTGACCCTCTTACCAGCACCCAGTGGGGTAACTTTCCCCAAGCATTCAGTCATGAAGAATTAGTCCAAACCCTTTTGGATTTAGAGCAAAGGCATGGACAAAATACCTTAAAACAGGGATGATATATAAGAGGACCTGATTTTAAGGGGGGCTATGCTATGTGTACCATAGTGCTCTTTGGGGCTACCGGGGATTTAGCCCGTAGGAAGCTATTCCCTGCTCTCTATAACCTTTATTTAGATCAACTTTTACCGGAAAACTTCGGGGTAGTAGGGATCGGTCGGCGTTTAGAGAGCCGGGAAGAGTTTATTGCTAGTGTAACCCAAGCTATCAGAAGTTTTTCCCGGCAGACCCAGGCAGATCGTTGCACCGAGTTCCTCAAACACCTCGATTATCTACAGATGGATATTAACAGTAGCCAGAGTTTTAGCTATCTCCGGGAGCGCTTACCACAAGGCAATATTCTCTACTATCTTTCAGTTCCGCCAGAACAATTTGATCCGATTATTGAAGAGTTATTGCGGGCAGGGTTGACCTCGTCCCGAGCTGCCTGGCGGCGGGTAATTATTGAAAAACCATTTGGTTGGGATTTAGCTTCTGCTCGTCAGTTAAATGATAAGATCCGTTCTGCTTTCTCTGAAGCAGATATTTTCCGAATCGACCACTATTTAGGTAAAGGGATGCTCCAGAACATTCAGGTTATCCGTTTTGCTAATTCAGTCTTTGAAAACCTCTGGAATTACCGGTATATTGACCATGTGCAGATTCGGGCCAGCGAAACGGTTGGGGTCGAAGATCGTGGCGCCTATTATGATCAAACCGGGGCTTTACGGGATATGGTACAAAATCATTTACTACAAGCCTTAACTTTAGTAGCTATGGAACCACCGATTAACCTCAGTGCCGAAGCGGTTCGGGACGAGAAAGTCAAGGTTTTACGGTCGTTGGTACCGTTTTCAGCGGAAGAAGTACGGGAGAACGTGGTTCGGGGTCAGTTCGGTCCAGGGTTAATCAATGGTCAAAGGGTTCGAGGTTACCGTGAAGAGGAGAATGTAGCGGCAGATAGCCACACTGAAACCTTTACCGCTCTGAAAGTATATGTTAACAATTTCCGCTGGGCCCAAGTCCCATTTTATCTTCGAACCGGAAAGCGGATGGCGGGCCAATCAGTAGAGATTGTGATTCAGTTTAAAAACCTACCGGGGGTTCTCTATTTTGACCAACCTAATAATTTGCAGCCCAATATTTTAGCAATCAAAGTACAACCTGAAGAAGGGTTGGTCTTTCAGTTTAACGGTATTAATTTAGATTCCCAGGAGGAAATTGTGCCGGTCAAGATGGACTTTTGCCATAATTGCGCTGGCGGTTCTCGGGGGCCTGAAGCCTATGAACGGCTGCTTTACGATGCAATTAACGGTGACTCTACCCTGTTTACCCGGTGGGATGAGGTCGAGCATAGTTGGCGGTTTATTGATGCTATCGCTGATGCTTGGCGGCAAGCCGGGACGGAACCCCTTATTTATCCGGCTGGTAGTTGGGGCCCCCGGGCAGCCGATCTATTATTGGAACGAGATGGACGAAGGTGGTGTCTTGTGTGATGCGAATTTTTGATATTTCTATGCCTATTCACCCAGATATGCCTGTATATAAGGATCGGGAGGAGAAACGACCCCAGTTTACAATTACCGCCGATCACCCTAGCCATGGTGTTCGAGAAACTCGGATTGGCCTAGATCTCCATACCGGGACGCATATTGACGCCCCTCTACATATGGTAGAAGATGGGGCTGGTGTAGAGGCATACCGGTTAGCGGACTTAATTACCTCCTGCAAAGTTTTAGATTTAACTTCTGTTACCGAAGCTATTAGACGTGAAGATTTGCAGCACTTGGCCATTGGGGCCGGGGATTTTGTGCTTTTTAAAACCCGTAATTCGCAGCGGCCAGATTTTGATTTTAACTTTGTCTACTTAGCTGCCGATGCGGCTAGGTACCTGGCGGAACTAGGGATCAAGGGTGTTGGTTT
>JAAXZS010000174.1 GCA_012719745.1 Clostridiales bacterium | reverse complement strand
TTTCTATCCATTATAAATAGGAGCGCAAAGACACCGCCGCTTTGCGGCAAATTAAATCAACAGAAAAGAGACTTTATGAATTTTAATGAAATGAACCTTATTCGGCCGCTGCTGCGGGCTGTGGAGGACGCCGGATACACCCAGCCCTCCCCTATTCAGTCACAGACAATTCCCCTGGTTCTTGCCGGGCGGGACGTGCTGGGCTGTGCCCAGACCGGCACCGGCAAAACAGCCGCCTTCGCTCTCCCTATTTTGCAAAACCTGATGGGGCAGAAGTGTCCCGGTGCCATTCGGGCACTGGTGTTGACACCTACCCGGGAGCTGGCGCTGCAGATCTACGAAAATTTCTGTCAATACGGCAGTTATACCCCTTTGCGCTGCGGCGTCATTTTTGGGGGCGTTGGACAGACACCTCAGGTGGAAATGCTGCAAAAGGGCGTGGATATTCTCATCGCCACACCGGGGCGGCTCAACGATCTCATTGGGCAGGGTTATATCCATCTGGAAAAGCTGGAGATTTTTGTGCTGGACGAGGCCGACCGTATGCTGGACATGGGCTTTATCCATGATGTAAAAAAAGTATTGCAGCGCTTGCCTTCCCGCCGCCAGACGCTACTCTTCAGCGCCACCATGCCCGCCGAGATCGAAAAACTGGCCGACTCTATTCTTCATGATCCCCTGACCGTGAAGGTCGATCCCGTCACCAGCACAGTGGATGCCATCGACCAGACCCTCTATTTTGTGGACAAGGGCAACAAGAAGCTGCTGCTGGCCGAGCTGCTGCGCCAGCCGGAGATGAAGAGCGCACTGGTATTCACCCGCACCAAGCACGGCGCCGACCGGGTAGTGAAGGAGCTGGATCGGGCCGGCATCACCGCCATGGCTATTCACGGGAATAAGAGCCAGAGCGCCCGTCAGCGGGCCTTGACCGCCTTCAAATCCGGTGAGATTCATGTGCTTATCGCCACGGATATTGCTGCCCGGGGCATTGATATTTCGGAGCTGTCCCATGTATTCAACTATGACCTGCCCAATGAACCGGAAACCTATATCCACCGCATCGGCCGTACGGGCCGAGCCGGACGGGACGGCCGGGCCATCAGCTTTTGCTGCATTGACGAAATAGAATATCTGCGGGATATTGAAAAGCTTACCGGCTGCAAAATTCCGGTCAAGGAATGTCCCTGGCCCATGGTGGTTATGGAAAAGGCCGAGAAAAAGTCCCAAAACGAAAGGTCCTCCCGCAAGGTGCCCCAGGCCCTCCGCCCATCTGATAACGGCGGACGGCGGCGTCATCGGAGCGGCAGCCGTTTCCCGTCCAGAAAAGCATAAAAACAACAGGCGCACTCCGCAGAGGAGTGCGCCTGCTTTTTTACATCATTGGCACAAAAGCGCCACCACAAGGCCCAGCAAGCTGCCGAAGACCACTTGCAGCGGTGTATGACCCAGAAATTCCTGCAGCTTTTCCTCCGGTTCCAGATTGCTGTCCAGCATCTGCATGAGTTCATTGATGGCCTTGGCATGCTTGCCCGCCTCCAGACGGACGCCCATGGCATCGTGCATCACCACCACCGCCACAATAGCCGATACCGCAAAAACAGGGGAATCCAGCCCACAATAGAGCGCCGCAGAGGTAGCCAGTGCCGTCACTGTGGCCGAATGGCCGCTGGGCATACCGCCGTCCCCCATCAGGCGGTGAAAATCCACCGTTTTATTGACAACCGCGTAAATAACAGTCTTTAATATCTGTGCCACCAGCCATGCCACCAGCGAGTTAATCAGGAGATGATTATTCAGAAGTACCGCAAAACTCATGTCTGTTCCTCCCTGTTATGCAAAAAGCTGTCCCGCAAAAGCGGGACAGCTTAAGTTTTGGGATGATTAGCCGCCGAAAACACCGATCCGCAGCCTTTTGCCCTATTCCGCGTCACCATTTTACTCGGTCAGGCCCAAAAAGTCAATGCGAATACGCGGATTTACGGGCGGGGTGTCAACCGACTGTTCACCGACTGACGCAGCAGGCTGTACAAAACAGAGCTGACCGGTACGCTGATAAGCATACCCAGGAAGCCGAAAAGGCTGCCACCGATGGTCACCGCCATCAGCACCCAAATGCCCGGCAGTCCCACCGATTTTCCCACCACCTTGGGGTAAATCAGATTGCCCTCCACCTGCTGGAGCACAATAATAAACACAATGAACCACAGCGCCTTCATGGGTTCCACCATTAAAATAAAGAATGCACCCAGCCCGGTTCCGATAAAGGAGCCGTATACAGGAATCAGCGCCGTAAATCCGATGAGCACCGAGATCATGGGGGCGTAAGGCATCCGGAAAATACTCATCCCAATAAAGCAGAGACAGCCGATAATGACCGCTTCCGTCAGCTGCCCGGTAACAAATTTGGTAAAGGTAGAGCTGGTCAGCGCCAAAATTTCAAGCAGGCGATCCACCCGGCGCCTGGGCAGATAGGCCGAGATGACCCGCCGGCACTGCACGCCCAGCTTTTCCTTTTGCGCCAGTACATAAATGGAGAATACCAGTCCCAGCACCACATTGAATACCACCGTAATGATGGAGGTGGTAATATTCACCGTTGTATTGACAAAGGCGTCGCCCTTTTCCGAAAGCAGGCCGCTGAGCCACTGAGCCAGCTCGTCCAAATTTAGGTCAAACTGCGGCAGCGTGATGGAGTAGGATTCCAGCGTCGCCCGGATCCCGTTCCACCAAACTTCAATCTTTGCCATGTATGACGGAAAAACATCCACGATCCGCGCCACTGTCTGTTCAATCTGGGGAATGAGCATAAAGACCACAATAAACACAACGCCCAACATCACCACAATGCTCAAAAGCATACAAATAGGGCGCTTCACCTTGGTCACCCAGCTTTTTTTACACTTGGCAAAAAGCTTGTCCCAGCATTTTTCCAAAGGCCGCATCAGCACATTGATGACAAACGCAAAGCACAGGCCAAGCAAAAACGGGGAGAACACCTTCAGCAGACCCGCTATCACATCGGATACTTTATCAAAATGGTTCAGGCCAAAATACAGCAGAAGGCTCACAGATATAATCAGCAGCGCCTTCTTGACCATGTCCTTGTTTATGTTCAATCCGTTTACCTCTATCCTTTTTACAACGCGCCACGAATCTGCCGGGCAGCAGCGCAAACGTATACAAATTTATTGTATGGGACACTTTCGTTTTCGTCAAGGGGAAAAGTGTTACCTTTTTGTAAAGGATTCCAAGGCAGCCGGCTGGACTTTGGGCGCTGCCGGGCCGGCGGACAGCAGCAACAGCATGGCAAAAATAGCGGCGAAGCCCACACCGTCCCACACCGTAAAGGGCGTACGCAGCAACGCAAAAGCCAGCAGCGCCGCTGTCACCGGCTCCGAAAAGCCATAGAGGATGCCCCGCTCGGGACCGATCAGCTTGACACCGGACATAAAGCTGACAAAGGCCAGCACATTGCCCACAACGACCACAAAAGCAATGCCCACCCAGCCCATAGCATTGGGTACATAGCCGTATGTCCATGGTCTGAACACAAGAGAAAATACCGCGCCGCCCATCAGGAAAGCCCATGCCTGTAAAATAGGAACGGGAAACTGTCCCAGCAGACGTTTGGGCTGCACATTGTAAACGGTCACGCACACCGCGCTGAGGCAGCCTGTGGCCAGCGCCGCCGGAGAAACAGCAAACTGATTCAGATGGCCATGAGTCGTCAGAAGAAAGACGCCGAAAAGAGCCAGAAGGATGCTCATTACCTCAAAAAAGCGCGGCGCACGGCGTGATGTGAGGCAGCCCAGCGCCAGGATCATTACCGGCGAAAGATCCTGCAAAATGGTGGCCACGCCTGCCGTGGAGAGCTGGATGGTCAGAAAATACAGGAATTGACAGCTGCTGACGCCCAAGAGCCCGTAAATGACCAGATCAAGTGCGTTGCGGCGGGTTTGCCAGGGCGCAAACACCTGCTTTTTATAACGGATCAAACAATAGGCAAAGAGGAGAACACCGGCCAGACCCAGCCGGATGGGCACCAGCCATCGGCTGTCCATTCCCTGCCGGGTAAAAAGGTACTGCCCCATGGTGCCCGAAAGGCCCCAGCATATACCGCCCCACAGCGTCAAAAGGGCTCCTTTGATCTGTTTACTCATTTTTTATCTCCTCAGTCCCATTTACCGACAAATGCCGACGGTTCCATATTTTAGCATAGGCCGTGCGAGAGTGCAAGACTGTGTCCCGTGAACATGAAAATCTTTAAAAAAACTGTTGACAACCGTCGTCGAATCTGTATAATAGTATTTGTTCGTCAGAACTTAGCGGGATTGTGTAAGGGTAGCACAGCAGACTCTGACTCTGTATGTGAGGGTTCGAATCCTTCTCCCGCTGCCAATAAGAAAACCCTGGGGCCAATAGGCTTCGGGGCTTTTTCTTTTATACCGTGTCTCCTTATTTGCTTGGCTCGCATACACTGTCCTGGAGGCGAAAAACGTCTATGGCCATTAAAATTTTTATCGATCAGGGACACAATCCAACCGGCTATCACAACACGGGAGCCTCGGGCTTTGGTCTGGAGGAGCAGGACATTACCTATGCGGTGGGGCTGATGCTATCAGAAATGCTGGAGGCGGACGGCCGCTTCGCGGTGCAGCTCTCCCGCCCGCTGCCCACCACCGTTCTGGGCACCAATAACTCCACCAGCCTGCAGGAGCGCGTGGCCATGGCCAACGCCTGGCCCGCCGACTATTTTATCAGCATTCATGCCAACGCCAACCCCAATCCGGCCATCAACGGCTCGGAGGTCTATGTCTACAAGCTGGGCACACAGGCCGATGACCTGGCACAGCAGGTACTGCGAAGCATGGTGGAAACTGTTGGTACCAAAAACAACGGTGTCAGAGTCAACTCCTCCTTATATGTACTGCGCAAGACCAACATGCCCGCCATACTGGTGGAACTGGCCTATCTCTCCAATGCCGCCGACGCGGAAAAACTCCGAGACGATCAGTACCTGTTCGCGCTGGGCATTTACCGCGGTATCCTGCGTTACTTCGGCTTTACCGACTAAAAAAGATCCCTTGTGCCGCAGCACAAGGGATCTTTTTTTATTTCAGCAGCAGCTGCGTCCAGGTCTCCGCACCCACCACACCGTCCACAGCCAGCCCACGGGACCGCTGATAGGCGATCACAGCGGCATAGGTTCGATCCCCGAAGGAACCGTCCTGATCAAGTCCTGCCCCATTGAAGGCGTTTAGAAGTGCCTGCAGCGTCAGTACCTGAGGGCCGCTGTCGCCCTTTTGCAGATAACGAAAGGTCAATGTCACTGTTCTTCCCTCCTTTTGTGTTGGTTCCGCCACCTCGTTTTCCGCCGTCTGCGGCTCTTTTGGCAGACCGTTGCAGCCAGCAGAGGCAATGATAGCCGGAAAATCTTCGTAGCAGTAATTCTGATCGCAGACATGCCCCGCTACAATGTTACTTCGAACCGGATTGGTACCGCCGCCAAACTGGTGCATGGGGTAGTCGGCGATCTCCTCTGTACACCAGGCGGCGTACCACCAGGTATACCGCTTGGCCAATTTTGCGCCGGAGCAGTAATTGCGGTAGAAATCTCCGTTGCAG
>JAAXZS010000030.1 GCA_012719745.1 Clostridiales bacterium | reverse complement strand
GTGTAGAGCTCGGGATTGTTGGCGTCGTAGTATTTCTCCGCCTTCAGCGCGCGGGCAAGCCGCTCCCGCTGATCCTCCGCATAATACTCGAATTCCCGGTCGTTCCAGTAATACTCAAAGGTGGCGACAATTTTATCGATGGTCTCGGGCAGGTCCCGCTTGGTGACCTTGGTGTTCCACTCCAAACCGCTGGTCAACGCCGCATTGGAAAGGTTGGAGGAGCCTACATAGGCGGTGGTGAAGCCGGTGTCCCGGGAAAACACATACGCCTTTGCGTGGAGCCGCGTTTGCTTCGTATTGTAGCTGACTTTGATCTGCGTGTTGGGCAGCTGACGTAACTCTTCAATAGCTTTCACGTCCGTTGCGCCCATGTAGGAGGTGGTGATGATGCGCAGCTTGCCGCCATTTTTGGTAAACTCCCGCAGCTCGTCCATGATGAGGCGCAAGCCGCTCCACTTGATGAAGCTCACCAGCATGTCGATGCGGTCGGCGGAAGCAATCTCTTTTTTTAGCTCCGTGTACATCTGTGGCTCGTGAACAGCGCCGGTGAACAGGCTGCTCTGGGCCATGGAGGTCTCCGGACGGGTAAGGTCGGCGGCGGTTTTGCCGGCTGCCAGCCGGGGGTCTGCTTCCCGTAAAAGCGCAAGAAGCTGCTCTGCCTGCTCCGCGACGGACAGAGCGGCAAAGTCAGCTTCTTGTGTGGAAGTCTGTATTAAGGTGACGATTTGATTGGTGAGTGCCACTTGTGCGGCGATATCGCCGCCGTTATCGAGTACGTTGTCCAGGCCCTTTTGAACAACGTCCGCCAGATACTGCGAGAGCACATGGGAGGCCTCCGCCTTGTCGATGGGCGCAGTATCCTTGCGGGCCTGCGGGATCTCCGCGAGCTCGCTTTTCAGTTTTGTGTTGATGACTTGTTCGTATAGGCCGGGACGTAACATGAGTGGCACCTCAAAACTCAATTTGATAAATCAACCTATGATGGCGTTCCTCTGTAACCTTGCTCTGGAGCGCAAAATCGCTCCCGGCAGAAATCTTACTCATTGCCCCATCAATCTTTGCTGCGGTGTTTGCTCCGATGGTGGCGAAATCGGAACCTTTAAACTCAATGGTAAACGCCTTGATCGCTCCGTTTCCCTTACCTGTGCAACGCATGTCAATCAAGTTTCGGATATTGTCATCATGGGCAAACCAAGCCAGGGTGGGCGGTATAGGTTGCCGCTCGCCAACAAACTCAGCGTGTGCCACGGATTTTCGCTTGGATTCTTTTTCGGATGTTACACTTCGCTCCTCGCTACTGTTTGCACTTGCTTTTATAACGCCTAATCCGTCCTTTGCACGCGCCGACGCTCGTTGGCTCGCCTCTCTTTTCTCACTTGAGGTATCTGCCATTTCTACGCTATAACTCTTTGCTCCCAAGCAGTACGCAATGTGCTGCAGCTCCGCCAGTCTGGATTCCTGCATCTTATCAAAATAGCAATCCAAACGGATAAAACGTGTTCTGTCAAACGGGTCTACATAGTATACCGAATCGCAAACGGCAGCGGGAATAAAGTGAAGCCCGCTGAACGCAATTGCCTCATCGTACAGACTAAATACTTCCACTCCTTTGGTATTGCTGCGCCAACCAATGGCACCTTCGCATACATCAATGCCTTTGCGCACAACATCATCAACGATCATGACCAGATTTGGAATGCCGAAGTCCTCTTTTTTATAATCCTCCGGGAAAATTGGATTGTATTTTCTAATAAGTGCTTTTCGGTTTTCTTCCTGTGCCTTAGAAACGAGAGATTGCGCGCTCGTAAGCGTATCACCGGCAGCTTTTTTTCCTACTTCCGCCGCTTTTTCCAATGCGCTTCCCACGTTTTTAACGCCTTTTTGCAAATCAATCTTCATGGAGTTTCTCCTCACTATCACTTTTATTGGAGTCTGAATGAGGAATGTCCTCAAAAAAGGCATCCTTCACAATAGGCTTTGTTTTTCTCGCGTCTGTCGGTTTCTCGGCATCCTTTGGGATGGCCCAGGCTTTGCCGAACTTGGTTAGACCAGGGATGCGGTCTTGAGCGCAGAGGACCTGTACTCGGCGGCGGCTAATACCCCATTTTTCTGCGGCTTCGGCGATTGAAATGTAATCCATGGCGTTCACCTCTCGTTTGTATACAAAAACAGCCCCACGTATGTGGGGCATCTCCGTTTCGTAGCTGGCTGCCCTCCAAAACGGTACAGGCCCTTATAGCTTTGCGTCGCCGTCTTTCGACGGCTTTGCCAGTAATTCATTATTTTTGTTTATTATATACCAGTTGGCGAATAGTTGCAATCAAATGTGAAGTAAATAGGGAAAGGTTTCCAGAGTTCGATATGGTCATTGGCGGCGAATAAGACATCTCACAAGATTTGAACTGTCCCAAATTTTCGGACAGTTCAAATCTTGGATAATATGAAAACTGAATTTTATATTAGCACAGCAAATGCAAAAGTCGTAATTCCCATGCGCCGGTGGAGAAGCTGCTTCTTTGTTTACAGCCAGATTAACAGACCCACGGCAAGCAGGATAACCAATAATACCATCAGGTTTGTCAGGCATCCGCTTTTTGGTGGCTGCCTTTTCTTCGATTCTTCATCTAATACGGCCATTGTAATCCCGATATCCACAGGATCAATTTTCCCATTTCCGTTCCAGTCAAGCAATCTGGTCACCTCTTCAAAAGAGTAGGGTGCTATGTTTGATAGGTAATCACAAGACTTGATCCGCGCCCCTTGGGCGGCCTTTCAATCACCATATCACCCGACTTCATCAGCTGATACATCGCATTGCATACAGTGGGCATTCTGCTGTTTAAGTGGAGCTCTTTATGAATTTCGCCGCTGCGGAGGGTAATGGACTTCTCTCCACTTTTGCCTGCTGTCTCGATTTTGCTTTTGAGATATGCGGCAACCTCATGAACACCCGGCTGCTTATTGGCAGACACTTCTTTTTTGACGGCCGGCTGATGGGAAGCATTTGCAGGGCTGTCGGCAGTTTTTGCAGGGATGCTGCCGCACAGGGCTGCAATCTCCTGAAATTCCCCGGCGCTGAGCGGCGTTCCGTCCAAGCCCTGCACAAGCCAAAGCCCGCTGGTCCTGATCGCCTGGACCGGGCTGTATCTGCCGCGCCAGAGATCGCCGGGACGAAAATCGCCGGCCTCATGAAGCGTAGCGATGATACCTTCTTCATAACGCAGTCGTGCTTCGGCGCTTTGAATGGGGAAGCAGGTAAATGTAATGTTTTCCTGCAAATAGCGGCTGATCTGCTGCTCAAGCTGTGCCTAAAATTCTTCGTCGAAAGCGTCCCCGTGTTTCAGCTGCATTGCCCGTTTGTCTCTGGAATCATCTGACCAGATAGGAAGATAGGGGTGGCAGTTTTTGTTGAGAATGGCTTTCCCGATATTTTTCCGAAAAATACTCCCATCTTTATTGCCTTTCAAGAAGTGATCCCGAAGGCGCTGTTTTAAACGGCCATCGGAGGTATGCGTCCCGATGCGCACGATTCGGTCATAGCCGTGATATCGTTCGCCCGTCTCAAACATGATGTAGATCCCGTTGCTGAATGGGATTTGATCGATCCTATCAAAGCGGTATCTTGGCATGCTGCAAAAGAGCTGATGCAGCTTCAGGCATAGTTCGTTTTCGGGCGCAGACTGTCTGGATTCACACACGGGGCTGTTTTTTCCGGAAGTCCACTCCGACAGCGCAGTAATTCGCCGCCCCAGGCTCATTCCCCTCAATGGCAGCCGATAATGAGGCAGGCAGGGCAGAAGCGGCTCATGGTATTCCTTGCCTGCCAAAATGATAAACTGCGTTTGTCCGAGGTCAAATTGAGCTTTCAGCTGCGAGATCACCCTGTCTGCCCAGACTTCTTTTTCGCGGCTTGTTTTATCGGCCAGACATTCATTATAGGGCGCAAGAACTTGATCTTCGGTCGCAAGTCCGTATCTTGCCGACAGAATATAAATCGGGCAGGACAATTGGCGCGCGTAGGCAAGCGAGTTCCTAAACAACGTGCTTGCATCATAGAGCTTGCCTGCCGCGCAGGGGTAGGAACGTTTTCGCTTGGAGCATGAGATTAGGACAACCGTATTCAAAATGAATTCACCCCTTATTTCGGGTCAAGATGATGGGAAATTGGTACAGTCTCACGGGATCAAATCAACTGCATAATCCTCATCCGGAAGATCTATTTTCTGCATCTCGCCCACCCATTTTTCGAGAAATGCCGCAGCCTGTTTGCGGTTTAAATTATCATGGATTTTCTGATTGTAATAGTTACGGAGACATTGATAGCAGGAACTGTCGCATTTGCAGTTTGCCACAATGGAAAAAGCCTTTTTCAAAACTTGCTGGAATGCGTCGCCGCTTTCGGTGACAATGCGCCGAACGTGTCCGGCACCACCCGCCACGGCATCATATAGGACAACGGAATAAACCATGATACCATCCATGTTTGTGCGGAACAAGCAGCCTTTAATATCGGTACGTTCAATGCCCATTTCTCGTGAAAGGCCCTCTAACAAGGCATACAGAACAGAAAGCATTGTATTCAAGTCGGTCGCTTCCACTGTGCCAAATGTAATTTTTGCAACATCTGTCTTAAAATCATGAGATAAACGGTATTCCTGTCCCTTTCCCTCCTGATTGACACAAGGGTAGCCGCTGGGGGATTTGTGCTTAAGGGGAATCCCATTTTCACTTGCATAGCCGCAGACAGGACAGACCTTGTAGGGGGTTTGACCAATGACGACAAGAGAGTCGTTGGAGGTGGACTCAATCAAAAGCGTTTGCTCATTGATCGTAAAGGATAGCCTGCGAATGATGTTTCTGTGGGGGTCACCGATGTAGTAGTCCTCGGTTTTATAGTCGTGTTCCGGACGATGCATTGGAACCTCATGCACTTCCTTTTCGGCACAGAATCCAAGCCGAGGCTCCAGAGTTTTGAGCCACGCATATTTTTTGATTATGGTATGGCAGGAAACACATTCCCGGCCGGCAGCACCAACAGGATCCTTTGTAAAGTTTGGCTGTCCGCAGGAGGGGCATTGTTGGCAATAAAAGCCTTTCTCCCAAGACAACTCTGCATTTTTTCCCGGCATTCTTCTAATATATCGACTGATGTACATTTTTCCATCGGCAACAACCTGCGCCCCCGGCGCGTAATCGGCAATCGCCATTTGCAGATCCCGCGCAAGCTGCAGAGACTTGCTGCGCCCTATATCGGAAAGGCTGGGGATTAATTCGACCGTGTCTACTGGAAATCCGTACTTCGGCAAGACATTATTTCTTACAAGAAAGCTGATCAAACTCTTTTTTCCGCAATTGTCCTCCAAACTGCAGCGGTAATTTCTAAGGCTGCGGCTCCAAGCACCGGCACCTTCGTCATCATGTCTACGATGACAGGCATCGCGCTGACGCTCCATTTCCTTTACAGTATTTCGAAAATCTTCAACCGCAATTGTTAATATGCCACGATCACCGCACAACTTTTCGACCCACGCCCAACTTGTAAGACCAAGCCGGTCGTGCATTTTTTCGGGCATGGAGCTGAGCAGTAATTGACGCAAATCCTCTGGCTGCTCTTCAAGATAGGATTTCAGCCGTTCGAACCCATCTTCGTTCAGCAGGACAGTTTGATTATCGCCGTCATAAATGTCTGGATTGCACGCGAGGAAAGAGCTGATGGCCACTGCAAAGATATGCCGGTTTAAGATTTTCTCATTTTCAATTTCAAAAACAGGCGCCTTGATTTTTCCGCTGATCATTGCGGAGGGATTCTGATAGTAAGTAAAATCATGAGAGGAAAGCTTTGCATAAGTCAGAATAAATGCGGCAGATCCTTTTGCACGTCCAGCGCGCCCGGCGCGCTGAACATAATTTGACGGGCTGGGTGGCACGTCTCGCATATAAACAGTTTCGAGGCTTCCAACATCCACGCCCATCTCAAATGTGGTAGAGCAGCTCAGAGCATTGATTTTTTTATTAACAAATGCTTCCTGGTACAGTGTTTGCTGATCCTTCGATAATTGAGCGGTGTGTTCTTTGATGTACAGAGGTTTCATTTGCTGACTTTTATATAACTTTGCATAGTGATTGCTGTCCGCATAATCCAGAGGTTCAAAGGGCTCAAGCTGGCCGCTGCATTTAATTGATGCACACATCCCTCTGACATTATAAGGCGTAATCTTTCCACATCTTTTGCAGCGGAAAAAGGAGGTGTCCTGTGTTCCACCCAAGTGGATCCGAAAATCATTCGCATCCAATACAAATTCTTCTGATTCAGCGCGGAATACATTGTACCAGTAGTCCTCAAGGAGTACATCTGCATCATCCTCTGAAATATTTAGCGCGCGACAGAGTCTTACAATTCGAGAATTCAGATAATAATTTCCGTTGCTGCGTTTTCTGCCGCGCCAGCCTGTGAGCCATCCCTGCTTTGCCTGATCCGCATTTTTTAATAAAATAAGCTTTTTCTCAGGCTGAGAGAAGAAGATGTATTCCCGCTCCGCCGGGGAGAGTGTATATGCGTTTCCTGAATTGATTGCGCCGCTGTAGACGGCATCCTGTGTCAACAATTCCAACAACGCCCGCGCATCTGTGACATTCAGACCAAATGCGCCGCAAAATCCGTCGACAGCCTCATCGTTTTTCTGATACTCGAAGGAAAGCAGCCCCATGGTGGTGAGACTTGTTCCACGGCGCGCGTTGAACATCTCATTTAAAATTGCAATCCAAGCATTTGCTTTGCTCTCATAAGTAAGCTTGTCCAGATTGTGATTATCCGGACTATCCCATTCGACAAAGCTCTTCTGCTCAATGAAATAACGCGTCAGTTCATTTGCAAAATCCGCTACTCCCACAGTCGTACGTCCGGCGGCACGAAGTTTTTCCGCCGTGTGCCAAATTCCACGCCTTCTCAAGAATTCCTGATAGGATCGTTCCATGTAAGAGGCGAAGAATGCCGCCTCACTTCTACTATCTGAAAAACACAGAAACTGGCGGGATAGGTCTCTACGCAATTGCCGTTGCTGCTGCTTTGCTGCGAAGATGCTCTTACGGGCGGCAGGAGTGCTGTCGGCAACGATTGTAACTTCTTCACTGGGAAGCTGTTCAAACAACTCTGTGCCCAATACTGCGGTAGCTGCTTCACTGCCCAGGTAAAAACGTCTGAAGGAGCCAAACCCGCAGGCAGGGCATTTTGAAACACCACTTTTCGTTTGCTCGACTTGCCAGAGCTTAACATACGAATCACTGCTATGTTCACATGGCTTCGTGTATTTTGCATCTGCTTCTGTACAAATTGCCCCGCAAACGGGACAAATCAAATAGTCATTTGATCCGTCACCCGGTTTGACATCATCAGCTTCTGTTTCTGGCTCATCAAAGAGTTCCCCGTCAGAACCGGATTTCACAAAGTAGTATTCTGCGTCATCAGGATGAAACTGCCGAGCATAGTGCCGAAGAAGCCCATTTTCAGTTCTTCCCACAATGGCAATACGCCCGCAATCTGTACAAATTGCGGCCTCAAAAACTGCTGCCGGTTGTTGGCCGTCGTTGTAGGCAGTTTCCAGCTTGCGCTGCAAATAGAGCCGTTTCGGATTTTGCAACGTGATATAAGCGCCTTCCAAAGCGCGCACAAAGAAGTGATATCGAGGCTTAATCAGGCTCGCGCCATCCTTTTCTGCACGCGCGCATACAGAAATGAATGCAACCACGTGCTGATTGGAGATAGAACATACGTCAGACAGTGCGTGATGCAACTCTGCCACAGTGATTGGAGCGGTTGCTATTCGCCGCAAGGTGTCAAACAGTTTTGCATGAAGACAAAGGGCGTATATTTTCTCACCATCATCTGCATCCGGCGCAAAGTCTGCATGATATGCAGATAATATGGCCGCAGTATCATTTGGAGACTGCTCCAGCTTCTTAAACAGCTCCGCGGGAAAATCCAGCAACTCCTCCATGGGGGGACGCTTTTCCTTTGCACGGATAATACTGCTTTTTTCAAATTTGACGCCGCACAGCTTCTCGGCGAACGAAACGATATCGGCATCCGCGTCCGGCCCCCCTAAGGTTGCACTTGTGAGGATATACTGCACAGCATCTGGCTTGCTGATGCGCGCACGAAGTCTGCGCATCAGCAGAGAGGTTTCCATTCCAGTGGCCCCTTTGTAGATGTGAGCTTCGTCTAATACAATAAATTTCAGTTGTGAACCAGAAAAAACAGCGCCGTCTTTTGGCCGAAGCATCATGTATTCCAACATAGAATAGTTGGTGATCAAAATGTGCGGCGGTGTTTTCTGCATTTCCTCTCGGGAGATAATCTCGTTTTGGAGTGGCTCATTTGGTTCCCCGTCAACACCGATATGTGTGCGGTGATATTCCTGCAGCGCATCCGATTGACTATGTGGCGTATTTCCGTTATACAGGCCAAAGCAGATCTTGGGATAGTTTTTGAGGAGTGTTCGCATGCGTTTGATCTGGTCATTGGCCAATGCATTCATGGGATAGATAATGATGGCCCTAACGCCAGCATTAAGAGTCCCTGCTTCCTCTTCCCGGAGAAGATGGTCGATAATCGGAAGCAGGAAACTCTCCGTTTTACCGGAACCGGTACCGGTTGTAACGACGAGATTTTTTCCATCAGATGCTTTCAAAATTGCAGTTTCTTGATGGGAATAGAGCGGTCTAAGCAGCTTTAGTTCGCGTTCCGCCTCGCCAACCGGCTCTAATTCCGCAAACAGTTTGCTGACATGGCCGGATTGAAGCAGCTCGGACAAGGTATGCCCTGTTTCATAGGAACCGCCAATATCAAGATATGGCCCCCTGGCAACTGCTCCTTCTTTTTCCAGCTCTTGCTTAAATTCTTTTGCATAATCAGCATCGGCCATATCAAACGTGGTGGTAATATAGTCGATGTAACTGTCTTTAATTTCCTTGGCGGCTTGAATGGGGTCAAACATAGTGCTACACCTCTTTTGGCGTGTATTCAAAGTAATCCGGAGTTTGCAGACGTACCCGTTGAGCATCTCTGCTCATAGCGGCGTCCGGAGAACGGCTTAAAATGGTGGCGTATTGCGTATCAATATATACGGCATCATTTGTCACTGCACGGAGAATCAGCATGCGCTCATTGACGATCCAGACGTGGGCAGGATTGATATATTCGTATTTTTTCGAATCTTCTCTGCTGTTGAAAGGAATTCGCCTGCCATATGAATCCTCAAAGTAAAGCGTGGCTTCATATTCCGGAAGAGCGATCCTTTCTCCGGATGCAATGGTATTTCCGATGTATCGCAGATGCTCAAGGACACCTGCACCGGATCGCATTTGCATTGTCTTCATGGCGTCGGCAGGCCCATCCCAATAATACGGGGCTCCGAGAAGCAATTCTTTTCCGTCAAAGAGCAATTCATTTCTGTTGCCTGAAATGAAATCACCTGCATATAATTCCTCGCTTGCATCCGAGAAGAAAACACTCCTTTTTCGTGAGAGAATCCGGTAATGGTACAGGCCATGCGGGAAATCGGCAGCGTCGCCTAAAACCAGGTCCTCACACGCAACGCTATAATTGCGTTGACCTTCATGGCATAAGGAAACCTCAACAGTGAATTCGGAATCGGCATCTCCAATGTAGTTGGACGCTGCAAGCCACTTCAACTGACCTTCCAGTATCTCCAAGGGCGGCTTTAAAAACTGAGGACGGAAAACGATTGTCGTCAGCAGCTTTTTAATTGTATCCCCGGTCTCAGATTTCAGAGAAAGCCACAGCGGTTCTTCAGCAGAAAATGCCACTCCGGATCTTAATAGATTTCCAAGTTCAAATTCATATTCGCGGGTCGCCGATACGGGTACCTGCTTTACTCCGAGAAAAACGCCGCCGACCCACTCGGAAGGTACGGATAGTTTCACAAATTCTCCGCCGGATAGTTCCTTGTGCCAGATTTTTTCCGGAGCGCAAAATGCGCTTTGCCCCATAAGAGAGCAATGGACCGTTGGAATTGCAAGCTCAAATTCAAAATCACTATATGGACAAGGAAATTTTACATAATCATTTTCATCCCCGTGTACTGCCGAAACATCGAAGCAGTGATCCCCGGAAGTCAGAGACAGCGCAATTTCCGGCGTTGCCTCACTATATATCTTTTGCCCCAGACGATACGAGCAGTTCGGCAGAATGATATAGCGATACTCAAACTTTACCGCATCACCCACAAGGTCGATGATTCGTATGGAGTGTGGCCTGCCATCAGAAATGTTTGCGGGAATACATAGATCTTTTCGGTCCGTCTGCTGGAACTCAGAGGGGGCATGTCGATTTGCATCGATTGCAATTTGATATCGCAGCAATTGCTCATTGTCTGGCAACAGCAGGAAAAGAGAAAAGGGCGCAGAAAACACATGATAGCTGTTATTTTCGCTGATTGCGAATAGTCCATCAACTGGATTTCTCGACGCATGCGAGCGAAACTGTGCGGCCATTTTATCGTCAGCAAAAAGCTCTATGCCATCAATTGCAACCGATGTCACTTCATCCAGATTGATTTTGAATAATTGACCGGGGTGTGGCAGCTGAAAAACACCGGCGTCCCCAGTGAATTCAACGGACACTGTATTCTCAACAAGCAGGAAAACACTTCCGCTCTTCACAGTACGTTCGTTTCCATGAGCGTCAAAAATCAGATTCTGCCGATATAGCTTGCGGCTTGAGTTGTAGATGTCATTTCCCATATAAGAGATCTGACCACGGACAGCAAGTGGCGCATCAAAATCTATATCGGTATCTGCAAGCTGAATGATCTTCTTTTTTGTGGTTAGACACAAATCATTGCCGGTAACTGACATAATAGCGGAGTAGATTTCTCGATCCTCTTGGAAAAGAGTGATGATCGGACGTTCCTCCCCAACGTCAGGTAAACGGATCCTTGGAATCTCAATTGACACCTGTTCGTTTGCCAGTATGTACTGCATATAAATACGATCTTCCGAAGTGGCAACGAATTCTGTTTTACGTTCCCTTTGTTCTCCCTGCATGCGAACGCGTTCCGTGTGGCTTTTCTTCTCATACCAGTCAACAAGAAGCTTATCCCAGTAATTCTGTGAATCTTCAAATTGACCGCGAAGAAGCAAATCCATTTTTCTCACAATGTCATCGCAAACGGAAGCCATATATCCGCGTCGCTCGGAAAAGAGCGTTTTCAGTCCTGAGAACACGGTATCAGACCGCAATTGAATATTCTTTTCAGATTGGTTGTTCTTGTTCCAACGCGAACAGATGCTCTTTGTGAAAACCTGATAGCTGACATCTTCCGGGACATATTGAAAGTCAAGGTTTTTCACATAAAAATCAAATAAAATAGTATATAAGTTTTCAATGCTTTGTGTGGGAGAAATAGCGTGCAGCAAAAGTGAGGTATAATATCGTTTGGTTCCTTCGGGAGCAAAAAAGCGATGGTATCTGATCAGCGTGCCTCTAATTGCGGCGCAAAATCTCGTGTATAAGCGCTGCGCAGCCCTATCTGAGTTTTCGGGATTAAACCCATATTGCAGAAAAACATAGCTCCAAAATGAGCCTGATATTTCGTCGTCTGACAGATCGCTTGACCACTGCTTCAGTAACTCAATTGTTTCGAGCGTGAGGATTGCTTCTTCGTTCGCGGTAATTTGATCGTGATCAAGAATAATTTTTTGCACGGTGTTCTGTGCCGATTGAAACAGACAAGCTTCCTCAGCGTTTGAAAGAAGATATTCTCCAGCCAGGGGGTACGCTTTGAATACATAATCAGCAATGGCAAACGCATCTGTATGGGAAGAAATTGTGTTGCTGCCGTATCGCATGTCTGGCTCGATATAGCCGACAGATTTCCAAATAAACCCGTTTTCCTGAAGCCATTGCTCCCGCGTGATTCCCTGCACTTTCGCAGCCTTCCAGATTGCCATGTCGACCGGAATAGAGATGGTTGCTCTTTTCGCAGAGTACTCATCCTTATAAATAACGCCGTCGGGAAACACACAATGAAGGCGTTCTAATATTTTGCTTTTTTCAATTGCCATCTCACATTCCTCCGTCCGGTAATATCTATTTATCCGCGTCATAGGAATTCAGTATATACAAAGCATGAAAATACCAACAAAACGCCCTTCTATGATGTGTCAAATCTCCGTTATACCAAATTTGCAAAATTAGATTTATAATAAAATGGAATCGTTTTTGAGCTTCCAGACTATGCTTTTCTCGCGTCCTCTGGCTTCTTGGCATTTTTCGGGATGGCCCAGGCTTTGCCGAACTTTGTCAGGTTAGGAATACGCTTTTGCGCGCAGAGAACCTGCACACGGCGGCGGGTAATGCCCCATTTATCTGCGGCCTCGGCGATTAAAATGCAATCCATAATTTTACACCTTATGTCAAAATGCAAAAAAAGCCCTACTCTCGTAGGGCGTATGCCTGGGGGCGCAGCTGGCGGCCACCTGACGTTGGAAGGCCCTTGTAGCTTTGCGTCGCCGCCTTTCGACGGCTTTGCCGTTAATTCATCATTTTCGCTTATTATATACCCTTTTGCGAATAGTTTCAACAAATTGGAAAAGGATTTCCAAACGGCTGTATTCGATATGATAATCAGCTGCGGGCACGTCATCTCCAATGAGTTGAACCATTCGGTAATTTCGAATGGTTCAACTTCTTTTACTTGCATCAGCAGCCTGGCCGAAACATTGATTGAGCAGTTCTTCCAGCTTCGCCCGAAACGCATCGTCCTGCTCATGTCTGCGTTTGGAGGGACCCTTGAGCCGACCGCCGGCGTTGCGGATCTTCTTGGCAGTGTGACGCTGCAAAAGGAGCGCATCAATGTTGCTCGACGTGTACTCCATGCCGTCCTGATTGAGCACTACGGCGTTTCGCGCAAGGCACATGGCGGCGAGGCCGTAGTCCTGCGTGACCACGATGTCGCCGGGCTGAACCAGATTGACCAATGCGAAATCCACGCTGTCCGCTCCCTTGGAGAAGGTCAGCGTCTTCGCGCCGCTGCGCTCAAAGACATGGGAGGTGTCGCACAGCAGCAAGCATTCTGTTTTGTGCGCCGTTGCCAGCGCAATGGTGCTGTCCACCACCGGACATCCGTCTGCGTCCACCAAAATTCTCATCGGTTCATACACTCCTGTAAGTTTTCAAGAAAGCGACAGGCCTGCTCGCCGTCCATCTGAACATGATGGAATTGGAAGGACAGCTTCAGCTCGGTATTCAGCCAGCGGCGGCGGTATTTGCCCCAGATAAGGAAGGGGTTGTTGAAGATGCCGCTGTAGAAATTCGCCACACCGTCCAGATCGTAATTGACCAGCGCAGAGGTACCGACGATCATGCGATCAGGCAGCTCGTAATTCTCGCAGTTTTCCCGGCAGCGCTCCGTCAGCTCCGAATAGGTGCGGGCAAATTCGTCCAGCTCGCCGCAAAACGGGATGTCGCAGGTGCTCAATTCGCCGCGCTTGTTTTTGACAATCACATTGACGCCCAAACTATCGTACTGCATCAGCTTCTTGCCCACGGGCAGCAGATAGAATTCCGGTACGCTCTGCGCGGCGCGGGCGATGCACCAGCACACGAGCATGTTAAAAGAATATCCCTTTTTCGCGAGCCTTGCGAGGTGCGTCACATCCAGCGTCTTGAAGATGGTGACCATGGGCATGGGCGCGTCGATGTAATATTCGTAGCTCATGGCGCGGCTGGTGGTCTTCGGGTCAACTTCTCTCATTTTGTGTTCTCCGTCCGCTGTTTCATTCATGCTTTCAGTATAACCCCTTGCGTGATGGTTGGCAACAAAGGCCGTGGGGCAGGGGTTCCAGGATGCTGTGCTTACTTCTTACGAACATGACTTTTTCTTATTTTCATGCTATGATAGTTTTACACGGGGGTGGCCGTATGCAGTTTGGTTTTCTGAATCTGACAGGCTTTCTCATCGTCGTACTGATGATGATTCCCAACCTGATTTATGCACGGCACAATCCTCATATAGAAAATAAATGCTTCTGCAAGCCAATGCTCATTCTGGAGCAGATTGGTCGGTACGGCTCCATGGCGATGATGGTCTTTCCGCTTTTCGTATGGGAGTTGGGCTTCAAGTCCCCGGAGGAGCTTGTGATCTGGCTGTTTCTGCTTCCTGCGCTGCTGTTGGCTTATTTCCTTTTCTGGGCGGTCTATTTTCGCACGCCGTCGCTGTCCACCGCGTTGTGGCTGGCGATCCTGCCCAGTGCCATCTTCATTCTGCGGGGCGTGATTTTTCGGCATTGGCTGCTGACGGTATTCGGAGTCATGTTCGCTGTTGGGCATATTTATATCACTTGGTATAACAACAGGTCGGAGGGGACAGGCAATGAGTAAATATGAGCCGCCTTGGAAGGTGATCGGCGGGCGTACGGAGGACTGCTTCATGCTGACCTATGCCGAGATAGAACAGATCTTGGGCTTTCCCATTGACCACGCATTCCTGACCTTCAAGAAGGAATTGCCCGCCTACGGTTACGAGGTGGACAAAATCTCAATGAAGGCGCATACGGTGGCGTTCAAACGCTGCGTTTGACAAGCGGCTGCGTTTCTGCTATCATCGGCTTCACTCATCCATGAAAGGAGCTCAGATATGGAAAAATTCATTCCCTTTGAGAAGCTCTCCAAGAAGGAGCAGCAAAAGAGGAACGCCGCACGGCGTGGCAGCTGGTACGGACTGAACCCCGTGACCCGCAAGCCGGAAAACTCAAAAGCGTATAACAGACGGAAGGCACAGAAATGGAGTGATGACTCCGGTTCTGTGCCTTTTGTTATCTCTGTGCGCAGTTCATCCGCCACCGTATTCTTTGATTACAGCCCCGCAGATTTTGAACACTTAATTAAACCTTGGCGATTTCTTCGAATGTCCAGAGTTGCCCCTCGTCCGAGCGGGGAGAAAACGCGGAATAGAGAATATTGTGCGCCCAAACACTTAGATGATTCTTCACGACGATAATTGGCAAAGTGTGATAGAATGATAAAAAAGGGCGGTGATGTCAGTGATGAACTATATTGCGAATATACTGACCGCCTCGCGGTTTCTGTTTGCCGTGGGAATGGTGCTGGCAGCCCCGTTTTCTCCCGTGTTCTGGGTCTGTTATCTGGGCGGCGGGGTCAGCGATTTATTGGACGGCCCGGTTGCCCGCGCCCTGCACATTCAGAGCGATGTCGGCGCAGCGCTGGACAGTACCGCCGATCTGGTATTTGCGGCGGCAATTGCCGTTGTGGTTTTGCGAAATGTTCAGCTTCCCGCATGGCTCTGGGTATGCGCCGGGTGCATTGCGGCGGTGCGGCTTGCAGGGTATGGCGTGGGCTTTATAAAATACCGCACATTTTCCGCCCTGCACACTTATGCGAATAAGGCGACAGGTGCGCTGATCTTTGCATTCCCGATTTTGTACGCGGTGCTGGGGCTGACCGCGTCCGGCGTGATTTTATGTGTGGCGGCGCTTTTCTCTTCCGTGGAGGAGTTTGCAATCACCGTCAGCTCTCCCATGTTGAATCGGAATTGCAAAGGGTTCTATCAAAAGGCAGACTTTTTGGCAACACAAAAGGAGCGATGAATAATGGTATGTGAAATCATGAGAGATGAGGACTTTTTGAAGCAGGTCTCGGAGCCTGCAACACAGGCGGACATTCCGGTGGCGGACGACCTGCTGGAGACGCTGATCGCCCACAAGGACGGCTGCGTGGGCATGGCGGCGAATATGATCGGCATTTCCAAGCGCATCATCGCCATTGTTCATGACGGTGAATACATGGTGATGTTCAATCCTGAAATCATCAAAAAATCCCAACCTTATGACGCCGAGGAGGGCTGTCTTTCGCTAACTGGCACGCGCAGGGCGCGGCGCTGGAAGTCCATCAAGGTACGCTGGCAGAACCGGGATTTTCAGGTTCGTATCAAGACCTTCACCGGCTGGACAGCTCAGATTATTCAGCATGAAATCGATCACTGCGAGGGGGTTATCATATGAAACCATGGTTCACCAACGACCAGATTGATGAAAAGACGCACATCATCAGCGAATACCGCCACTGGGAGGAGACCCATTGCTATCTGCTGGAGGGAGACGACCGGGCGCTGCTCATTGACACAGGACTTGGCATCTGCGACATTTCAGCGGAGGTAAAAAAGCTGACGGACAAGCCGGTGACGGCGGTCGCCACACACATCCACTGGGATCATATCGGTGGCCACAAATATTACTCCGACTTCTACGCCCATGAAGCGGAGTTGAACTGGCTTACCGGCGAGTTTCCCCTGAGCATGGAGACAATTCACGACATGGTGGTTGACCGCTGTGACCTACCGAATGGCTACGATGTGGCGACTTACCAGTTCTTTCAGGGAACGCCGACGCGGGTTCTGCACGACGGCGATACCATCGACCTCGGCGGGAGGGAAATCACCGTGCTGCACACACCGGGGCACTCCCCCGGGCATATGTGCTTCTGGGAAGACGCGACAGGGTATCTGTTCACCGGCGACCTGGTCTATAAGGACACGCTCTTTGCCTACTATCCCTCCACCGACCCGCAGGCGTATCTTAAAAGCCTTGAAAAAGTCGCGGCGCTGCCGGTGAAACAGGTGTTTCCCGCCCACCACACGCTGGATATCCAGCCCGAGATTTTGATTCGTATGCGGGACGCATTCCGCGAGCTTGACGCTGAGGGCAAGCTGCATCACGGCAGCGGCATGTTTGACTACGGCGACTGGGCGGTCTGGCTGTAAGCGCAGGAGGTTCAACATGGCAATGTGGAATCCGTGGCGGGGCTGCCACAAATACAGCGAGGGCTGTCGGTTTTGTTACATCCACAAGGGGGACGCCCGGCGGGACGTGGACACGAATGTGGTGACGAAAGCGGACAACTTCTGTGCGCCCGTAGAGCGGTATAAGCGGGGCGAAAAGAAGGGCGAATACAAGATGAAAAGCGGAGAAACGGTCTGTCTCTGCTTTTGTCCGATTTCCTGCTGCCCGACGCGAACCAGTGGCGCAGCGACTGCTGGCGCATGATGCGTGAGCGGCCCGATCTGAACTTTCTATTTCTGACGAAACGCATTGATCGGTTTGTGGACTGCGTCCCCGACGACTGGGGCGACGGCTACGAGAATGTGACCGTGGGCTGCACCGTGGAAAACCAGGCGGAGGCGTATAGACGGCTACCCCTCTTTGATACGCTTCCCATTGTTCATAAAAACATCATTCTTCAGCCCATGCTGGAGAAGATGAACATTGAGCGGCATCTGGGCGATGTGGAGCTTGTGGTAGTGGGCGGCGAGTCCGACCGAAATGCAAGACCCTTGGACTACGCATGGGTCTTAGATGTGCGGGAGCAGTGCCTGCGGCAGAGTGTGAAGTTTGAATTCCGCCAGTGCGACAGCAATTTCGTGAAGGACGGAAAGCTGTATCAGCTTCCTGTCCGTCAGCTGATGTCACAGGCCAGAAAAGCAAACATCAATACATGATTAAGAACCACCTGTGATAGAAGAACTGTACTTTTAGAACCCGAATCTTCAACATGTTTGCAGCCGGTGTTTGGAGAAGCCCATCACCTTCGGCAAGCAGTTTGTCGAGCTGCTCCTGTCTATTCATTCAGATCACTTCCTTTGGTGCTACAATTATAATCAAATGTAGCACCAAAGGAAAAACAAAAATTACTTTCAAGGAGGTGTATGCCATGCAAAACCGGTATGCCGGGGATATTGGTGATTTCGGAAAGCTGGGGCTACTTCGCCAGCTTTACAAAACAGGGTTATCCGTTGGCGTGAACTGGTATTTGACGCCTGACGAAACACATAATGGTGATGGGCGGCATGTTGGATATCTGGAAAACAATGTGTTCCGCTCTTGTGATGAGCAGCTGTGGTCTGCATTAGGTCAGATTGTAAAATCCGGAAGCCGCCAGGTTTGCGAGCTGGAGAACTCGGAGATTTTACAGGGTGCCTTTTACTCGCAGATGCTTGATTTTACAGGAGAAAGCAAGGGGGAACGGCA
Source organism: Clostridiales bacterium (assembly GCA_012719745.1). Classification (GTDB taxonomy): domain Bacteria; phylum Bacillota; class Clostridia; order Oscillospirales; family Oscillospiraceae; genus Vescimonas. Next base: position 800 of record JAAXZS010000030.1, on the reverse strand, counting down.
GCTCCGCCGCCGGGAATGGCATAACCGGGCCATGCAGCAGCTGCGGGGGTGTGAGATTGTCTTTGCTGATCCTGATAATGGGTTGATCGTTCCATCTGCCGAAGATAAGCCAAAGAGCAATAAGTTCGTATTGCCCTTTGAACTGTCTGAATACTACCGTGCCGGCGCCAGCGTGATATATTATCAGCACAAGGCCCGGAGGCAGGACGAGTTCTATGTGGAGCAAAATAAACGATTGCTTCTGTCAGGGGCGTTTCCCGGTGCGAAGGAACTTGGTCTGAAATTCAAAACCACCTCTCAGCGATACTATTTTTTTCTCATGCAGCCGCAGCACGTCGATACGATGACTCGGTGTGTAAATCAAATGATGGAAATGCCCTGGAAAAATCATTTTGTTATCCTGTAGTGGTTCCGGGCAAAAGCCTGTCGCAAGAAAAAAAAGTGTGAAGGACGACTCTTAATGGTTGTATTCTTTGATTACAGCCCGCAGTTTTTAACCTCAAGCCGCAGGTCGAAAGTTACAAGCTGGTTCGCATTACAGCCCAAACTGCATAGTACTAATATTGCGGAATGCTTGATTTTTTCTTGTGTTTAATATTGCGGATTGTCGAAATTGGGGGCGACATTAAACTTGCGTATATTTCGACGAATGATATAATAATTTTAGACTGCTGGTATAGCTAAGAGACCTGGGGTCATCGTGCTCATAACACGGGAGGGCTCGTTTCGACTCCGAGATGCCACTATACCGGCGGTCGGTCTTTTCTTTGATTACGGCCCACCAACAGAATTTTAGCGCG
>JAAXZS010000021.1 GCA_012719745.1 Clostridiales bacterium | reverse complement strand
GTCTATTTGTATAAATATTTTTATACACTATTTTTATTTTGGCTGCGATCTGCTACTCCACCTAATAGCCTGTCGCAGTCTCAAAAGGAGGATTTATATCCGCTTGACTGGCGGTGCGGCAGTGTGGAGACCTGCCGCAAGGCGGCGCGGCTTTTTCAGCCGGCCGTGAGGCTGCCCTTTGCGGAGGCAGAGCAGCCGCAGTCCGACAACATGGCAAAGGTGATTCTGAAAGACCTGAAGAAAGTCTACCCCTACAGCGGCGACGAAAAGAAAAAACGCAAAAAAAACGACGAACCCGAAAAAAAGCACAACCTGCAAATTACCGAGGAGGGTGTGCTGGCTGTCCAGAACTTTAATCTGGAAATTGCCGATAAGGAATTTATTGTGCTGGTTGGTCCTTCCGGCTGCGGCAAATCCACCACGCTGCGTATGATCGCGGGGCTGGAGGACATCTCCGGCGGCGAGCTGTACATTGGCGACAAGCTGGTGAACGATGTGGAGCCCAAGGATCGCGACATCGCCATGGTTTTCCAGAACTATGCCCTGTATCCTCACATGACCGTGTATGAAAACATGGCCTTTTCTCTGAAACTGAAAAAAACTCCCAAGGAGGAAATTGACAAGAAGGTACGGGAGGCTGCCGAGATTCTGGACATCACACAGTACCTCGACCGCAAACCCAAGGCACTCTCCGGCGGCCAGCGTCAGCGTGTGGCTATCGGCCGTGCCATCGTCCGCGACCCCGCCGTCTTTTTGATGGATGAGCCGCTGTCAAACCTGGATGCCAAGCTCCGCAACCAGATGCGCGCCGAAATTATTAAGCTGCGCGAGCGCATTGATACCACCTTTATCTATGTAACCCACGACCAGACCGAGGCTATGACGCTGGGCGACCGTATCGTCATTATGAAGGACGGCGTTATTCAGCAGATTGGGACGCCTCAGGAGGTCTTTGACCATCCCGCCAATTTGTTTGTGGCCGGCTTTATCGGCACACCCCAGATGAACTTCTTCGACGCCAAACTCCTCAAAGAAGATGGCCGCTACGCCGTGGAACTGGGCGGCGTAAAGGTGGAGCTGTCCGACGAGAAGCAGCAGCGCCTTACCGCCAAGGATGTGCCTGCGCAGACCGTTACCCTGGGTGTCCGTCCTGACCACCTGATGCTCTGCGCCGACGGTATCAAGGGCAAGGTGGATGTGTCCGAGATGATGGGTTCTTCCGTCCACCTGCACATCACCGCCGAGGGCAAGGACGTGATCGTTATCGTCCCCACCAACGGCGACGCCGCCCACTTCCCCATGGGCAGCGAGGTCAATCTGATCTTTGGCGGCAACGTAGCCCACGTGTTCAGCAAGGAAACCGAAACAAATCTGGAATGGTAAGCATACAGCCTGCCCTGTGCCAAAAGCACGGGGCAGGCTTTTTTTATATTCCACTTGACATACCTTGATACTCGATGTATATTGTCTATAGATATACATCGAGTGTCAAGGTATAAGGAGGTATCCTATGGAACGCAGGCAAAATCTGGAGCACACCAGTTTGCTGGTGCTCTCCCTTTTATCGCGGGAGGATATGTACGGCTACCAGATGATTACGGAGATTCAGAAAAAGCTGGACAGCAGCTTCACCATGAAAGAGGGGACGCTGTACCCCATTTTGAAAAAGCTGGAGGCGAGCGAAGCAGTGGAATCCTATGAACAACCTGTACCCGGCGGGCGCATCCGCAAGTACTACCACCTGACAGCCGCCGGACGACAACTGCTGCGCCGGGAGGAAGAGGCCTGGCACACCTATGAAAAGTCCATCAACCAAATTCTGAAATGCGAGAGCGGAGGTATACTCCCGGAAGGTTCCTGATGGAAAAGTACACCTCTTACGCAGCCTATTGCTGGCAGGTATGTCAGGCCATGACGGACGCCGACAAACGGGAAAAGCAAGCAGCTGTCCGTGATCTGGCAAACCACATGAAAGACCACGCCGCCGAGCTGGAGGCCAAGGGCTACACTCCCCAGGAGGCCATGGAGCGGGCCATTGCCGCCATGGGCGATCCCCGAGAGGTGGGCACGGAGCTGAACCGGCAGCTGCCACCCAAAAAATTCAACAAGTGGTGCATCATCGGGCCGGGGATTCTGGTTGCCGTTGCCGCCTTGCTGATTGCCCGGAATGCCTGCTTATTTCCGGTACCTGTCAGCCGCATACAGCTGTATGACATATATCAAACAGGCGACACCGTTACTTTTTCCACACTTTACAACTTAGGGTACTCCACCAGCATTTCCAACGGCGAGGTGGAGGAAGATACCTTTGTATGGTCTGTCCGGCAACCGCTGCTGGCAGGGCCGGCTTCCGATACATTTTATTATGAAACCTACCGGTTTGATATGGTCTATATCAATGCCCGGCGTCAGGAGGCGGGTCTTGCTCCTGTTACCAAAGTCATTTTCGGCGGCATTACCGTGTGGACGGAGGGCATGTCCCTGCCCAACGAGCCTCAGCAGGAATCGCCGCCGCAGGAATCTGACGGCTGCACTATTTATCAGCTTAGCCCTGAATCACTTACAAGCTTTATGCTGCCAAAGGAGTGAGTGTTTATGCGAGAAAAAGATTTTCGCCGGGCGGCGCGGGGCGCGCTGCGGGGTCACTGGAACGCGGCCGTGGGCACCACACTCCTCGCCGCACTGCTGGGCGGCAGCAGTCTTTCCATACTGGGCGTCCTTGGTAACCGGGTTTTACAAACCGTTGTCAAAAGATGGGGGCAACCCCTGCCGCCGTCCCTCACCGCCTCACTTTATGCCATCGGCCTGCTGAGCATCATCGGCCTGATCTTCGGCGGCGCCACAGCACTGGGGCTGTGCCGCTTCAATCTGCATCTGGTGCGGGGCGAAACCGCCCGCTATAACGATCTTTTCAGCTATTATCATCAGTATTTCTGGAAAGGCTTTGGTTTGCAGTTTTTGGGCGGCCTTTTATGTACCTTGTGGGCGCTTGTGCTGCTCGTCCCCGGCATTATCGCCGGCTGCGGGTACGCCATGGCTCCCTATCTCATGGCTGACAACCCGGAGATGGGAATCACCGAGGCTTTGCGTACCTCCCGGCAGATGATGATGGGGCACAAGGCCGACTATTTCACCATGAACCTCAGCTTTTTCGGCTGGATGCTGCTGGCGGCCTTTAGCTATGGCATCGGGTATCTGTGGGTCGACCCCTACATGCTTTCCGCCGGTGCCGTCTTTTATCAGGTATTACGCACACCGCCGGAGGAACCGATGCCGGAGGAATGCGGCGAGGCGGAAATTGAAAAATGGCTCAGTGAGGAGTCTGAAGGGCCTGAGAAACCGTAATAGAATGCAGGGATGCCTGCCGCTTTGCAGCGGCAGGCATCCCTTTTTATAACTTTTTATGACTTAATCCTGGCACTTGCCCACTCGTTGAGCAGTGTGAAGCCTATGATCATGGCGCCGCCCACGGCCTGCACCGCCGTAATACCCTCCCCCAGAATAAGGAGGGAGCAGAGCACCGCCGTCAGGGGATCGGCATAGCTTAAAAGCGCCACCTCCTGTCCCCGCAGGTGCCCGATGGTGGAAAAATAGATCACATAACAGACGCCTGTATAAAAAACGCCCAGAATGAGAAGATAGATCCAGCCGGAACCGCTCATGGAAAAGGCATGGACGCCGGAGGTGAGGAGTACATAGGGCAAAAGCACCGCCGCTGCCGCGGCCAGCTGTACCAGTGTACGATCCATGCCGTCCACGGTGCGGATCTTTTTGTTCATCAGCACCACTGCCGCATAGCACACCGCCGACAAAAGCGCCAACAGCGCCCCCTTAAAGGACTGACCACCCCCGGAGAGGTTCCGCAGATCCACCATCAGCACAAGACCGGCGGTGGCCAGCACAAAGCAGACAATCTGCCTGCCGTTCATCTTCTCTCCGAACCAGAGGGCGCAGCCCACCGCGATGAGAACGGGAGCAAAATAGTAGGCCAGCGTTGCCACGGACACTGTGGTATACCGGTATGCTTCAAAAAGCAGAATCCAGCCCGCCCCCAGTATGCCGCCGTTTAACAGCAGCAGCGGCAGTTCCCGCTTCAGCTTTCGGGGTGAAATCAGCTTTTTTCTCATAAGCTGCACCGCAAGCAGTGTGACAGCGCCGATGACCGCCCGCTCCATGGCCATTTCCGACGAGGTCAGGGGAATCCGTTTCACCACAAGGCTCATGGTGCCGAAGGCCACCATCACCAGCAGATTGAGCCATTTGGCCCGTCCATTGCTCATATACATCTCTCCCGCGCTTTTTGTTCTTTACAAAATACCACAGAATTTGCGAATTGCCAATGGTATCACGACCTGTTTCGTGCTATAATGGCAAAAAATTCATCCGGGAGGTTTTTTTATGCGGATTCTGGTTCTTTCCGATTCCCACGGGCAGGTGGACAATATGGTGCGCTGCGTGGAATTGGTGGAACCCAATTGCATTTTACATCTGGGGGACTGCTGGCCGGACGCCCAGAAGCTCCACCGCCTCTTCCCCGCCATCCCGCTGGAACAGGTGCCGGGCAACTGTGACTGGGGCAGCGCAGAAGCAGCCGAGCGACTGCTGGAAATAGGCGGCAAGCGCATTTTCATGATGCACGGCCACACCCGCAATGTAAAATACGGCACCATGTCCGCGGTCTGCGCCGCCCGGGAGTGCGGAGCCGATGTGCTGCTGTTCGGTCACACCCATCAGCCGCTGGTGGACTTTGACGGCACGCTCTATGTGATGAATCCCGGCGCAGCGGGGGCTTACAACGGCCCCACCTACGGCATCATCACCATCAACGGCACGCAGCTTACCTGCGCCACCTATCGCCTATAAAGGAGGAATACCCCATGTTTACCATCGGCTGCCACTTATCCGCCTCCAAAGGTTTTTTGGCCATGGGACAGACGGCTTTGTCCCTGGGTGCCAACACCTTCCAGTTTTTTACCCGTAATCCCAGAGGCAGTAAAGCTAAAGAGCTTGATAGCAAGGATGTAGCGGCTTTCCTCGCTTTTGCCCGTGAAAATCACTTTGGAACGCTGCTGGCTCACGCCCCTTACACCATCAATCCCTGCTCGGATCGCCCCGAAGTGCGGGAGTTTGCCCGCATGACCCTTGCCGACGACCTGGGGCGGATGGAATATCTGCCCGGCAATCTCTACAACTTTCACCCCGGCAGCCATGTGGGGCAGGGGGTGGAAACCGGCATTTCCCTTATTGCCGAAACGCTGAATGAAATCCTTTTTCCGGAGCAGCAGACTACCGTTCTGCTGGAAACCATGGCCGGCAAGGGCAGTGAGGTCGGCTCTCACTTTGAAGAGCTGCGGGAAATTTTGAATCGGGTGACCCTGAGCGAAAAAATAGGGGTATGTCTCGACACCTGCCATGTCAGCGACGGCGGCTATGACATCGTGGGCGACCTGGACGGCGTGCTGACCCAATTTGACAAGGTCATTGGCCTGACACGCCTGAAAGCCATTCACATCAACGACAGTAAAAACCCACTGGGCGCTCACAAGGATCGCCACGAAAAAATTGGCGAGGGCAGCATTGGCACCGAGGCCTTTGCCCGCATCATCAATCATCCGGCGCTGCGGGAGCTGCCCTTCCTGTTGGAAACACCCAATGAGCTGCCCGGTTACGCCGCCGAGATTGCACTTTTGAAGTCACTCCGAAAGGACGGATAATCATGGCGCTGCGTGTTTTTTGCCTGGTCATACTGTTGCTGGGCATACCGGGTATGCTGGTGCATTCCCAGTTGATCCCCACCGGCCGCATCCGCCCGGGCATGTTTTCTTTTTACACCAACCAGAGCAATCTTCTGATTCTCCTTTATCAGCTGCTGTTGCTCATCGGCACATTTTTTCCCCGGAGTGGGTTTTTCCGCTTTCTGGCGGGCAGCGGTATGGCGCTTTCCATGACGCTGTGCATCTATGTAACCCATCTGATCTATCATTTTGTGCTGGTACCGGAGAGCAAACGCTCCGGCAAAGGCTTTGAGGACGGTAAAATCGGATTCGGCAATCTGTGCGTCCACTATCTGATTCCCTGGCTCACGGTGCTGGAATGGATCTTTTGCGCCGACAAGACCCGGCTTTCCTTCATCGACGCTCTGTTGTGGCTGCTGATCCCCCTGGCCTACTTTATCTACGCCATGCTTCGCGCCCGCACCGGTCGGCCCATCGGTCATACCCGTCTTCTCTACCCCTATCCCTTTCTGAATCTGCCCGAGCTGGGCCCGAAACGGTTCTGGCTGGGTGTGGCGGGGTTAATGGTACTGTTTTTTGTCCTGGGCTGTCTGATGGTGCTGTTGGGACAATTATTGGTTTGATTTTAAATCCTTTTTGTATAGTGTTGTCAGATCTCTACTATTAGTATTGTATTTTGCCAAAAAAAGTCCGGCGGAGAGAACTCTCCGCCGGACTTTCAGCAATCTGTTATTCAGCCCTGCTCCACGGGTATCAGCTTGCCCATCACCACATAACGGGCATTCTCATATTCATAGGAACAGGTGGAAAGTGTCACAATCTTGTCCGCCGCCGAAACGCTTACGTCGGAGGCAAAGGTGGAATGGGAGCGGCAGGTATTCAAATATTCATCTGTCAGCTGCGTCTGATAGACCTCGGCGTCATCCTCCAGCACCACGCCGGCAAAAAGCGCCAGCCGGTATTCCCTATCGGGTGTGAGCAGATAAACATCGGGGTGCTCGTCGTAAAAACTCTGTTTTTTATAGTCCACAATACCGCCAAACATATAACCGGACTTCATATTATGGCCGTAAATCAGCGTATTACCGTCGGAAAAATCCGGCGCATTGAGATAATCCATAAAAATAGTGCCGTTTACATTATACTCGCCGTTGAGCAGACGGTGGAGATAGTAATCGTTGTCAGACGCCTGCACGATGGGATAGTTCACCTTTGTGCCGGGTATATAGATCCAGGCCACAATGTCCTCATTCACAGCCTTCAGCGCTTCAAAATCCACGGTGATCTTCGCCGGCTCCTCGGTTTCGCCGCCGGTTTGGGGGTCCTGCACCTGCATGTACTGCTTGGCCTGTTGAGTATCCTTCTGGCTTTGCTTCTGCGCCAGAAAATAGGTGCCCAGTTTATAGGCGGCAAAAATAAACAAGCCGGCCAGGACGGCCAGAAGCGTATAGTACAATCCCTTTTTCATACGCCGCCTCCTTTTCTTTTTTGCATTATAACAGTTTTTTTTCGTTGGTTCAACCCTAAGCGCATACGCCACAATTTCTTGCGAATTTTGCCTGCTTTTACTTTACTTACCCATCAAAATGCTGTAAAATATGGATACTATGCAGAAAGGAGACGCGCATATGATTTTCTTCAACAGCGATTATCTGGAGGGCGCACATCCCTCCGTTATGCAAAAGCTTGCGGAAACCAACATGGAGCAGTCCATCGGCTACAGCTGCGATCCCTACTGCGACGCGGCCCGCGCCAAAATCAGAGAGGTCTGTGAAACACCCGACGCCGACGTGCATTTTCTGGTGGGTGGTACCCAGACCAACACCACGGTGATTGCCTCCATCCTCCGGCCCCATCAGGGTGTTCTCACCGCTGTGTCGGGCCACATCAACAACCACGAAACCGGCGCCATCGAGTCCACCGGTCACAAGGTGCTGGCCCTTCCCAGCGACAACGGCAAGATTACCGCCAAGCAGGTGGAGGATTACTACCTGTGGCAGCAGAACGATGAGAGCTTTGAACATATCGTCCAGCCCGGCATGGTCTACATCTCCCACCCCACAGAGGGCGGCACCATCTACACCAAGGCGGAGCTGACAGAGCTGTACGCCACCTGCCGCAAATACAATCTGCCCCTTTTCATCGACGGGGCGCGTCTGGGCTACGGCGTCATGGCCGACGGAGCCGATCTGTCCATCTCCGATGTGGCGCATCTATGCGATGTTTTTTACATCGGCGGCACCAAGGTGGGGGCTCTCTTCGGCGAGGCTGTGGTGATCCTGAACCCGGCGCTGAAAAAAGATTTCCGCTGCATCATGAAGCAGCGGGGCGGTATGATGGCAAAGGGGCGTCTGCTGGGCATTCAGTTCCTGGCGCTTTTTGAGGACAACCTCTATCTGAAGATCGCCCGCCATGCCGATGAAATGGCCTATCAGATCCGGGACATCTTTGCCAAGGCGGGCTATCCCTTCCTCTTCACCTCCCCCACCAACCAGCAGTACCCCATTCTCTCCGACGCGGAGCTATCGGAGCTGGGCAAGAACTTCGGCTATGAATACTGGACGCGGGTGGACGACACCCATTCCGGCGTCCGTTTCTGCGCCAGCTGGGCCACCACCCAGGATCAGGTGGACGCACTGCGCCGCGCGGTAAACGACCTGCACAAATAAGGCATTTCCTGACGGCTCCGGAACCTGCTGTGGTTCCGGAGCCCTTTTATTTTTCTGTATGACAGGCCGCCTTTCGGGCAATGCTGTGCAGGGAGTGTTTTCCTTGACTTTTGGCGGGGGGACAGGTATCATAAAGCAGAATTATAAGGGAGGCAGACTATGGAAATACGGCATACTATTGCGGAGGCGGAAGCGCTTCTGCACCGGGAGAATTTGCTTTTGGCCCCCAGCGGCGCCGCGGCGGAATTTACCGGTCTTTCCAACAATTCGCAGGAGACAACGGCGGGCGATCTGTTTATCTGCAAGGGCTACGGCTTCAAACCGGCCTATTTGCAGATGGCGGCAGAGTGCGGCGCGGTCTGCTATCTGTCTGAGCAACCGGTACCCGGCACCTCCCTGCCTCTTTTGTCCGTCACCGATGTACGCAAGGCCCAGAGCGTCCTGGCCCGTTGGTTTTACGATATACCCTCCGACGCTTTCACCCTTGTAGGCATTACCGGCACCAAGGGGAAAACCACCACCGCCTTTGACCTGCAAGCTGTTCTCAGCGCCTTTGCGGGACAACCCACCGGGCTTATTTCCACGGTGGAGCGGTTTGTGGGGGACGAGCACCAGCCCTCCCACCTGACCACACCGGAATCGCTGGATCTCCAGCAGCTCTTTACCCGGGCACGGGAAAACGGCCTGCCCTATGTAACCATGGAGGTTTCCAGTCAGGCCTACAAGGTGGACCGGGTCTATGGGCAGCACTTCAATTACGGCATCTTTCTGAATTTCGGGCAGGATCACGTCAGCCCCCGGGAGCATCCCACGGTGGAGGACTATCTCACCTGCAAGCTGCAACTGATGAAAAACTGCGACACGGCGGTGATTTGCCGGGAGACAGACTGTTTTGACAGGATCTTTGAAACTGCCCGCGCGCACGCGAAAAAAGTGCTGCTGGTGGGCGTTGAGAAAAATGACTGTGACTACACCGCCCGGAACGTACTCAAGGAGACCTTCGGCTTTTCTTTTCAGGTACAAGAGAGACAAAGCGGCGATTCTTTTACCTATCACTTGCCCCAGGAGGGACGCTTTAATGTGGAAAACGCCCTCTGCGCCATTGCCATCGGCCGGGAGGAGGGCATCCCCTCTGCTGTGATTGCCTCCGCGCTGGAGGGATTGATGGTACCGGGGCGCATGAATATGATTACCGGCGGCGGACTGCGGGTGCTGGTGGATTATGTACACAACCGGCTCAGCTTTCAGGCGGTATTTGACAGCCTGCAAAAGGACTATCCCGGCGCCCCCCTCTATGTGGTGGCCGGAGCCCCCGGTGAGCGGGCCAAGGCCCGGCGGGACGACATTGGATCTCTCTGCGGTGCCTGCGCCACACGGGTGTTCTTCACCTCCGACGACCCCGGCTTCGACGATCCCGCCGACATCTGCGATCAAATGGCTCAGGCCGCTGCCAAGGCAGGGCCGGCCCAGGTGGACATTATTATCGACCGGACAGAGGCGGTGGAAACCGCCATCCGGGAGGCGCCCGACGGTGCGGTGGTAATTCTGGCCGGCAAGGGCCACGAGGTCACGCAGCGGGTACGGGGGCAGTATGAACCCTACGAATCCGATGCGGTGGTGGCGCGCCGCGCTTTGCAAAAACGGGAAACCGGCCTTTCATAAACCGAAAACAGCAGGACTGCACCAAATGATGCGGTCCTGCTGTTCTTTTAATGACGGCGGATGGCGGACAGATCCACGCTGTTTACCTGCAAGGTACCGGAAATAACGGCGTTTTGCAGCGCGTTATAGGTGGCCTGGATCAGACCTGCCGAAGAGAAGGTGGCCCCGGTCACCGTGTCCACCTCCAGGCTCTGCTCCTCCTCAATATCCGTGAGGACGCCGGTGGCACTGTCAAAAAATCGAGCCGTATCGCTGTTGCTGACAACGGCGATGTCAGTCACCTGGCCACCGGAGACCGTGACGGATACGGTGATGGTGCCGTTATAACCGTCGGCGCTGCCCTGATAGGTACCGTCGGTCAGCACCGCGCCGGAAAAGGACACCGCCGGCGCCGTGGTCTGGGTCTCTTCTGAAGTTCCCGTCTCGTTTTGATCGCCGCCGGTTTCCGAGGTTTCGGTACTTTCCTCCGCCGCAGACCTGGTCTGGGATGCAAGGCGGTCAAAAATTTGAATGCCTGTGTTCAGCAGATGGAAAGTGAGGCATACTGCCAGCAGCACCGTCAATACCCGGTGAGCCGGCATCCAGCGTTTTTTCAGTTTTTTTCTGAAAACATAGGTCAGTGCCAATGCTATGGCCAGCACCAGACAGGCCGTTCCCCAGTTCAGGGTAAAAAGGACGGGGGCAAAAGTAAAATTTTGCAGCGTGGCGGTGGACATGTTGCCGGCCAGAACGCCGTGCAGCAGTCCAAAGAGAAGCAACAAAAGGCCGAATGGGATATGATGTCTGGCAAAAAAGCGGTTTAGTTTTCGATTGCCGCTGATCCGCGCGAAAAATTTAAAAACAGTGAATACGGTACATAGAACGGCGAGCCAAGCCAGAAGTAAGCTGAGAAGCATGAAATTTACCCTCCCGGTTTTGTTTTTTAAAGATTACCGGGTAAAGCTTAAACTTAGCTTTAAAATATTCAGTTCCGGCAGGCCAGTGAGATGATATGCACCGCCTTTTGCAGCAGAACCAGCGGGATATTTAAAGCCGGCAGCAGACGCACCTTGTCTTTGGCTGTCAGCACCAAAACACCCATCTCCCGGCAGGCGGCCACCACCTCTGCGGCGGGCTTCACCGTTTTGACACCCAGCATCAGCCCCATGCCGGTGACAGACTCCACACCGGGCATGCCGGTAAGCGAATCCACAATAAAAGCGGATTTATCCCGGACACCTGCCAGCATCGTCTCATCCAGCCGGCTGAGAATATTCAGCGCCCCGGCGCAGCAGACGGGGTTACCGCCGAAGGTGGAGCCGTGGTCGCCGGGCTGCAGCACATCCCGTACTTTCTCCCCCAGCAGCGTGGCACCCAGTGGCAAACCACCACCCAGCCCCTTGGCCGTGGAAACGACATCCGGCTGCACGCCGTCATTCATATAGCCGTACAAGGCGCCGGAGCGGCCATTGCCGATCTGTACTTCGTCCGCCATCAGCAAAATATCGTTCTGCTCACAGATCTTCGCAAGGCCCTGCACAAATTCTTTGGTAAGGACATTGACACCGCCCTCTCCCTGCACGGCCTCGAAAAGTATACCGGCCACCTTGTTCTGAGCCACCAGTGATTCGACACTATGCAGATCATTGGGCTTTGCATAGACAAAGCCGGGGGTAAGCGGTGTAAAGTCCTCGTGATAGTGATCCTGTCCGGTGGCGGCCAGTGTGGTCAGCGTCCGGCCGTGGAAGCTGTTCTCCAGCGTGAGAATCGTATAGCAGTCCTTCCCCTTTTTCTCCGCGGCGTACTTGCGGGCGACCTTGATGGCGCACTCGTTGGCCTCGGCTCCGGAATTGCTGAAAAACACCTTCTTCATGCCTGTCTTTTCACAGAGCATCTGCGCCAACTGGGCACAGGGAACAGTAAAATACAGGTTGGAGGTATGCTGGCACTTATCCAGCTGAGCCTTCACCGCCTGCTTCCATCCCGCGTCATTCATGCCGAAGATATTGACGGCGATGCCCGCTCCCATGTCAATGTACTCCTTGCCCGTATCGTCCGTCACCACCGACCCGCGGCCAGAAACAATCTCCACCGGAAACCGGTTGTAGGTGTGGGCCACATAGGTCTTGTCAAGCTCCTTGGTTTTCATCATAGTCATCTCCTGTCACCATTGTACCGGCGCCCTCATCCGTCAGCATCTCCACCAGAATGGAGTGGGGCACCCGGCCATCCATAATAAACACTTTCTTCACGCCCCGGATAATGGCGTCCACGCAGCAGTCCACCTTGGGCACCATGCCCCCTTCAATCACGCCCTCTCGGTACAGCTGCGCCGCCTGGGCCACGGTCAGGGACGGGATCAGCGTGGTAAGGTCGTCCTTGTCCCGCAGGATACCCGCTACATCTGTCATGGCGATGAGGCACTCTGCTGCCAGTGCACCCGCAATCTGAGCCGCCACCGTGTCGGCATTGATGTTGTAGGCGTTACCCTGCCAGTCGCAGCCCACGGTGGAAACCACCGGAATGTAGCCGCTTTGCAGAAGGTCCAGAATAGGCGCCACATTCACATGGTTGATCCGACCTACATAGCCCAGTTTTTCATCCTTCATGGACGCATCGATCATATGACCATCCATGCCGGAAATACCCATGGCCTTGCCGCCCCGGGCCTCCAGATAGTTTACCAGCGTCTTGTTCACTTTGCCCGCCAACACCATCTGCACAATGTCCATGCTCTCTTTATCCGTGACCCGCAGGCCGCCTATAAACCGGCTTTCCTTGCCCACCTTTTGGAGCATTTCCGTAATATCCGGCCCGCCGCCGTGAACCAGCACGATTTTTACGCCGACCAGGGACAAAAGGACAATGTCCTCCATCACCTGCGCTTTGAGCGACTCGTCCGTCATGGCGTTGCCGCCGTACTTCACCACCACGATCTTGTTGTAGTACCGCTTGATGTAGGGCAGTGCCTGGGTCAGAATTTCCGCCCGCTGGGCGTTGGTAATATCTTTAAGTGTCATCTGCCCCACCTCACGTCCGATAGTCGCCGTTGATCTTCACATAGTCATAGGTCAGATCACAGCCCCAGGCAGTGGCGGTGCCGCTGCCGCTTTTCAGGTCGATGATAATTTCAATTTCTGTCTCCAGCAGGATTTTCTTGGCCTCTTCCTCCGAGAAGGGAACGCCTGCCCCGTTTTCACACACAAAAACGATGCCTTTGGGGGAACGGAAGTACACATCCACCTTCGTCACATCCACCGCTTCCCCGCTGTAGCCGATGGCGCAGAGGACACGACCCCAGTTGGCGTCCGCGCCGAACATGGCCGCCTTGGTCAAAGAGGAGCAGATGACGCTCTTGGCCACCTTTTTGGCGCTTTCCTCCGTGGTGGCACCGGTGACCTTGCACTCCAAAAGTTTGGTGGCTCCCTCACCGTCCCCGGCAATCTTGCGGCAAAGCCACACCGTCACCGTATTGAGCGCCTCCATAAAAGCGGTGAAATCCGCGCCCTCCGCCGTGATTTTCGGATTACCCGCCAGACCGTTGGCCAGGATGGTCACCATGTCGTTTGTGGAGGTATCCCCATCCACACTGACCATGTTAAAGCTGCTCTGCACATCCGTGCTGAGAGCTTTTTGCAGCATATTGGCGGAAATGGCCGCGTCGGTGGTAAGAAACACCAACATGGTGGCCATATTGGGATGGATCATGCCGGAGCCCTTGGCAATGCCGCCCAACGTGCAGGTCTTGCCGCCCAGCGAGAATGTCACGGCAATCTCTTTTTTTTGCGTGTCGGTGGTCATAATGGCCGCGGCCGCCTCGCCGCTGCCCTCCGCCGTGAGACTCTCCGCAAGGAGCGGAATGCCCCCGGCAATAGGGGCTATCTCCAAGGGCTGGCCGATGACGCCGGTGGAGGCCACCACCACATCCTCCGGCGCGATGGAAAGCTGCTGCGCTGTCAGGGCGCTCATCTGCTCCGCGATCTCGATGCCATTGGCGTTGCAGGTATTGGCGTTGCCGCTGTTGCAAATTACCGCCTGAGCCGTGCCGTTTAGCAGATGGCTCTTTGTGACAATTAGGGGGGCACCCTTCACCAGATTAGTGGTATATACCGCCGCGGCCTGGGCCGGTACTGTGCTGAAAATTAGACCCAGATCTTTTTTCTCCTTGTTCTTCCGTATGCCGCAGTGGACGCCGGAAGCCATAAATCCTTTGGCGGCACACACGCCGCCCGTTACTTGTTGTATCATATTGAACTCCTTATTATAATGAAAGGTTTTTTGTCTCTTCCCAACCAAAGGCCAGATTCATACACTCCAGCGCCGCGCCGGAGGCTCCTTTGCCCAGATTGTCGTACCGGGCGGTGAGCAAAATTCGATCCGCATTTCCGAAAACCGAAATCAGCATGGAGTCCTTTCCGGAAAGAGCTTTGGCGGAGAGAAAACCGGACTCATCGCCACCCTCCTGCGTTAGTACCACCGGTCCTTGATAGGCCGCGCGGTAAACCGCTGCCACATCCGCCGCCGTTCCTCTGATCCGGGAAGCAAAGAGGGGCACCGTCATTTCCATGCCGCAGTCGTAATCCGCCACTACCGGGCAGAAAAGAGGGGTTGTTCGCAGGCCGGTCATATAGACCATCTCTTTTAAATGCTTGTGCTGCTGCGTCAGTCCGTACTGCCGGGGTGCATCATACAGGGCCGGCCTTTCGGGGGATGTATACTCCCCGATCATCTTTTTCCCGCCGCCTGTATAACCCGTCAGAGAAAAGCAGGTCAGCAGCGCGTTTTTCGGCAGCAGTCCCGCCGCCACCAGCGGATAGATCAGGGCAATAAAGCCACTGGCATGGCAGCCGGGGACGGCGATTCGCCTGGCGGACACCACCGCCTGCCGGTGTTTTGGGGAAAGCTCCGGAAAACCATAGGCCCACCCTTTTTCCGTTCTGTGGGCGGTGGAGGTGTCCAACACCACCGTTTTGGGGTTCTTTACCAACGC
>JAAXZS010000028.1 GCA_012719745.1 Clostridiales bacterium | reverse complement strand
TTATACGTGGGGGAACCCCTTTATTTTTCCTTTTTTAAATCTGAGGGTTAGTTCATAACCTAAAAGCCCCATAGCTATTAGGACTAGGCCATAAGTTATTTTTAAGACTGGATCACCGGAACCGATGGGATTAAGAGGGTGAATTAGTCGACCGGTAAAATTAAGGGCGGCCCAGATCAATACGGCACCAACAGGATAAGCATATACAGTATCGTTGTAACGAAGGTTAGCTGCAACTATCCAGACCCCTACGCCAAGGAGAACAATCGCTGGGGCTAATAGGTTGCGAGGTTCGGCGGTTGTCCAGCCACCCCAAAGTACAATGCCTAATACGGTACCGATAAGCCAACCGGCCATCCAAAAGAGTGTTCCGGTCTTCCAAAGAGCGGAGGCCCAATGAACTAGCCCATCTTTTCTTCCACCTAGCAAAAACAGGAGGCTCAATAGTGCGGCGCCATAGAATCCTAGTAGTCCGATAGCATCAAAAGAAGCATGCAGATAAACCCATTTAATCCATTGTCCTAAAGTCTTTTCAGCCGGCATTACTAGTAAAAGTACTATGATTGCAATAACCCACAGTAATGGGCGCCATTTTTTCATTTGATATTCCTCCCCAAATTAGTACTTTTGTACCTATTGATCAGAATAACGAAAAGTTACTGTAAAAGGTTGCATAAAAACCCAATTAGGTGGGCGTTATGTTTTTACTTGCCTAACGAGGAGGGTTTTGCTATAATAAAGTAACACGATTAGTTAAAAACGTGGCACAAGGGGGGAGATTGCTTTGTGGGATAGGCAAGTATGGGATAAGGCTGTGGCTTTTCATGGACACGAGTGTCCAGGTCTTGCCATCGGGTTTAGGGTCTGTGAGGCTGTTCGAGAAAAGATGGGTATAGGCATCTCTGAAGATGAGGAGATTGTCTGCGTAACGGAAAACGATGCCTGTGGAGTAGACGCTATTCAGGCGTTACTTTCATGCACCATCGGTAAAGGGAATTTACTTTACAGGGGAACAGGCAAACAAGCCTTTACTTTTTTTAACCGTAAAACCGGGGAAAAGTTGCGGATCTGTTTGAAACCAGGGAAAAACAAAGACATGGACCGGGACCAATGGCAAGAGTACCTGTTAAACGCACCTATCGACGAAATCTTCTCCTTTATAGAGCCTCACTATGACTTTCCAGAAAGGGGCAGGCTTTTTTCAACTGTTGTCTGTGAACTTTGTGGCGAAGGTGCAGCGGAAGCAAAGATGCATTTACAGGATGGTAAACCGGTGTGCCTCGATTGCTTTAGCAACTATAACAGAGTCTGGTAATTAAAAGAGGGGGTTATTCAAGTGCAGAAAAGGCTGTTGCTAGGAATTATTTTGATCTTTATGCTCGTCCTAAGCGGATGCGGACCAAAGTCGAAACAGGCAACGGGTCTGCCTCAATCTCGTGTTGTTAGCGACGTATATGGCCGGCAAATTGAACTTCCTGAGAAGGTGCAGGCAGTGGCGGCAATCGGCGGGGCAGCACGGATCTTGACGTATGGCGGGTGTGCGGACAAACTAGTCGGCGTTACCGATATGGATAAAAGTAATATGTCAACTATGCCTTACTCAGTTGTTAACGGAGAGCATTTTGCAACCTTGCCATCTGTCGGTAGCGGCGGAAGTAACGATACCTGCTATATCGAGAAACTAGTTACCCTTGCACCTGATGTTATCTTTGGGCTAACTGATGAAGAGACTCTGAAAACAGTAGCCGAAAAAACTGGTATTCCTACTATTGGTATATATCCTACCGGTATGTTTGATGAAAGTTTTTATTCAGCCCTCAGGCTGATCGGAGAAGTTCTGGGGACCGAGGAGCATTGTGCCGAAGTAATTGGCTACATAAAAGGGTGTCAAGCAGATTTAGATCAACGCACGGAGGGTATCCCCGATGCAGAGAAACCAACGGTTTATACCGGTGCCGTTAGTTTTCGTGGCGCCCACGGTATTGAGGGGACTTATGGCAAATATCCGCCCTTTACCGCGATTCATGCCAAGAATGTAGTAGATGAAACAGGTAAAATCGGGGCACTTCTTATTGATCGGGAAAAAATAATGGTTTGGGATCCAGATATTATTTTTCTCAATCCGACAAACATGTACCTAGTTAACGAAGATTACGCAAAAAACAGGACGTTTTACGAGGGCTTGACCGCCGTGCAAAACGGTAGATTGTACTCTCAAATATCCTATAACTATAACTGGACCAATATGGAGATCGCCATTGCCGATGCTTATTATGCTGGTAAGGTTATCTATCCAGAGCGGTTTTCTGATGTTGATCCTATAGAAAAAGCAGATGAGATATTTACTGTTATGCTCGGCCAGCCTTTCTATGAACAATTGGCTAGGGATGGTTCTAAGTTCGAGAAGATGACCATAGGGAATGAGAACTGATGGTCGCTCCAGGGGCATACAAAGGGTATATCCGGTATAAAAAGCTATTTATACTGCTGATCGGTG
>JAAXZS010000183.1 GCA_012719745.1 Clostridiales bacterium | reverse complement strand
TCTTCACCTTCCCCCCCTCCTGCTTTATCCCCGCGCCCAAAGTGACCTCTGCTGTTATTCACTGTCCGGTTTTAAAAGAACCGCCTGTCACTGTCCGCTCGGAGGCCATGCTCTGGCGCACGGTACGGGCCGGATTTGCCCTGCGGCGCAAGACCCTCGTGAATTCTCTGGCCACTTCCTTCGGAAATTATCTCTGTAAAGGGGAAATTATTGATAGTATTGCCGCCTGCCATCTACCCACCGATATTCGGGGTGAGCGGCTGAGTCTCTCGGACTATGCGGTTCTGGCAGATACGCTGGAGAAAATGCTGCTGGAGAAAGGCGTTCAAACCGCAAAATAGCCCATACAACTTCCGTCAAAAAAGCTGACTGAGACATTTTATTTGCTCAGTCAGCTTCTTTATTTTTTTCTTCAGCGGATACGTGTTTTTTCCGGGCCTAAAATCTGCCACGTTTTCTGCTGCAGGCTACCGCCTGCAACAGGGCACGACAAAAATTCGGCCAGTCTTTGCGCTGCCCGTAGCCGCTCCGGCCCCTCCACCTGATTGACAAACACCATATCGTGCCATTTTTCCTCCTCAATCACGGCAGCCGCCTGCTCCGGTGTCAAAGGGGTGTCCGGATCGGTTTTGGCCAAGCGTGCATAAAGCTGCGGCCGGTGAGCCGCCTGGGAAATTGGCTTACCGAAGCCCTCTGCGCCTATTACCAGAATGGTCTGTCGACGTTCCGGGGGCAATACCGGCTCATAGGGGGCGTGCGCCTTCATGGGCCGCCCCGCAGAGCCATCCGCCTCCACCAGTACGAAGTCTGCCAGCGACGCCAGAATTGTAAGAGGCAGCTTTGGAGCCGTCAGCTTTCCCTGCTCGGCAGATGTACCCGCGCAGATTACCCTGTACCGCTGCAAGGCATCCGAAAGCACGGTGTCTTCTTCGGCGCTGATGACAGGCAGATCCGTGGGCGGCCAAATTTTTGTGGTGGTACAGCAGATCACCGTCCCCGGCAGTTCTCTGGCCAGATGATACATCAGTGAAGTTTTTCCGCCGCCGCCAATCAACGCGGTGATACCCGGGGAAACGCCCATCAGTTCATAGAGCTTCATCCCAGTTCCTCCAGTGCCGCCAGCAGTCCCTCTGCCCCATAACGGCCCTCATGGCGGCAGAGCACCCTGTATAATCCGTCCACATTTTTTTCATTGTGTTCTATTTCTTTGCTGTAAAGTCGTATGATTTCGCAAAATCTCTCCCGGGTTTCACAGCCGCTGCCCACCATCTGTACCACGATCCAGCTCCATACCGCCAGCTTTGTCCAGGGCAGTATGCCCCCGTCATATACGGCGCGCAGGAAAAAGCGGAACAGGTAATAGACTATCACCTGTTCCCCCACCATCTCCCGCCAGGAAGGCGTCTCCGGCTTCACAAAAGGCTTCTCCCGAAGAAGGCTCCGCCATCGGGGCGTCAGTATCTCCATTCCCTGCAGTTTACGGCGGTATGCATTTAAAATGTGGTTTGGTAAATTTTCCTGTTTCCCGACTGACTCCCCCGCAAGGGCGGCCGCAAAGCAAAGCAGCTCCTCTATCCGAAGGCGCAGCGGTTTTTCCCGGTTCTGCACAATTGCTATTGCCTTTTCCCGCGCCTTGTGCAGACGGTAAAATTCCATAGCGTCTATATCGTTGTAGGAGGTAACTGGCTCATCGTCCGTCCGGGTCACAAATTTCACTGGATCGTCCGTCATCAAATACAGCTGCACCCAGGCCGGACAGGAAAGGCTCGGCATGATTTCCCGCAGACTGCCGTATTCCGCTATAAACCGCGGGTGCTGGCGGCAGACACGGCAAAGTGCCTCTTCCCCCAGGCCGGCATAGAGCTCGCACAGATTTCCGTCGTTTAAGAAAACACATCGGCCATCGCTGCGCCTGAATTCCTTTTCGCCGTCCACCGTCTCTACGGCTTCTTTCAGACGATCCCCCCATGTACCCCCCAGCATGGCATAGCGGGCGGCGCTGTCGGCGTCCACAGGCAGTTCCCATCCGGCGCAGCAGGTATCGGGACAGGCGCCGGCCAAACATTTGAATTGCCAATATTGCTGCGGCGCACAATTTTTCACAGGTCATTCCACCCTATTTTATTCTTCTATTTTTTATTTTACCATATTAAACCACAAAATACGAGGAGAGTAAATCCCCGAAGCGGCACAAAAGCAGTTTCTTTCTATATCTTTTCGATCTTTTCCCCTGTCGCTTTAGCTTGTGCAGATTTGTGCAGAATGTCCAAAAATATTTTTAAATTTTTGGTTGTAGCCGTCACTATATTTTGTCTTTCAAGCTTGCATTAACACAAGATATAGTATATCATGGTGTTCGGTTATCTATAGCCGTGTGATTCGAGATCAACGGCTTTCACAAGAGATAGAGAGAGTATGCAGGAGGAATAGGCATGAAAATTATTAAGCGCAACGGGTCTGAGGTCATTTTCGACATTACAAAGATCATTATTGCCATCACAAAAGCCAATGAAGCAGCAGAAGAATCAGAGCAAATGACCGCCATGCAGATCCAGCGCATTGCCGAGTCCGTTGAGCTGCAGTGTCAGCAGATGGGCCGGGGGCCCACCGTTGAAGAGATACAGGACATGGTGGAGCATCAGATTATGGCCCACGGCGCTTTTGAAGTGGCCAAGCTCTATATCACCTACCGTTATACACGCTCCTTGGTGCGCAAGTCCAACACCACAGACGACAAAATTCTCTCTTTAATTGAATGCAACAACGAAGAGGCAAAGCAGGAGAACTCCAACAAAAATCCCGTGGTCAATTCCACCCAGCGGGACTACATGGCCGGTGAGGTCTCCCGGGATATTACGAACCGTCTGCTGCTGCCCCAGGAAATTGTCAGCGCCCACAATGAGGGTATTATCCATTTTCACGACGCCGATTACTTTGCCCAGCATATGCACAACTGCGATCTGGTCAATTTGGAGGACATGCTGCAAAACGGCACCGTCATCACCGGCACACTGATCGAGCGGCCACACAGCTTTTCCACCGCCTGCAACATTGCCACCCAGATCATTGCTCAGGTGGCCTCCAATCAGTACGGCGGGCAGTCCATCTCTCTGGCGCACCTGGCGCCCTTTGTTCAGGTCAGCCGCGAAAAGCTGCGCCGTACCATTGACGAAGAAATGAAGGACATCGGTACGCAGATTTCCGACGAGCGTCTTGCCGAGCTCACAGAAAAACGGCTGCGGGATGAGATTCGCCGCGGTGTACAGACCATCCAGTACCAGGTGGTCACCCTGTTGACCACCAACGGACAGGCACCCTTCGTCACCGTTTTCATGTATCTGGGCGAGGCAAAGAACGAACAGGAAAAGAAGGATCTGGCCCTTGTAATCGAGGAAACGTTGCTTCAGCGCTATCAGGGCGTCAAAAACGAAAAGGGCATCTGGGTTACTCCCGCCTTCCCCAAGCTGATCTATGTGCTGGAAGAGGACAACATTCACGAAGATTCCCCCTACTGGTATCTCACAAAGCTGGCCGCCAAATGCACAGCAAAGCGCATGGTACCGGATTATATCAGTGAGAAAAAGATGCTGGAGCTGAAGGTCGATAAGAACGGTGACGGTCATTGCTATACCTGCATGGGCTGCCGCAGCTTTCTGACCCCCTATGTGGATGAGAATGGAAAGCCCAAATACTACGGCCGCTTCAATCAGGGCGTTGTTACCATCAATCTGCCGGATGTGGCTCTGTCCTCCGGTGGTGATTTCGATAAGTTTTGGAAGATTTTTGACGAACGGCTGGAACTCTGCCACGAGGCGCTGATGTGCCGTCATAATCGTCTTAAAGGCACACTGTCCGATGCCGCCCCCATTTTGTGGCAGTACGGCGCCTGTGCACGACTGAAAAAGGGCGAACCCATTGACAAGCTGCTTTTTGGCGGCTACTCCACCATCTCACTGGGCTACGCCGGTCTTTACGAGTGCGTCAAGTACATGACAGGAAAATCCCATACCGACCCCTCCGCCACCCCCTTTGCTCTGGATGTCATGCACCGTATGAACGATGCCTGTGCCAAGTGGAAGAAGCAGCACAACATTGATTTCAGCCTCTACGGAACACCGCTGGAATCCACCACCTATAAATTTGCCAAATGCCTGCAAAAGCGGTTTGGCGTCATTTCGGGCATTACCGACAAGGGGTATATTACCAATTCCTATCACGTCCATGTCTCCGAGCACATCGATGCTTTCTCCAAGCTGAAATTTGAGGCGCAGTTCCAGCATCTGTCCCCCGGCGGCGCCATCAGCTATGTGGAGGTTCCCGACATGCAGAACAACCCCAGCGCCGTGCTGGAGGTTATGAAATTCATTTACGACAATATTATCTATGCCGAGCTTAATACCAAGAGCGACTATTGTCAGGTCTGCGGCTGGGACGGCGAGATCGAAATCGTGGAGGATGACGGCAAGCTGATCTGGAAATGCCCCAACTGCGGCAACACCGATCAGGACAAGATGAATGTGGCCCGGCGTACCTGCGGCTATATCGGCACCCAGTATTGGAATCAGGGCCGCACCCAGGAGATTAAAGACCGGGTTCTGCACCTGTAAGTAAGCCTGTAGCACACAAAAATCCCCTGTATCAACAGGGGATTTTTAACCGCTGAGTGAAAGGACATATTGTATGTACTACGGTGAAATTAAAACCTGCGACATTGCCAATGGCAGCGGTGTGAGGGTCACGCTGTTTGTCTCCGGGTGTACCAATCACTGCGAAAACTGCTTTCAAAAGCAGACTTGGGACTTCACCTATGGGAAGCCCTTTACAGATGACGCAAAAGACCTGATCTTCCAGGAGCTTGATAAGCCCTATATCAATGGCCTGACCGTGTTGGGGGGGGAACCCTTTGAACCTGAAAATCAAAGAGCGCTACTGCCCTTTCTAAAAGAGCTGCGGCACAGGTATCCGGAGAAAAATATCTGGTGTTTTACCGGTTTTCGTCTCCACGATGAGCTTTTGCAGGATGGCTCCCATCCCCGCTGCGAAGTGACAGACGAACTGCTTTCCTGCATCGACATTTTAGTGGACGGGCGGTTTATTGAGGCGCAGAAAGACATCTCACTACAGTTCCGCGGGTCCAGAAATCAGCGGATCATTGACCTGAAAAAGACGCTCTCCTCCGGCCGGATTACCCTCTGGTCAGAGCTGCGGCGCTGAAATACGCATAACAGGAGGAATCAATCATGGAACTAATGATCAGAAACGCTCTACCTGCTGATCTTCCCCAGCTTGTCAGCCTGGAGCAAATGAGCTATCCCGCTGCGGAAGCGGCCTCGCCGGAAGCCTTCGCTTATCGTCTCGCCCATATGGGCGACTGGTTTTTTGCTGCGGAGCAGAACGGGCTCGTGGTGGGGCTGATGAGCAACCGGCGCACAGATCTTGACCATATTGACGACGCTCTTTATGAAGCGGACGGTCGCACTGACGGCGACTATCTGGCCATTCTCAGCGTTGTCACCGATCCTCAGCTGCGGAAACAGGGCATTGCAGCCGCTATGATCCGCCATACCATTGCAGCCGCTCAGGCCGCCGGACTTACCGGCATCACTTTAGCCTGCAAGGAGGGCCTGGTGCCCTTTTATGCACAGTTTGGATTCGTATCCCAGGGCGTCTCCTCCTCCATTCACGGCGGAACCGTCTGGTACGACATGAAGCTTCTCCTCCGCAAATAGAAAAAGCTGTAGGATCTTCCTACAGCCAGTCCTCTATTACATCCGATAAGGATATGGGTGTCACACGATTGCGCAGCAACAGCTGAGTCAGTTCCCCAATGCGGGTCAGAGATACCGTAATACCCAATATGGCACTTTCTCCCAGCTCGCTGCGTATTTTTACGCCATATTCCTCGCATATAAGCTTTTTTTCCTGCCAGAGTTCCTGCACCAAAATAGAATATTTATACTCTTTTTTTGCTATTGTTTTTTTTCCTACCAAGATTTCCCGCATTTTATTTTTTCACTTCCTTTGGAGAAAGTGTATCACATTGGAGTGAACAAATATGTCGAAATAAGTCGAAGAAATATTTCCGGATATCTTTATCCGGAAATATTTTTTCATACAGACAACAGCAATTTATCTTCCGCCGGTATGTGCAGTGCCAATGCAACATTTTTAAATTGTCCGTCCTTTGTTATCTCCCGAATAGCCTTAATTTCAGGGGGTATTTCTACTGTTTCCCCCTCTTTTTGCAACTCCGCCTCCATAATGGCCACCTGCTGCCAAAAGGGGTAAACATCAATTTCAAGCAGATGCGTTTTCCACGGCAGACAGTACCGTGTTTTGCGAATGGGATGGCGCAGCGTGTCCTGACGCCCCATCAGCTCTTCATATGTCTGCCGGGAAATCTCCTCTTCCCATTCCATGGCTGTTTCGTCACTGACCGGCTTTTTTTCTGTATGAAAGTATTGTATACATATTCCTTCCGCACGCATACGTATACGTTCTGTTGTTCCCGAATTGCATACAAGATAAGTCTGCTCTATTGTGTATATATGGGAGCTTTTATCCGCAAGAGACCTCAGATCTGGCATATGAATCAGGAATCTTCTCTCTATTTCAAGCGGTTCCGTCATAGCGTAAAAACTCCTCCCGTTCCATCAGCAGATTCAATACCTCCAGCATGGCATTGGGCGTCAAATGCTCCGGCAGTTCCAGCTTCCGGAGCAGCCGCAGGCGCTTTTCCACAGAGTCCTTTCCAATCAACCCCTTATCCAGCAGATCGGCCTTTGTGATGAGTTCCCTTTGTCCGGTAGCAGCGTCTGCTCCTTCAAAGGTAGCGCCGGCTCTCCTCAGTGCTTGCAGCAGCACCTCCGGACGCATACCCTCCACCCCCAGTTTTCCCTCTTTACCGGCTGTTTTCTTTCTCTTTTCCTTGCCGTACAGATCAGGAATATAGGCCTGCTTCAGCTGATGCCCCGGAATAGCGCCTTTGAGATAATTCCGTATCACAAAACCGGCGCCATCGCTGTCCGTCAGGAGGATCAGGCCTCTTTTTTCTGCTAGCCGGCGCAGAAATTGCAGCTGTTCTCTGCTGTTGAAGATGGAAAAGCCGCCGGTTTCCACGATGGTGGCATCAACCACCTGAGCGAGTGTGTTTTTGTCATACCGCCCCTCTACCACAATAACCTCTTTAATCCGTTCCATAAGCCTCACTTCTGTGCCAACGCCATTAAAAACAACTTCAATTCGCTGCTTCTGTCAATACCCGCCTCGCTTTTCATCCGCCTGTCCAGCAGCTGACAGCGGCGTACAGCCTCGGAGCACCAGTCCCGGTCCACCCGTTTAGCCGCCGTCATCAGCAACTTGGCCGGATAATCAGAGCTCATGCTCCAAAGCTGCTTGAGCCAAAAGCGATCTTTTCCATAGTCCAACGCCAGACGTGCCGTGTACAATCGGCGCAGCTCTTTTCCCTCGGCCGCCAGTATCAGAATAGGCTCTGTCTGCATTTGCAGCAGTTCGCCCAATATTTGGGCCGCCGCATCAAAATCCCTGTTGGTCAGCTGGTTGGTCATGTCAAATACCCGGGCATTCAGCACAGGATCCGCCACGGCTTCAATATCGGCCACCGTAATATTCTGTTCCTTGGCATAGGCGCCAATTTTTTCGATTTCCGTGGCCAGCGACGTCATTAGTGTCCCGCAGGTAAAGGTCAGATGTTCCGCCACGGTGGGGTCAATGTCGTGTCCCGTAGCCTGAAAATGCTTGCGGATCCATTTATAGAGCTGCTGCTGCCCCTGCTGTACAAAGGGCACCTCTCGGACATAGCTGTCCATCACGGCGGTAAGTTTTTTCATGGTGTTGTTGCGTCGGTATTCCAGTTGGTCGTACACAAAAAGCAGCGTGCAATAGGGCGGTATGTCTGATAAGAGGTCAGTTAATGCCTGCCTCTGCCCCTCCTCCAGTCCAAACAAATCCATATCCGTCACCACAACCAGCGTATGCTCCGCCATCATAGGCATAGCCTCCACCGTTTCTGTCAGTTCCTCTACCGTCAGTGTTTTTCCGTCCAGACGATGGTAGTTGAATTCTTCAAATCCGGCAGGAATAAGACTACTTTTGACAATATCCTGATATTGCTGACGCAGATAAGTTTCCTCTCCATAGAAGATATAGGCATTTTTCAGTGTGCCGCTTTTTATGTCTGCCTTAAGTCTTTCAAGTTCTTTCTGCGCATCTGCCTTGCTGGGCTGCTTTTTTGCCATTACGAGTCTCCTTTTTTGACTGTGATTCTAATATTCCCCTGTAAATCCGTCCGGTATACGGCGGTGCCGGTGGCCTGCAGCCGATACAGCGCCGCGTCGGCCGGATGGCCGTAACTGTTATTTCTTCCTACGCTGATGACAGCCGTTTCCGGCTCTACGGCAGATAAGAATGCCTTTGAGGAAGAGTTGCGGGAGCCGTGGTGCCCCACCAGCAGAACCTCTATGTCCGGAAGCGCATAGGTCTCTGCCAGTTTCTCTTCGGTATCACCGTCCATATCCCCGGTAATCAAGGCATCAAACTGCCGCAAGGAGCACAAAATGCTCAGCCCCTGCTCGTTGGAGTCTCCCTCGCCCACCGGAGGATACACCGTCATCTCCGCCGTACCGATGGAGCAGTGGGCCGCCTCCTCTACAAAGGAAATTTTGCTGCCGCATGCAGCAGCCATTGCAGTGATCTTTTCTCTCACGCCGCCAGTGTCCTCTATATCCGGCAAGTATATATCCTTTACAGATATGCGTGCCATCAGATCCTCCAATCCGTCAGTGTGATCAGCATGGTAGTGTGTCACCACAACCTCATCCAGCGCTCGGATTCCCAGCGTTTCCAGCAAATCGGCGGCAATGGCGCCGGCATTGGTTCCGCTGGTGCTGCTGCCGCAGTCCACCAGTGCCGCCTCGTGCCGGGAATACAGCAATACGCATTCCCCCTGCCCCACGTTCAGTGTCACCATGTTCAGGTCGCCGGCATAATAGGATTGGGCGTTGAGTACCACCGTTGCTGCCAGCGCAACAGCCGCCAGGCCCGTGGCCAGTGCGTATTTACCCCGACGTGGCCGCGTCAGACAGCACACGCTCACCATTCCGTAGGCATAAATCAGCCAGTATTTCAGCAGCCGGTTTGTAAAATACACCGCATGATAGGGAATTTTTATCAGGACCCCCACCACTGCGCGAACATAGTAAATGAGAATGGCGGAAAAAGCGCTCAGTACCTGTGCCGCCGGCAGGGATATAAAGCCAATCAGCACCGTGACAAATCCCAGCATGAAGTTCCAGCCGGCCGCCCATACGATCAAGAGGTTACTCAGGGGCGATACCAGTGTGAGTATATTGAAATAGTAAGCGGTCAATGGCACTGTAAAGGCAAGTGCACTTACAGTTACTGCCCCGTTGGCCAGCAGAAACCGCAGTGCCGCCCGAAAGGCTCCCGGCCATTTTTCACCAGCCCTGCCCCAGGCATCCATCATCTTTGGTGCCAGCCATACAAGGCCCAATGTGGCCGCAAAGCTAAGCTGCAAACTGACGCTGCCGATGGCAAATGGGTTGACCAGCAAGATCACCAGCAGAGCGGCACCCAGCGACGTCATTCCGTCGCTTTCCCTTTTAAAAAGCGGCGCCGTCAACAAAAAAATCTGCATGATGCAGGCACGTACCACGGAGGGCGTCAGGCCCACTGCCATCATATAAAACAGCAGCACACCAATGGCCGTTCCCGCAAAGAGCCGCCGCCTGCCGGTAGGGATCAGGAAGCCCAGCAGGGAGACAAGAAATGCACAGTGAAGACCAGACACCGCGAATAAATGAGCCAACCCCACCTCGGACAGTTTCGTATAATCCGCGGCAGCCATCCCGGAGCGGTCCCCAGTCAGCTCTGCCGTCATAAAGGCGGCGCAGACAGGGTCATCCTTATAAATCAGCACCAGCTTGTCCTTGATGGCTTTGGCAAACCGTTGGGGCAGATAGCGCCAGGAGCCTTCCGCTCCGTCGGATATAATGAGATCCGTTCCCCGATACAAAAGGACGTGCACGCCGCGGGATGTGAAGGTGGTAACATCCGTGTCGTGTATAACGGCGGCGTCCTGCCAGTAGGCCGCGCCGGAAACACGCTGTCCCGGCTGGAGGGGCGCAAGAGTTTCATCACCGTAGAGCGCGGCTTTAACTCTGTGCAAACCCTCATTTTCCAGCAGCAGCGTCACTTTTACCTTTTCTCCGTCAGACACAGGGTAGTCGCATACAGTTCCCGAAAAGGGATTCGTAGCGTCGCATAAAGCAGAAACCGGCTGATGTACCCACTGATAAAAGCCCCCGTAGTAAAGCAGCGATACACTCAGAGCTCCCAGGATTAACAGAATGCGCATACGCAGCAGCCTGCGTTTTTTGAACCATGGGAGCAACGCGGCGAGGATAAAAAGGAGGGCAAGTCCCAGGCAAAGGGGCCACCGCCAGGCAGCGGGCAGCAGGTATTGAGAAACGGCAATGCCGAAAGCGAAGGAAAAGGCGATCGTTGCAAGAGTTCGCACGGCGTATCACCCGCTTTTATCCGCTTTGTCCAGCGGAGAGTATTATAGCAAAAACAGCGCGGCAAAACAACCCGGTAGCTGTCTTCACTGTCTATTCTCAGGTCTGTTTCCCGACCTCGTTGGGCAGTGTAACAGCAAAGGTACTCCCCTCTCCCAGCCGGGAAAAGACACGGACAGAACCGCCGCAGAGCTGTACCACCCGCTGTACGATGGCAAGCCCCAGGCCGTTGCCGCTGCTCTGGGGCGATAGATCCGCTTTATAAAATTTGTCAAAGATATGGTGCACCGTATTTTCATCCATGCCGATGCCGCTGTCGGAGATGGACACACAAACCTCACCCGGCTCCTGTCGCAGCAAAACCGTGATCTGACCGCCGGGGGGCGTAAAACGGATGGCATTGGAGATCAGGTTGTCCCAGATATGCTCCACCAACTCCTCACTGCCGTAAAAGACAGTGTTGTCAAGTTCCCCCTCCACGGTAATGTCCTTGGCCAGCCAGAAACGCTCCTGTAAACGGATGCAGGAACGCAGCTGCTCATCCAGCGAGTAGTTCTTTTTACCGGTGACAATCTCTGTATGCTCATACTGCGTCAGGAGCAGCGCATGGGTACTCATATCCGCCAGGCGCTCCGTTTCCCGGATAATGGTGTCGGTGTAGGTCTTGCGCTGCTCCGCCGTCAGCGAGTCGCTTTGCAGCAGGCGGGAAAAACCCCGGATGGAGATAATGGGTGTTTTGAATTCATGGGAAAAGGTGTTCACGAAATCCGTGCGCAGGATTTCCAGACTGCCCAGCTCCTCTGCCATTTTATTAAAGCTGCGGATATATTCCGCCACCTCCCGCCGGGCCTTTTTTGGCTCCACACGAACGGAAAAATCACCGTTAGCCACGGCCTGGGTGGCTTTCATCAGTCGGGACAGCGGCTCCAAATACCATCTGGAGATCAACACCGACAGCACCGTTCCCAGAATGGCGCTGATGGCCAGTGCGATAATGGGAATCCACAGCGTGTAGCTGTCCGGCGGAAGCGCCGCATTGAATAAAGAGAGGATGTACTTCATCAGCGTATACAGAACCAATGCCAGCAGCGCCGACAGCACGATAAAGAACAGCAC
Source organism: Clostridiales bacterium (assembly GCA_012719745.1). Taxonomy (GTDB): domain Bacteria; phylum Bacillota; class Clostridia; order Oscillospirales; family Oscillospiraceae; genus Vescimonas. Next base: position 474 of record JAAXZS010000183.1, on the reverse strand, counting down.
ATACCAGAACATGGTCCAGCGCAGGGACCTGTAAAACACTTTTTTCTTCTTATTCATCTTTGTTCTCCGCCAGCAGTCCCATATAGCCAAATCCCCGGATGGTACGCAGTTCAAAATCCTCGTTGCCGCGGAACCGCTCCCGTAGCCGGGAAATGTATACCTCCACCGTGTGCTCATCCACCTCGCTGTCCAGATTCCATATGGCGTCAATGAGCTGTCGCTTGGTGAAAAGCGTCCGTGGGTAAGACAGCAGATGATAGATCAGCATAAATTCCTTGGCCGTCAGCTGATCCGTTCCCGATGGGCTGATGACCTGAAAGGAATTATAGTCCAGCACCGTGTTTCCCACGGAGAGACGGTGCTCCGTGGCGCTTTTATAGCGCCGCAGCAGGGCCTTAATCCGCCAGAGCATTTCCTCCTCATCCACAGGTTTTGTCATATAGTCGTCCGTGCCCGCCCGGAAGCCGCGGTGCT
>JAAXZS010000182.1 GCA_012719745.1 Clostridiales bacterium | reverse complement strand
TCTCCGTGGCGCCGGAGAACAGCTATCTCCTGGAAACACGGGTCATTGACGGCCGCCGGTACATCCTGATCCCCGCCGACAGCGGTGTGGAGGTCAACGGCCTTCATGTGAGCGTCGGAAAAGAGGATGAATAACAGCACCAATTAAACCGCGCGTAAACCGGACAAAAAAGATAGGGCCGATATCGGCCCTATCTTTTTTCACGTTTTCAGATGTCGTAGGTCTTGTCCAGACGCTTGAGCTCATTAAAGGTGTCGATTTCTGTGATGTCATTAAAGGTACATTGCCGCACATGGATGGAATATTCGGATTTGTGGTATTCCAGCGCCACCTGATCCCAGTAGCGCTCCTTACCGCCGGGTGCCTGATAGACATCCTTCACATGGCCCACCAGCTTAGCACCGTCCGCTTCGTTCCAGTAGGAGATGCCGAACATGTGGAAGCAGTTGGTGCAGCCTACGGAGAGTTTGCTGATAACGCCCTTGCTGTTTACTTCAAAACACCAGTCGTCTGTTTTTTCCACAGGGACACCCAGATAATTGGACTCATACTGGTAGGGCTTGATCAGATCCGGATTATATAAGAGCAGATCGCCTTCCATCACATAGGCGTTTTTCAGCAGATAACTGGCGCACATAACGGAGGAGATATTGTTGGATTCGTTGTAAATGGGGTTTTCAATAAACTTTATGGTAGGATACTTGTAGAGCAGCTGGTCGAACTGCTCCCCCAGATAGCCGCGCACAATATAGATGTTCGTGATACCCACGGCGATCACGGCGTCCAGCAGAGAGTCAATAATGCGCTTGCCGTTGACGCGCACCAGGGGCTTGGGCGTATTGAGCGTAATGGGAACCATCCGTGAGCCGAAGCCGGCGGCGATGAAGACGGCGGTTTTGACGCGGTAAGGCTCCATGGCATCCAACCCTTTGGCCGTAATGCTTCCTTTTTCCACCAAACCCTGCTCGGTCAATTCTCCCATAATTTTGTTTACATTTCCGACGGATATGGAAAGTGCCGCGGCGAGAGCACGCTGGGAAACTGCCTTTTTGGACTGAGTCAGCCGCTCCAGCAGCTCAAACTGTTTTTTTGTCAGCATTATAAATGCGCTCCTATCTTATCTTGAAGAACGGAAATGACCGCATCCCGTCCTCTTCTTTCCCGACTGCCCGATGCGACATAAAACGCACGACAGCCGTGCTTTTATAGTGTACCATGAAGAAAATAAATTGTCTATGCCGATGCGGACAAATTGTTATCTTTTGTGACAAACCTTTACGAAAAGAGAACTTGACAAAGCGGCACACAATTAGTATCATAGGAATGTTTAAATGTCAACGATTGCTTGCTAAAAGTGAACAGCGAATTTTTTGCGAAACAAGAAAAAATGACATAATTTGACCGAAATAATTGAAACGATGGATGTATTAAGGAGAAAAGATGAAAAAGATTATTGCTGTATTACTGGCTCTGTGTTCAGTGATCCCCATGGCTTTGACCGGCTGCGGAAAATCCGACAAAGAGAAAATACTGATTTATACAAGTGCTGAGGATTATCGTGTCACCTATATGCAGCAGCGGCTGAGCGAACAGTTCCCCGATTATGACATTAAGATCGAGTATATGTCCACCGGCGACCATGCGGCCAAGCTGCTCAGTGAGGGCAAGGATACCACCTGCGACATTACTTATGACTTGGAATATGGTTATATGCAGGAGATGGAGGACAAGGGTTATCTGGCGGATCTGTCCGGATTCTGCGATTTTTCCCGCTTTGATCCCGAAGTGGTGGAAAGCAACTATTATATACCTGAGTTGCGCAACGGCGGCGCCGTGATCGTAAATCCTGATGTGATCAGCGAACGCGGGCTGACAATGCCGACCTCCTATCAGGATTTGTTGGATCCTCAGTATAAGGGATTGATCTCTATGCCCAATCCCAAATCCTCCGGCACGGGTTATATGTTCCTGCGCAATCTGACCAACGCCTGGGGAGAAGAGGCTGCCTTTACCTACTTTGATGAACTGACACCCAATATCCTGCAATACACCTCCTCCGGTTCCGGCCCCGTGAATGCGCTTCTTCAGAAGGAAGCCGCCATCGGCTTTGGCATGACGGCGCAGGCTGTGACCAAAATCAATCAGGATGGCGCCAACCTGAAAATATTGTTCTTTGAGGAAGGCTCGCCCTACTCCATGTACGGTATGGGTATCCTCAACGGAAAAGAGACCCGCCAGAGCGTAAAGGATGTGTTCGAGTTCCTGTACACCACCTATGGCGAAGAGAACTGCGAAAAGTTTTATCCGGAAAAGATATACAATGATAAGACCTTTGATGTGGAAAATTATCCCAGCAACATTAAATATGGGGATATGAAGGATAACACCTCCGCCGAAAAAGAAAGGCTGCTGGCAAAGTGGACACACTAAAAGATAAGAAAACCAAGCTGCGGATTACGGATCTTAGCAAGAATTATGATGGAAAATGCGCGCTGGAACACGTCAGTTTTGACGTGTTCCAAGGCGAGTTTTTGTCAATTCTCGGCCCCTCCGGCTGCGGGAAAACAACGCTGCTGCGTATATTAATCGGACTTCTGGAGGCCAGCAGCGGCACAGTTGCCTTGAATGGGAAGGACATCACCAACGCTCCCCCGGCGGAGCGCAGCATGGGCATTGTATTCCAGAACTATGCACTCTTTGAGAATATGACCGTGCTGGGTAATGTGGAGTATGCACTTAAGATCCGGAAGGAAACCAGAGCCACCGCCCGGCAAAAAGCGAAGGAAATGCTGGCGTTGCTGGGAATGAGTGAATATGAAAACAAAAAGCCCGGTGATTTGTCCGGCGGGCAGCAGCAGCGCGTGGCTATTGCCCGCACGTTGGTGCTGCATCCGGAGATCATTTTGTTTGACGAGCCCATGTCGGCGCTGGATGTGGATACGCGTATTACGCTGCGCCGGGAGATCAAATCCCTGCAGGCACAGTTTGATACCACTATGATTTACATAACGCACGATCAGGAGGAGGCCTTTGCCATGGCTGACCGAATCATGATTATGAACAATGCGCATCTGGTGCAGATCGATACACCCGACGCCATTGTGGAGCATCCGGCAGACGATTATGTGCGCCGGTTTGTATTGGAAAACCTGCAGGCGAAGGCGGATTCTATCCGTCGATTCGTAAGAGGCTGATATGCGTAAAAACAAACAGGCGGCACCGGCCGCCTTTAAGCTGATATTGCTGTGTGTTTTTGCGGCGCTTGTACTATTACCGCTGCTCCGCATGCTGCTGCACATTAGCCCGGAAAGTCTGAAAAGCGTATTTAGCTCCGCGGGCATCGGCGGCATACTGGCGCAATCACTGATCGTCACGCTGACCGCCACTGTGATAACGGTGCTGATTGCGTATGTACTGGCCTACTGCCTGGAACGAACCGGGATTCGTGGTAAAGAACTTTTCCGCCTCATACTGATATTACCTATGCTGATCCCCTCCATTTCCCATGGCATGGGGCTGATTATCCTGCTGGGAAACAACGGTATTCTGACCCGGATGTTTCATCTGCAAACCAGTATTTACGGCTTTTGGGGCATCGTGATCGGATCGGTCATGTATGCCTTTCCTGTGGCGTTTCTGATGCTGGCCGATGTCATGCATTATGAGGACTGCTCCCCCTATGAGGCGGCCAAGGTACTGAATATTCCCCGCTGGCGGCAGATGACCTCCATCACAATGCCCTTTTTGCGCAAACCGCTCATTTCTGTGATATTTGCCGTATTTACCATGATCATAACGGATTACGGTGTTCCCCTGATGGTCGGCGGAAAGATCAAGACGATTTCGGTGGTCATGTATCAGGAAGTGATCGGCCAGCTGAACTTTGACACCGGCTCTGTGTACGGTGCGATTCTGCTCTTGCCGGCCGTTGTGGCGTTTTTGGTGGATCTTTCGAATCGGGATAAAGGCAGCTCAGCCTTTGTTATTAAAGCATTTCCGCTAAATAAAAACAGGGGAACGCTTGCGTTTTCCTATATCTACTGCATAGTGGTTTCGCTGTTGACAGTGCTGCCGATTATATCCTTTATGGTGCTTGGCTTTACCGCCAAATACCCCAATGACATGCGTTTTTCGTTTTACAATGTGCAGCGCGTCTTTGATCTCGATGGCGGACAATACCTGCTTAATTCTGTTTTGATTGCAGTGCTGGTGGCATTGGTGGGTTCGCTTTTGGGCTTTATGACGGCCTATATGACCGCCCGAATGAAAAGCGGGCTGTCCAGACTGCTGCACCTGATCGCCATGACGGCTATGGCAATCCCCGGTATTGTACTGGGACTTTCCTATGTGCTCGTTTACAAGGGAAGCCCGGTATACGGAACGATTATCATTCTGGTAATGGCAAATCTGGTGCACTTTATCGCCTCGCCCTATCTGATGATGTATAATTCTCTGGGGAAAATCAATGAAAATATTGAAGCGGTGGGGCAGACGCTCCGCATTGGACGGTTGCGCCTGATCAAAGATGTCTTCCTGCCCCAAAGTATGTCCACGCTCCGGGAAATGTTTGCCTACTTCTTCGTAAACAGCATGATGACCATTTCTGCCGTATCTTTTTTGGCCACGACGGATACAAAACCCATCTCTTTGATGATCACTCAGTTTGAAGCCCAGATGCAGCTTGAGAACGCTGCCATTGTTTCGCTGCTGATTTTGCTGGTCAATCTGCTGCTCAAGGGTACAATTGCTCTGCTGCGGAGGAGAAAGTTGCGGAAACTTGGCGCGAGTGCTGTGCTTGACCACTGATAAAAACGACAATTCCAATAAAAAAAGGAGCAAAATCCGATTCGGATTTTTGCTCCTTTTTTCACATCGGTGTGAAGCAATTTTTCTTTGCTTATTTAGCCAAAGGCGGGGCTGTTTATCACTGCGCAAATGGCCCTTTTTCAGCTTGTAAGCGCTTTTGGGTTGTGCTATGATGTTTGTTGATTTAAGACGAAATCCGACATGGATATGAGGAAAAGGACGGATAGACAATGGCAGTGGCGCTGGGAATAGACATCGGTTCCACCACCGCGAAAATCGTGGTGGAGCATGATGGGAAAACAGTATATGAGCGGTATGAACGCCATTTTTCGCAGGTGCGTCAAAAGACACTGGAGCTGGTGCAGGCAGCAGAGCCCTTTTTGCGGGGAGAAACCATCTTTCCGGCTATCTCCGGCTCGGCAGGACTGGGGGAGGCCCGGGCCGCCGGCCTGCCCTTTGTGCAGGAGGTTTTTGCCACCGGCAACGCCGTGCGCCTGCTGGCTCCCGAGACGGATGTGGTGGTGGAGCTGGGCGGTGAGGATGCCAAAATCATCTTCTTTCGCGGCGGCATGGACGAGCGCATGAACGGCAGCTGCGCCGGAGGTACCGGCGCTTTTATTGACCAGATGGCCACGCTGCTCAATGTGACTCCCGGGGAACTGGATGAGCTGAGTCTGAAGAGTCAGCGCATTTACCCCATTGCCTCCCGCTGCGGCGTTTTTGCCAAGTCGGACATCCAGCCTCTGCTCAATCAGGGCGCCCGCAAGGAGGATATTGCCGACAGTATTTATCAGGCGGTGGTGAACCAGACCATCACGGGTCTTGCCCAGGGACGGTGCATTGAGGGCCATGTTATGTTTCTGGGCGGCCCTCTGTATTACTGCAAGGGTCTGCGCCGCCGATTTACGGAGACACTGAACCTTGACGATCAGCACGCCGCTTTCCCGGAATACAGCCGTTTTGCCGTGGCCATCGGCGCGGCGATTTATGCCCGAAAGGAGCGGCAGGCCACTACCTTTGACGAGCTGATGGCTGCCCTGACCCAGGCACTGGCGGAGGAACAGCCTGCCCGCACCGCGGAGCCGCTGTTCGATTCCCCAGCGGCCTATGAGACGTTTTGCGCCCGCCACGCAAAAGCGTCCGTCCCGAAAGCTGATCCTAAAACCTATGAGGGGGACGCTTACCTGGGTATCGACTGCGGCAGCACCACCACCAAGCTGTGCCTTGTCAGTGCGGAGGGCGCACTGCTGGACAGCTTTTATGCCTCCAGCCGGGGCGAGCCGGTGGAGATTATTCGGCAGGAGCTGATCCGTATCCGGCAGCTTTGCGGCGACCATATTCGTATCCGTTCCTCTGCTGTGACAGGCTACGGAGAGGAATTGATCCGAGCCGCCTTCCATCTGGACGGGGGCGTGGTGGAGACGATGGCTCATTTCCGCGCCGCCCGGCATTTTAACCCCCACGTGGAATTTATTCTGGACATCGGCGGGCAGGACATTAAATGCTTCCGTGTGCGCAACGAGTCCATCGACAGTATTATGCTCAACGAGGCCTGCTCCTCCGGCTGCGGCTCCTTTTTGGAGACCTTTGCCCGAGCGCTGGGCTATACGGCGGAGGAGTTCGCCCGGCTGGGCCTTTTTGCCAGGCATCCGGCGGAGCTGGGCTCCCGCTGTACCGTATTTATGAACTCCTCTGTGAAGCAGGCTCAGAAGGACGGCGCCGGGGTGGACGACATTTCGGCGGGCCTTTCCATGAGCGTGGTGCGCAATGCCCTTTACAAGGTGATCCGCGCCGAAGGCACCCATCAATCCCGCGATGGTGGGACGGATCACCTCTTTACCCAGCTCCCGTTCAAAGCTGCGCAGCACGGCGTCGTTGAGGAAGGTACCCCCCTGCACCACGATCTCCCGCCCCAGTTCCTCCGCCGAAGCGGCGCGGATCACCTTGTAAAGGGCATTGCGCACCACGCTCATGGAAAGGCCCGCCGAAATGTCGTCCACCCC
>JAAXZS010000120.1 GCA_012719745.1 Clostridiales bacterium | reverse complement strand
CCTACCGAACCGACCACGCCTACCGAGCCGACTACACCTACCGAGCCGACTACACCTACTGAGCCGACTACACCTACTTATACCGGCTGGCAGACGCTGGAGGGAAATACCTATTATTTTGACGCAGGCGGCAATAAGGTCACAGGACTGCGGGCCATTGACGGTGTCGCCTATCACTTCTCCCCCAGCGGCACGCTGGACGGAAAGGTGGGCATTGACGTTTCCGAATGGCAGGGCAGCATCCACTGGCAGCAGGTGAAAGCCTCCGGCAGCAACTTTGTGATGATCCGTCTGGGTTACCGGGGTTATGGCACGGGTAAACTGGTACTGGACGATATGTATGAAAGCTACATCAATGGGGCAGAGGCCGCCGGGCTGAAGGTGGGCGTCTACTTCTTCACCCAAGCCATTACCAAGCAGGAGGCTGTGGACGAAGCCAGCATGTGTGTCCAGTATGTGGCGGGACACACCATCTCCTACCCCATTGCCATCGACATAGAATGGGTGGCCAGCGACGCCCGCACCAACGTACTTACTAATGCCCAGCGCACGGAAATCTGCGACGCCTTTTGCGCCACCGTTCGCAGCGCCGGATATACTCCCGCCATCTATGCCAATCCCTATTACCTTCATAGCATGATGGATCTGTCAAAGCTGTCCAGCTACATGGTCTGGTTGGCCAACTACACCGAGCAGACGGACTATGCCGGCTCTTTCGGTATGTGGCAGTACACCAGCAGCGGTCATATCAACGGCATCAATGGTCGTGTGGATCTGAATGTCAGCTACATCGGATAAAGCAAGTTTAATAAACGCAAGGCCCGGCCAAATGGCCGGGCCTTGCGTTTTATACGTTTATACGCCGAATTGAGTCACCAGCACCACCATATATGCCACATAGAAAAGGAGCATCACAATGCCCTGCCAACGGTAAAACTTCCCCTTGAACAGCGGGGGCAGAACAGCCAGCAGCGCTACAATCGCGCAGGCCGGCATATCCAGCACAGAGGACTGGGTGCCGATGGTGAGGCTGCCGCCGGAAATCAACGAGCAGATGGGCAGGATCAGCGTCAGGTCGATGACATTGGCACCCACAATGTTGCCGATGGACATGGACGCCTCTTTTTTGGCGATGGCCGTGATCGTGGTGACCAGCTCCGGCAGCGAGGTGCCGATGGCCACCATAGTGACGCCGATGATGGCAGAGGGCACGCCCATGGCCTCCGCCAGTGCGCTGCCGTTGTCAATAAGCAGATTGGACCCCACAATAATGGCCGCCACACCCACCGCGAACTTTGCCACATTGATGGTAATATGGCGTTTGGTAGGCCGCTCCCGCTTGTGGGCGGGATGCTCCGCTTCCGTCACGCCCAGCCGGGCGTCCCGGACATTGGCCCAGACAAACACGGCGAAAATCACCAGCAGCAGAGCGCTTGGCAAAATGGCCAGGTTGCCGCCCCGGCAGAGCACCCACAGCAAAATGGCGGCGCCCGCCATCAAAAGGGCTTTCAGGTTGAACTGCGCCTTGCGCACAACCGACGGAATGCAGACAATGGAGATGCCCATAATCAGTCCCAGATTGGCGGTGACGGAGCCCACGGCATTGCCCACCGCCAAATCCACCTCGCCGTCCAGCGTGCCCATGATGGACACCATCAGCTCCGGCAGCGTGGTGGCAAGACTGACAATGGTGGCGCCGATAATAAACTGAGGGATGCCGGACACCTTGGCAATCCACACCGCCGCATCCACAAACCAGTCGCCGCCTTTGATGATGAGAATCAATCCCACCACAAAGAGCAGCACGATCCATACTGTACTCATAGCTCTCTCCTCTTATGGCATAAAAAGTTCAGGCGAGGCCTTTATGCCGCTATAGAGAGTATTCCCCTCTCGGCACAAAAGTCTCGCCTCTTATGACACGAACCGGGCGGAAAAAATTCCCGCCGGGATGACGATCACGCATCACGCCGCTGCTTTTTCAGACACAGCGCCGCAGACTACTCCCTTTCAGGCTTCACACGTTTTACCATTATAAGGAGAGATTCCTGCTGTTGTCAATATAAAAGCAGCCTTTTATTCACATTTTTTTACTTGTCCCGGCGACGTCGGGCCAGCGCCGCCTTTTTCTCCGGCGGCATGGGAGGCTTTCGCCCCGGGTTTCCCTTTTTCCGGCCCTTGTGCACCGTACCCGCGGGCTTGGGCCCCCGGCCGTCCCGGTGGGGTTTGGAGGGCGTGGACGGCTTCTTTTCCGGCTTCTTGACTTCCATACCCGGCAGGGGCCGCACCAGACAGTGGCGGTCATAGCCGATAAGGTCCTCTCTCCCCGCCTTTTGCAGCGCTTCAATCACCAGCCACCGCATTTCGGGACGGCGCCACTGCAACAGTGCCCGCTGCATGGCCTTATCATGGCTGTCCCGGGCCACATACACCGGTTTCATGGTGCGGGGGTCGATGCCGGTATAATACATGCAGGTGGAAAGGGTGCCGGGGGTGGGATAGAAATCCTGCACCTGCTCCGGCTCCCGGCCGTTGCGGTGAAGGATCTCCGCCAAGGCCACCGCGTCCTCCAGCGTGCAGCCCGGGTGGGAGGACATGAGATAGGGCACCAGGTACTGTTCCTTTCCCGCCTTTTCGTTGATGCGGCGGTACTGCGCCCAGAATTTTTCAAAGACATCAAAATGGGGCTTGCCCATATAGTCCAGCACCGCGGAGACGCAGTGCTCCGGCGCCACCTTCAGCTGGCCGCTGATGTGATAATCCACCAGCTCCCGGAAAAATTCCTTGTTTTTGTCCTGAAGCATATAGTCGTACCGGATACCGGAGCGGACAAATACCTTTTTGATGCCCGGCAGTTCCCGGAGCTTTTTCAGCAGTTCCGTATATTCGGAATGGTCGGCGTCCAGATTCTGACAGGGGGTGGGTGCCAGACAGTTCTTATTTTTGCACATGCCGCACTTCTTCTGCTGGGCACAGGAGGTGTGGCGAAAGTTGGCCGAGGGGCCGCCCACATCGTGGATATACCCCTTGAACAAGGGATCCTGAATCAGCTCCTCCGCTTCCCGCAACACCGATGCCTCGCTGCGGGAGGTGACCATCCGCCACTGATGGAAGGCAAGGGCGCAGAAATTGCAGCCACCGAAGCAGCCCCGGTTGTGGGTGATGGAAAAGCGCACCTCCTCGATGGCAGGAACAGGCTCCGTATACATGGGATGCACCTCCCGCACATAGGGGAAGTCGTACACCCGGTCCAGCGCCTCCCGGGAAAGGGGCTTCTGGGGCGGGTTCACCACCAGAGTTCTGCCGCCGCAATTTTGCAAAATGCCCCGTCCCCGAATGGGGTCGTGTTCCTCATATTGCAGCTCTGTTGCGCGGGCATAGGCCTCCTTGCTCTCACAGATCTCCTCATAAGAGGGGCACTCCACCGGATGATAGATGCACGCGGCGGGGTCATTGGTAATAAAAGCGGTTCCCCGCACGTCCGTGATGGAGGCCACGGGCACCTTTCGGGAGAGGCGGCGGGCGATCTCCTTTGTGGCGGCCTCCCCCATACCGTAAACCAGCAGGTCGGCGGGGGTGTCGAACAGGATGCTCCGGCGCACCGCATCATCCCAATAGTCGTAATGGGCAAAGCGGCGCAGTGACGCCTCCAGTCCGCCGATGACGATGGGGGTATCGGGAAAGGCCTCTCGGGCCCGGTTGGCATAAACGATGGTGGGGCGATCCGGCCGCAGACCCATCTTCCCGCCGGGGGAGTAAAGATCCCGGTTGCGGCGGCGCTTCGCCACAGTATAGTGACCCACCATGGAGTCAAGATTCCCTCCGCCGATGAGCACGCCGTACCGGGGCTTGCCCATGGCCGCGAAGGCCTTGGCACTGTGCCAATCCGGCTGGGCCAGCACCGCCACCCGATAACCCTCGGCCTCCAGAAGCCGGGAGATGATGGCCGTGCCAAAGCTGGGATGGTCGATATAGGCATCGGCGGTGACCACCAGAAAATCATAGTAGTACCAGTCCCGCGCCACCATCTCTTCCCGGCTCACCGGTAAAAATTCAGTTCCTCTCATTCTTTTTCCCCGTATCCGATATATTTTTCCAGCACGGTGTCCCCGTCCTTTTGGCAAAGAGGGTGAAAGCCGTACTGCGTGAAATACTGCATGGTTTTTTCCTGACGGGGCGTACAGCGTATCCGCAGGCGGTCCCGGCCGTGGGTGCGGTAATACTGCACCGCCTGTCCCAACGGCGGAATGCCGTAGTGGCGGCCCCGGTAAGCGGGAACGAGATAATAAAAGTCAATCCAACCCGCCTTCTGCGCTGCATCCCGCTCAGGTGCCAGCAGCAAAGCGCCGATGGGGGTTTCGCCCTCGAAAATGCCGATGAGGTGGCCGCTTTCCGCCTGCACCGCGGCGGCAGCGGAATCAAAGGCCCCGGCATTGTCGCCTTCCGACCAGGCATCCTGGCAAAAACGCAGATAGGTCTCGCCGTCCAGCGGCCCGTAGGTCTCCTCTGCCTCAAGGGCCTGACCGTCCTGCCACCATTTCTGGCCGGCAAAGGTGGAAAGGCAGGATCCAATCAGATGGGTGTTGTCATCCCGGTAGATCACGCGGAAGGTATCCCCTTCCACCTCGATTTTGGAAACGGCGGTGTTGTCGCCGTGGCCGCTTTCGCCGATCTGGGCAAGGGTCAGACCCTGGATCGTGCCCAGCGTGATGCGCATGACGGCGCCGTGGCTGAAAACAGCCACGGTTTTTCCGGGATTTTCCGCAGCAATGCGGCGCAGTGCGCCCATCTCCCGATCTCGAGCCTCCGCCGCAGGCTCGCAGTCCGGTACCTGCCACTTGTCCAACTGTCTGTTGAAGTTATGCATCTGCTCCGGATACTGACGGCCCATGTCCGTCCAGGTGCAGCCCTCCCAGACGCCAAGGCCCACCTCCCGCAAATCGGGGTCGGTGTGCAGAGGCAGATGGCGGGGTGCATAGAGGGCGGCGGCCGTGGTGCGGGCCCGGAAAAGATCGCTGCTGTACACGGCGTCAATGGGTACCTCCGCAAACCGGCGGCGCAGAGCCTCGATCTGCCGGTAGCCCCGGTCGGTAATCAGACCGTCATAGTGGCCGTGGGCGATGCGGTAAAGATTGCCCTCCGCCTCGGCATGTCGTATCAAATAGATGGTTGTCATGTTTTCTTCCTTTACACAATGGTGACCCATTTTTTCATTTCGCGAACGGCATCCTCCATGGCTTTCGCCGGTTCCTCCGCCCACTGTATGTCACGGTTCACCACCAGTGCCCCGTGACCCAGCTCGTCAAATCCATAGCTGGCGGCCTCGCAGCCGCAGTCCGTCAGGAGGAAAAAAGTCTTTTCCATCCGGCGGCGCAGCTCCTTTACATCCAGTGAGTAATCCGTACCGATGCACCCGCCCAGCGTTTCACCCCGGCGGGCCACCTGCTCCCCCACGGCTGCATAGAGCTTCCGATCCCCGGCCATGAGATTCTGCACCTCGCCGGCGGAGAGGTTGGCTGTTCGCAGCACCACGAAAGCACTTTTATCCCCGGGCACATCATAGCTGTCGCTGCCCAGATACGGCACCACCGTGACACCGTTGGCATAGGACCACAGGGTGGGGTCTGTGGTCCGGGCATCAATGATGGTGTAAAGGCCCTTGCCTTTGGCGATGTGAGTCAGGTTTTCCAGCACCTCCAGCCCCAGGTAGCCGTAGCGCAAAAAGGCGGCGGCGGAGAATACCACGGCAGGTGTCATCCCCTCCACCGCGTCTAAAAGGGTGGTGCAGTGGTAGCGCAGGGACTCCGTCTTCGTCTGAATGGCGTCGCCGAACATATTTTCAAAGCTTTTCACAATGCGAGGGTTAATTTTTTCAAGGACAGGAGCCAGTCCCAGCGCAACGGGCGTCTTTCCGGCGCGGATCTTCTCCTGCAAAACAGCAATGGACATTTCGCTTCTCCTTTGTTCCATAGTCTTTCCTATACAGTATAATGTATCTGCTTTTTTTTAGCAAGAAGCGGCGGTTTTTTTTGTGAATTCCGGTCATACTATGGGCGTACTTGAAAAGGAGTTGATGTTTGTGAGCGCAAAAGCATTTCTGCGCGGCGTAGGCGTCGGTCTTGTGACCGGTGTGGTGGCAGACATGATGGTCAATCCCCGGCCGAAGGCCAGAAAAACCACGGTGGGCAAAACCATGGAAAAGCTGGGCAACGCCATGGACTCCGCTTTGGATTCCGTCACCAGCATGAAACATTGAAAAAAGGAAAAGGCTGCCGCTTACGCGGCAGTCTTTTCCTTTTTGAGGTAAAACCTATGTGTTATAATTGTCAGTCTTTCAGAGCAGCCTCCATGAGTTCCTTATCAGCCTTGGCCATCTCTTCAAACATACCGGCGTGCTTCTTGGAAACAACGCTTTTGATGACCAGCAGTGTGCCGACCATCAGGACGATTTCAATCGCCAGGCACAGCCAGACCAGCTGGATGAGGCCCGCCAGGACGAAGCCAATGAAGGACACGGCCACCACGGTGAAGGCGTAAGGAATCTGCGTCGTCACGTGGTTCAGGTGGAAGCAGTGGGCACCGGCCGAAGCCATAATGGTGGTATCGGAGATAGGAGAGCAGTGGTCGCCGCAGACACCGCCGGCGCAGGCAGCTGCCAGGCCGATGACGCACAGCGTGGGCTCCACATCATAGTTGAAAACGTTGACAACGATAGGAGCCATGATACCGATGGTGCCCCAGGAAGTACCGGTGGCAAAACCGATGAGGCAGGCAATGATAAAGATGATAGCCGGCAGGAACTTCTTGAGCTGATCGGCGTTGGCCAGAGCGGTCGCCACGAAGTCGGCGCTGCCCAGAGCGTAACGGGTCATGGAGCAAAGCGTCCATGCGAAGGTCAGGATCAGGATGGGGGCAATCATCTGAATGAAGCCCTGGGGAACGGATTCCATAGACTTTTCAAAGCCGATGGCGCCACGCAGCCAGAAATAAACCAGAGTGAACAGCAGCGCAACGATGGCACCCAGAGGCAGGCCATAGGAGGCGTCGGAGTTGGAGAAGGCCACCATAAAGTTGTGATAGCCGTCTGCTTCGGCATCCCAGAAGCCGCCCGTAAACACCATGCCGATGCAGCAGGTGACGATCAGGACGATGACGGGGAGGAACATATCCCAGACAGTGCTCTTGCCACTGGCCGGTTTTTCATACTCGTCGGCGCCTTCAAAGGGACGCTCGGGGGTGGTAAACAGATCGTTATGTACCTGGGCGTTGTACTCATGGGTCAGCATGGGGCCGTAGTCCATATTCAGCAGAGAAATAGTAATCATCATGACGATGGTCAGCAGGCAGTAGTAGTTGTAGGGGATCTGCTTGATGAACATCTCGATACCGTTGACAGAATCGCTCTGTACATAACCGGAAACCGCAGCAGCCCAAGAGCTGATGGGAGCGATCATGCAGACGGGAGCCGCGGTGGCATCGATCAGGTAGGCCAGCTTTGCACGGCTGATCTTGTGGCTTTCAGTGACGGGACGCATGACGGCGCCCACGGTCAGGCAGTTGAAATAGTCGTCGATAAAGATCAGGATGCCCAGGCACATGGTTGTCAGCTGTGCAGCGCACCGGCTCTTCACCGTCTTTTTGGCCCAGCGGCCGAAGGCTTCGGATCCGCCGCCCTTGTTCATCAGATCCACCATGATACCCAGAATAACCAGGAAGATGATGATGCCCATGTCGTAGTGGTCACCCAGCACGGAGATCAGGCCGTAATCAGGGCCCATCAGCGTACAAATGGTATCCCACGGGGCGAACTGCGCGTACAGCAACGCACCCACCAGACATCCGATAAACAAAGAAGAGTAAACTTCCTTGCTGATCAGTGCCAGTGCAATAGCCACCACAGGCGGCAGGAGAGACCAGATCGTGCCGTAGAAGCCGTTAGGATAGGCGATGCCTATCACAATCAGCACTACAACGACGACGGCCAGCGCGACAAAGTACGTTGTAAATTGCTTTTTGGTTTTCACAAAACTTCACGCTCCCTCTTCATATTTGGACGTTTTATTATCTACGTCCTTATTGTGACGATTATATCAAACGAAGAGCAAAGAAGCGGCAAAGATTCCCAGCTTCTCTATATACATCCTTTACAGATTCTTAACTGCTATATGGCGAAATCCGTCTGTTTTTTCACAGAATTGGGATTTATAATAGTAAATAAGGGAGGCGGTCACCACGAGAAAATGGAAACATATCTGTCATCAGTCTTTTTTGGTCATTGGAATCACCGCAGTGGCTTTTGTCATCAGCGTTCTCATACAGACGGTGGTGGAAAATGTGGGGCTGATCTCCATGATCTACATACTTGCCGCCTTTCTATGCTCCCTTTTTACAGACGGCTATGTTTACGGCATTATCGCTTCACTCCTGTACATGCTCATTGTGAACTGGGCCTTTACCTATCCCCAGTTTGCTTTCAATTTTACCGTGTCGGACAACCTGCTCTCGGCTCTTTGTATGCTCACCGTATCCTTCGTGACCAGCACCCTCACCACCAAACTCAAACGGCAGAAGGCGCTGGAGAAGGAAAATGAGCTGGAACGTACCCGGGCCAACCTGCTGCGGGCCGTGTCCCACGATCTGCGGACGCCGCTTACCTCCATCTACGGCGCCTGCTCGGCGGTACGGGACAGCTATGACGAGCTTACCCGGGCGCAGAAAATACTTTTGATGGACCAGGCCACGGAGGACGCCCAGTGGATGGTCCACATGGTGGAAAATCTGCTCACTGTCACACGGATGCAGATGGATGAGGGCTCCCGAGTGAAAAAGACACCGGTGCTGCCCGAGGAGCTGGCGGAGAGCGTTCTCACCAAGTTCCGCAGCCATCACCCCGACATTCTGGTGACGCCGGACATTCCCACCGACATCGTTTTCATTCCCATGGACGCCATGCTGATCTCACAGGTGCTCAACAACTTGCTGGAAAATGCCGTGCAGCACGCTGACGGCATGACAAAGCTGATGCTGCGGGTGCGGCTGCAGCCCACGCAGGCGGTTTTTGCCGTGGAGGACGACGGGCGCGGCATGAGCGGCGAGGAACTGCACCACCTGTTCACCGATTTTGGACGAGGGCGAAAGCACTCGGACGACGGGAAGAAGGGCATGGGCATCGGTCTTTCCGTCTGCGCCTCCATCGTTAAGGCGCACGGCGGCACCATTTCCGGCGAAAATAAGCCCGCGGGCGGCTGTCTGTTCCGCTTTACACTGCCCCTGGAGGAGGAAAAAAATGAACAACAAGTATAAAATTTTGATTATCGAGGACGATGATAATATCCAGGGTTTCCGGAAAACACTTTTGGAAGCTCAGGATTATCAGACCATTACTGCCGCCAGCGGCAGGGAGGGGCGGATGATGGTCACCTCCTGGCTGCCGGATCTGGTGCTGCTGGATCTGGGATTGCCGG